>JAZIHR010000091.1:0-12259 GCA_036678445.1 Alphaproteobacteria bacterium
CCCCTCCCCCAGTCGTGGCCTGTCCCGCCAATCGCCCTTCTTTTAATGCGCCTCGGCCCAGTTGCGCCCCGAGCCGGCATCGACAACCAGCGGCACGCTGAGATGCACGACCGGATCGGCGGCACCGGCCATGACCTTGCGCGCGGCGGCGATCAGCGTCTCGACAGCGGCTTCGTCGGCCTCGAACACCAGCTCGTCGTGGACCTGCAACAGCATCCGCGCCGGGATCCCTTCGAGCGCGGCGGGCATCCGGATCATGGCGCGGCGGATGATGTCGGCGGCGGTGCCCTGGATCGGCGCGTTGATCGCGGCGCGGCGCGCGCCGGCCGCCGCAGGGCCGGTTGACGTGATCCCCGGGGTGTGGATGCGCCGTCCGAACAGCGTGCGCACGAAGCCCTGCGCCTTTGCCTCGGCCGTGGTGCGGTCCATATAGGCGCGGATTTCCGGGAAACGTTGGAAATACATGTCGATGAAGGCCTGCGCCTCGGCCCGCGGGATGCGCAGGTTGCGCGCCAGCCCATAGCCCGAGATCCCGTAGATCACGCCGAAGTTGATCGCCTTGGCCCGTCGGCGGATCATCGGGTCCATGCCTTCGACCGGCACCCCGAACATCTGGCTGGCGGTCATCGCGTGGATGTCGATGCCGTCGGCAAACGCCTGTTTCAGCGCCGGAATGTCGGCGATATGGGCCAGGATGCGCAGCTCGATCTGGCTGTAGTCGAGGCTGACCAGAAGCTTGCCCTCGGGGGCAAGGAACGCCTCGCGGATGCGGCGGCCTTCCTCGGTGCGCACGGGGATGTTTTGCAGGTTCGGATCGGTCGAGGCCAGCCGCCCGGTCGCCGCGCCCGCGATGGAATAGCAGGTATGCACCCGCCCGGTTTCCGGGTTCACGAAGGTCGGCAGCGCGTCGGTATAGGTCGATTTCAGCTTGGCGAGCGCCCGCCAGTCGAGGATGCGGGCGGGCAGTTCGTGGCCCTCGGCGGCCAGGTCCTCAAGCACGTCGGCGCTGGTGGACAGCGCCCCCGACTTGCCGGCCTTGGTGCCGGTCAGCCCCATCTGCCCGAACAGGATTTCCCCGATCTGCTTGGGCGAGCCAAGGTTGAACCTGCCGCCGGCCAACGCGTGGGCCTCGTCCTCGAACTGCGCCATCTTCTGCGCAAAGGCGCCGGACATGCGGGTCAGGTGCTGGGTGTCGATCTGGATGCCGGCCATCTCCATCCCGGCCAGCACCTCGATCATCGGGCGCTCCATCGTTTCATAAACGGTGGTGACCTGGGCGGCGGGCAGTTGCGGGCGGAAATGCTGCCACAGCCGCCAGGTGATCTCGGCATCCTCGGCGCCGTAGCGGGTGGCGGCGTCGATGGGCACCTGCGCAAAGGTGATCTGGTTCTTGCCGGACCCGATCAGCCCCTTGATCGGCTGGCAGCGGTGGCCGAGATAGGTTTCCGCCAGCTCGTCCAGCCCGTGGTTGTGCAGCGCCGCGTTCAGCGCATAGCTCATCAGCATGGTGTCATCGACCGGCGCCATGCGGATGCCCAGCCGGGCGAGGATCTTCCAGTCATACTTGGCGTTGTGCAGGATCTTGAGCACCGCCGGGTCTTCCAGCACCGGCTTGAGCATCGCCAGCGCCCGATCCATCGGGATCTGCCCCTCGGCCTGCGCGCCGCCGCCGAACAGGTCGGCCGTGCCCTCGACATGGCCCAGCGGCAGATAAGCGGCCTGCCCGACCTCGGTGCAGAAGGAAACCCCCACCAGGTCGGCGCGCATCTCGTCCAGCCCGGTGGTTTCGGTATCGACCGCGACCATGCCGCGTTCGGTGATCGCGTCCAGCCAGCGTTGCAGGGTTTCCGTATCGCGGATCGTCACATAGGCATCGTGATCGACCGGCGGGAACTGCGGCGCGGTGGGCGAGGCCGCCTCGGGCGGGGGGGCCAGCGGTTCGGGCGCGGCGGTGTCGAAGCGTTCGGCCACGCGCTTGGTCAGGCTGCGGAACTCCATCCGGTTGAGGAACTCCATCAGCACCTCGGGGTCGGGGTCCTTCACCTCAAGCGTGGCCATGGCAAAGTCGATCGGCGTCTTGCAATCCAGCTGCACCAGCCGCTTCGAGGTGCGGATCTGCCCGGCATGGTCGATCAGTGTCTGGCGGCGCTTGGGCTGCTTGATCTCGGCCGCGCGCTCCAGCAGGGTTTCCAGATCGCCATATTCGTTGATCAGCAGCGCGGCGGTCTTGACCCCGATGCCCGGCGCGCCCGGCACGTTGTCGGTGGGATCGCCCGCCAGCGCCTGCACGTCGGCCACCTGCTCGGGCCAGACGCCGAATTTCTCGAACACCTCGTCGCGGCCGATGGGCTTGCCCTTGATCGGGTCCAGCATCTCGACCCCTTCACCCACCAGTTGCATCAGGTCCTTGTCCGAGCTGATGATGGTCACCCGCCCGCCCAGTTCCCGCGCCTGGCAGGCCAGCGTGGCGATGATGTCGTCGGCCTCGAAGTCGCGGATCTCGATCGAGGGCAGGTTGAAGGCGATGGTCGCCTCGCGCGTCAGGGGAAACTGCGGGCGCAGCTCTTCAGGGGGTTCGGGGCGGTTGGCCTTGTAATCGGGGAAGATCTCGTTGCGGAAGGTTTTCGACGAATGGTCGAAGATCACCGCCACATGGGTCGGCGCATCGGCGCCCTTGGCGTCGTTGATGTATTTCCAGATCATGTTGCAGAACCCGGCGACCGCTCCGATGGGCAGCCCGTCGGATTTCCGGGTCAGCGGCGGCAGCGCGTGAAAGGCGCGGAAGATGAAGGCCGATCCGTCGATCAGATGCAGGTGGCTGCCCTTGCCGAAACCTTCGTCGTTCATCGCCCGTTCCCCTTGTTCGCCGTTGCGCCACCTTCTGCCACGCCGCGGACACTGGCGCAAACGGCAGCATCTGCGACTCGACTGCCGCATAGCGCCTGCTGCCACGCCGGATTGGGTATTTAAGCCAGAAAGAAGCCCATATTCGCAGCACCATGGGCTTCTTTCTGGTCCAAATACCCACGCGGCGGCGACGACAGCGCCCGAGCTGCCGGGCAGACGCCAAGGCGGGTCAGAAAGCGGTATGCCACCGCATACCGATTGATCCCGTGGCGCTTTCGTCTTATGACGCCGACGTTATCAGCCCATCGCTGCCAGAGGATCAGCCCATGACCGACACCCGCACCGAAACCGACAGCTTCGGCCCGCTGGAAGTCCCGTCCGACCGCTACTGGGGCGCGCAGACGCAGCGGTCCCTGGGCAACTTCAAGATCGGCTGGGAAAAGCAGCCCACGGCCATCATCCGCGCGCTTGGCGTGGTGAAACAGGCCGCGGCGCAGGTGAACATGGCGACCGGCAAGCTGGACCCCGCCATCGGCAACGCCATGGTGCAGGCCGCGGACGAGGTGATCGAGGGCAAGCTCGACGATCATTTCCCGCTGGTGGTCTGGCAGACGGGTTCCGGCACCCAGTCGAACATGAACGCGAACGAGGTGATCTCGAACCGCGCCATCCAGATTCTTGGCGGCGAGATGGGCTCGAAAAAGCCGGTGCATCCGAACGACCACGTCAATATGGGGCAGTCCTCAAACGACACTTTCCCGACCGCGATGCATGTCGCCATCGGCATGGTCGCGCGCGACGTGCTGGTGCCGGGGCTCGAACATTTGGCGGCTGCGCTGGAAGCCAAGCGCGACCAGTTCAAGGACATCATCAAGATCGGCCGCACCCACACCCAGGACGCCACCCCGCTGACCCTGGGGCAGGAATTTTCCGGCTATGCCCACCAGGTCCGCATGGGGATCGAGCGGGTGCGGCTGGCGCTGCCGCAGATCTACGAACTCGCGCAGGGCGGCACCGCCGTCGGCACCGGGCTGAACACCAAGAAGGGCTGGGATACCGCCATCGCCGCCGAGATCGCCAGGATCACCGGCCTGCCCTTTGTCACCGCCCCCAACAAGTTCGAGGCGCTGGCCGCCCATGACGCCATGGTGTTCTTCCACGGCGCGCTGAAAACCATCGCCGGCTCGCTGTTCAAGATCGCCAACGACCTGCGCTTCCTGGGCTCGGGGCCGCGCTCGGGGCTGGGCGAGCTGATCCTGCCGGAAAACGAACCGGGCAGTTCGATCATGCCGGGCAAGGTGAACCCGACCCAGGCCGAGGCGCTGACCATGGTCTGCGCCCATGTGATGGGCAACGACGCGGCGGTGGGCTTTGCCGGGTCGCAGGGTCATTTCGAGTTAAACGTGTTCAACCCGATGATGTCCTACAACGTGCTGCAATCCATGCAGTTGCTGGGCGACGCGGCCGTCAGCTTTACCGACAACATGGTGGTCGGCACCCAGGCCAACACCGCGCGCATCGAAAAGCTGATGAAGGAAAGCCTGATGCTGGTGACGGCGCTGGCGCCCACCATCGGCTATGACAACGCCACCCTGGTCGCCAAGACCGCCCACAAGAACGGCACCACCCTGCGGGAAGAGGCCGTGGGCCTGGGCCTTGTCACCGAGGACGAGTTCGACCGCATCGTGCGCCCCGAACAGATGGTCGGCCCCGAGGACTGAGCCGCCGCCGCGCGCGGGGCCGCCGGTCCCGCGCGTCTTTCCCCGCGCCCGCCGGCGCGCTATCCTGCCGCCATGGCGCAGATCACCAACCTCAACCATTTCCGCAAGGATCGTGCCCGCGCCGAAAAGCGCCGGCAGGGCGACGAGAACGCCGCGAAATTCGGCCGCAGCAAGGCCGAGCGCGCGCAGGACCAGGCCGAGGCCGCCCGGGCCGCCCGCATCCTCGACCAGCACCGGCGTGACGATGACGCTTGAGCTGCCGCCGCTGTCGCCGCCGGCCAAACGCTCGGTCTCCATCGACGGGCACGCGACCAGCGTCAGCCTTGAAGATGCCTTCTGGCGGGCCGCTGCCGATGCGGCCGCCGCCCGCGGCATGACCCGCGCGCAGCTGATCGCCGCCATCGACCACGCCCGCCCGCCCGAAGTGGGGCTGGCAACCGCCGTGCGCCTGTTCCTGTTCGCCCAGCTTGCACCCGCGCCCCCCGCTGACTAGAACCGCGCCACACCAAAGCGAGAGGATCTCATGGCAGGCCATTCCAAATGGGCCAACATCCAGCATCGCAAGGGCAAGCAGGACAAGCTGCGGTCCAAGCTGTTTTCGAAGCTGGCCAAGGAAATCACCGTCGCCGCCAAGATGGGCGACCCTGACCCGGAAAAGAACCCGCGCCTGCGCCTTGCCGTGAAAGAGGCGCGGTCGAGTTCCGTCCCCAAGGACGTGATCGACCGCGCGATCAAGAAATCGCTGGGCGGCGACGCCGAGACCTACGAGGAAATCCGGTATGAGGGCTACGGCCCGAACGGCATCGCCATCATCGTCGAGGCGATGACCGACAACCGCAACCGGACCGCCTCGAACGTGCGCAGCTATTTCACCAAGCACGGCGGCGACCTGGGGCAGACCGGCTCGGTCAGCTTCATGTTCGACCGGGTGGGAGAGATCATGTATCCGGCCAGCGCGGGCGACGCCGACACCGTGATGATGGCCGCGCTGGAGGCGGGCGCCTCGGACGTGGAAAGCGACGACGAGGGCCACTGGATCTACACCGGCGACAGCGATCTGGCCGAGGTGGCCTCGGCGCTCGAGGCCACGCTGGGCGAATCCGAAACCGCCAAGCTGATCTGGAAGCCGCAGGCCCCGACCGAGGTCGCCGATCTCGACCATGCGCAAAAGCTGATGAAGCTGATCGACACGCTGGAAGAGGACGACGACGTGCAGAACGTCACCGCCAACTTCGACCTGACCGAGGAAATCGCGGCGCAGCTGGGCTGAGACGGCACGACAGGATGACTGGCGGCGCCCATTGCGGCGCCGCTTTTTCATGCGAGGGGACAGCGGGATGATTCAGACGGGCAGCTACCTCGCAGGGCTGGGAATCGGGCTGTCGCTGATCGTGGCGATCGGGGCGCAGAACGCCTTTGTCCTGAAACAGGGGCTGCTGCGAAACCATGTGTTCGCCGTCTGCCTGTTCTGCGCCGTCTCGGATGCGGCGCTGATCGCGGCGGGTGTGGCGGGCGCCGGCGCTATCGCGCGCAATGCACCATGGTTCATGCAGGCGATGCGCTGGGGCGGCGCGGCGTTCCTGCTGTGGTATGGGCTGCGCTCGGCCCGCGCGGCCTGGCACGGGGGTGAGGCATTGCAGGTCGCCGACGGCGCGGCACCGGCGCTTGGCCCCACGCTGACGGCGCTGGCGGCGCTGACCTGGCTCAACCCGCATGTCTGGCTGGATACGGTGGTGCTGATCGGCTCGGTCTCGTCGGCACAGCCCGACCGGCTGGGCTTTGCCCTGGGCGCGATGAGCGGATCATTCCTGTTCTTTTTTTCGCTGGGTTACGGCGCGCGGCTGTTGGCGCCGCTGTTCGCGCGCCCGCAGGCATGGCGGGTGCTTGAGGCTGGCATGGCGGTGGTGATGTGGACCATCGCCGCGACGCTGATCCTGGGCGGGTGATCCACGGCCGGGCCCGACCCGGCAGCCGCATCGGCAACAGCACGGGAGCATGGGTATTTAAACCAGAAAGAAGCCCTCGCACGGAAAATGCGGCCAGCGAGAGGGCTGCGGCAGATGTTTCTTTCTGGTCCAAATACCCATGCAAGGCTGACGCGGGCACCGCCGGCGCGGCTTATCCGCGGCCGTTCCCCGGATGGGCCAGCCGCCTGAGCACCCCCGCTCGTGTTACCCGTCCGCCCCCCGCCACGGGCAGCGCCTCGGTCTCGGCCAGCGCGGCCATCACCTCGCGCGCGGGCAGCGTCCCGGGCAGGGGTGTGCCCGGGGCCTCGCCCGGCTCGGCCAGGTCGGCGGCGGTCAGCACCGCCACCGGGTTCATGTGGGCGACGAACTCGGCGACATAAGCGTTGGCCGGGTTGCGCAGGATTTCCAGCGCGGTGCCGGTCTGCACGATCCGCCCCTCGTCCATCAGCGCGATGCGGTCGCCTAGCTTGAAGGCCTCGTCCAGGTCGTGGCTGACGAAGATGATGGTGCGCGGGCGGCTGGCCTGCATCGCCAGCAGGTCGTCCTGCAACCGCGTGCGGATCAGCGGGTCCAGCGCCGAGAACGGTTCGTCCATCAGCAGGATCGGGGCGCGGGTGGCAAAGGCGCGGGCCAGGCCGACGCGCTGCTGCATCCCGCCCGACAGATCGCCCACCCGTCGATCGGCCCAGTCCGACAGGCCGACGGTCTCCAGCTCTTGGTCAACGCGGGCGCGGCGCTGCCGGCGCGACTGCCCGGCGAGTTCGAGCCCCAGACCGACGTTTTCCCGCACCGTGCGCCAGGGCAGCAGGCCGAACTGCTGGAACACCATCGACACGTGGTCCAGCCGGATCCGGCGCAGCGTGTCCGGGTCGGCGCGGGTGACGCTGGTCATGGCATCGCCCATGCGGATGCGGACATCGCCGCGCACCGCCGGGTTCAGCGCGTTCACCGCCCGCAAGAGCGTCGATTTCCCCGAGCCGGACAGCCCCATCAGCACCACGATCTCGCCCGCCCCGACCTCGAGCGAGCAGTCGTGCACCCCCAGCACCTGCCCGGTTGCTTCGCAGATGGCGCTGCGGTCCAACCCTTGATCGGCCAGCGGCAGCGCCCGCTCCGGGTGGTCGCCGAAAGCGATGGAGACATGGGCGAAGACCACGGCAGGCGGGCGCGGCGGCGGCGGGGCCAGGGGCGCGGGCACGGCCTGGGCAAAGGGGGACGCGACGGTCATTTCTCTCTCCGTGGTGCGGCCAGCAGCCGGTCGAGGATGATCGCCACCACCACGATCACGATGCCCGATTCGAACCCCAGCGCCGTGTTCACGCTGTTAAGCGCGCGCACCACCGGCACCCCCAGCCCCGCCGCGCCGACCAGAGCCGCAATCACCACCATCGACAGCGACAGCATGATCGTCTGGTTCAGCCCGGCAAGGATCTGGGGGGCCGCGCTGGGCAGTTCGACCTTCCACAGCAGTTGTCGGGGGGTGGCGCCAAAGGCGCGCGCGGCCTCGACCAGCGGCAGCGGGGTCGAGGCGATCCCCAGCCGCGTCAGCCGGATCGGCGCCGGCAGCACGAAGATCACCGTGGCGACCAGCCCCGGCACCGTGCCGATGCCGAAGAACACGATGGCGGGGATCAGATAGACGAAGCTGGGCAGCGTCTGCATCAGGTCCAGCAGCGGCCGCGCCAGGCGATACAGCCGCGGCCGGTGCGCCAGCGCGATACCCGCCGGCACCCCCAGCGCCATGCAGACGACCCCCGCTGCCAGCACCAGCGACAGCGATTCCATCGTCGGCTTCCAGTAACCCTGATTGAGGATGAACAGGAATCCCGCCGCCACCCCTGCCGCGACCGCCACCCCGCGGCGCAGCAGCAGCGCCAGCGCCGCCGCCACCGCGGTGAACACCAGCGGGTGCGGGAACACCAGCACCGCATGGATCGCATCGACCAGCGCCCCCAGCCCGTCGGCGATGGCGCCGAACACCGGCTCGGCATGCAGCTTGAGCCAGTCGAAGACCTGCCGCGCGGTCCTGCCGACCGGCAGCTTGCTTTCCGTCAGGATCGCGGTCAGCCGTTCCATCATCCGCCCAGCGCCGCGGTCAGCGCCGCCTGCGCATCGCCGCCGTCGATGGTGGTGACGCCGTCAAGCCACGGCCCCGCTACCTCGGGGTGCGCCTTGAGCCAGCTGCGCGCCGCCTCTTCGGGGTCGCGGTTCTCGTCGAGGATCGCGCCCATGATTTCGTTTTCCATCGGCAGGGTGAATTCGAGGTTCTGCAAAAGGCGCCCGACATTGGGGCATTCCGCGACATAGCCGGCGCGGGTCAGGGTGCGCACCTCGGCGCCGCCCAGGTCGGGGCCAAAGACCTCATCCCCACCGGGCAGATAGGTCAACTCGAACCGGCTGTTCATCGGATGCGGTTCCCACCCCAGGAACACCACCGGCTTGCCGGCGGCATCGGCGCGGGCGACCTGCGCCAGCATCCCCTGTTCGCTGGATTCGACCAGTTCAAAGGTGCCCAACCCGAACTGGTCGGCGGCGATCATGTCCAGCAGCAGCCGGTTGCCGTCATTGCCCGGCTCGATCCCGTAGATGCGCCCCTCCAGCACGTCGCGATGCGCGGCGATCGAGGCGAAATCGGTGATCCCGGCCTCGGCTCCGGCGCGGTTGGTGGCCAGCGTGTATTTGGCGCCGGTCAGGTTGGTGTGCACGGTGTCGATGGTCCCGGCCTGGGTATAGGGGCGCAGGTCGGCGATCATCGAGGGGTGCCAGTAGCCCAGGAACACGTCCAGGTCGTCGGTGGACAGCGACGCAAAGGTGAAGGGCAGCGACAGCACCGTGACCTCGGGCTCATACCCCAGCGCCCTGAGCACCGTGGTGGTCAGCCCGGTGGTGGCCGAGATGTCGGTCCAGCCGGGATCGGACATGCGGACGCTGCGGCAACTGGCCGGTTCGGCCGCGAGGGCGGGGGGCGCGGCCAGGGGCAGCGTCGCGGCGGCAAGCGCCAGCAGGCTGGTGCGGAAAGTCATGGCGGTCTCCTACTTCCTCGTCGTTCTGTGTCGGCGCCAGCGCGATTGTTGATTGACGGGTCAATCAGGCTGCGCTATCCGTTACGGCACTTGGTGATTCTGCCGAGGGTCCTTTTATGCCTAAAATCGGGACCGAGGCCAGCCGAAAGGCGGCCCTGGTGGATGCCGCCATCGCCGCCGTCGGGCGGGCGGGGGCGCAAGAGGTCACCGTGGCCCGGATCGCCCGCGATGCGGGGATGTCGCCGGCGCTGGCCCATCACTATTTCGGCTCGAAATCGCAGATGCTGGTTGCGGCCATGCGCCACATCCTGACGCGCTACGGCGAAAGCGTCCGCGAGGCGCTGGCCGGAGCGCCCTCCGACCGCCGGGCCGAGACGATCATCTCTGCCAGCCTCGACAGCGCGCATTTCGACCGCGAGACCATCGCCGCCTGGCTGAACTTCTATCCGCTGACCCTGGCCGAGCCCGATGCCGCGCGGTTGCTGGCGATCTATCACCGCCGCCTGCGCAGCAACCTGCTGCATGCGCTGCGGCCGCGCGCCGGGGCGCAGGCGGCGCGGCTGGCGGAAACGCTGGGGGCGCTGATCGACGGTATCTATCTGCGCGCGGTCCTTGACGAGCGCGGCCCGGACCCGGACGAGGCGCACCGGATGGTGCAGCAATGGCTGGCCGATGCGCTGCGACAGGCCGGCGCGCCGCGCTGATACGGGACCGCGACACGGGACCGCACCGCACAAGGCGGCCGGCGCCGTCAGCATGGATCACCCGGTCGCAATCACCCCGGCCGCACGGGGCGGCCGGCCGGCGCGGATCACTTGCGCCACTTGTCCAGACTGACGACCTCGGCCCCGCCACCTGTTCCGCCGCCGGCCCCGGCATCGCCGCCGGGCCCTGGGGCGGCCCCGCCGTCGTCGCCGTTTCCTTCGTCGGGGGTATCGTCGCCCTCGCCTTCCTGGGTTTCGAACCGCAGCCCGAATTCCACCGACGGGTCGACAAAGGTGCGCACCGAATCAAAGGGGATATACAGCGGCTCGGGCGAGTTGCCGAAGTTCAGCGTGATGGTGAAGCCTTCGTGCGTGACCTTGAGATCGTCGAACCAGTGCTGGATGACGATGGTCATTTCCTCGGGGTAGCGTTCGCGCAGCCAGTCGGCCATCTCGACGCCTTCGTCCCGGGTGTCGAAGGTGATGAAGAAATGATGCTCGCCCGGCAGCCCTTCTTCGGCGACGACCTGAAGCACGTCGGCGATCAGCCCCTGCATGGCACGGTGCATCATGCCGCCATAATCAATTCCGCGCGCCATCAGCGTCTCCTTCGCAACGGGGCCAGCATAGGGATGTGACGCCGGATGAAAAGGCCCGCCGCACCGGCGCGGCCCAGGGAACGGGCAACCGGCCAGAAGGACGGGCCGGCCGGAACGCCTGCAGCCACCGGACGGAAATCGTCCCGGCAAAAGGGCAGAAAAGGGGAAGATGGCGCGGTTGACGGGGCTCGAACCCGCGACCCCCGGCGTGACAGGCCGGTACTCTAACCAACTGAGCTACAACCGCGCATTTCCCGGTGGCGACACTGTGGTGGTGGATGGCGCGGTTGACGGGGCTCGAACCCGCGACCCCCGGCGTGACAGGCCGGTACTCTAACCAACTGAGCTACAACCGCCCACACCACACCCAGATCGCCTCTGGGGTGACGGGGATTTACGCATCGCCGCGCAAGAGGTCAAGCAACAAAGCGCGCGACCGGGGCGGAATGACGAAAAACCCGGCGCCGGGGGTGAAAAAGCGGGGAAACCATGCCCGTTCGGCGTTTGCCCCGCCCGGTTTTCCTCGCCCGCCTCGGCCCGGCGGGGACATTCTGCCGGGCCGCTGCCACCCCTGCGGCCACATCACTGCGGCCACATCACTGCGGCGCCGGCAGATATTCCGGCAGGTTCTGCACCTCGGCAGCGGGGGTGCCGACATAGGCGCGCAGGTCAGAGCCGTCGGGCCGGCGCTGGAACGACACCTCGTCAACCGGATAAGCCAGATCGCGTTCACCGATTCCCAGGAAACCGCCAACGCCGACGATCACCTGCCGGACCCGGCCCGAGGCATCGGCCACCACATCGCGGACATCGCCGATATGCTGGTCATCCGCCGCGTAGACCGGGGTGCCGGCCAGATCCCCGGACGACAGGTCCTCGGTCGGGACGGCGGCATAGCCCTCGCGGATTTCAAGCCCGGCGGCGCTCAGCGGCATCGCCGGCGCGGCGCCGGCCTGCGGGGTGCCAGCCTGCGGGGCGAGGGGTTCCTGCGCATCGGCTGCCGGCTCGGCCGCGGCTTCCGGCTGGTCCTGCCGAAGCTCGACCTGCGCCTCGGTGGCGCGGGTCACCTCGACCTGAGGCTCGGCCTCGATCACATCGACGCGGGCCTCGGCGCCCTCGATGGAAATCTTCGGCTGGGGCTGGACGAACGAGACCTCTGGCGCGGGGGTCTCGACGGTCACCTGGGCGCTGGCCTCGCCCACGGTCACCTGAGGGTCGGGCAGCACCACCGACACGATCGGCTGCGGGATGTTGACGGTCACCGTCGGCTCGGCCTGGGTCACGGTGATCGTGGGGGCGCATTGCTCGACGGTGACTTCGGGCGGGGCCTGGGTGACGGTGACGGTCGGCTCGGGCTGCTCGACGGTGACCTGGGGGGCAGGCTGGCTGACATGGACC
>JAZIHR010000092.1:0-12228 GCA_036678445.1 Alphaproteobacteria bacterium
GGGCTGGAGTCAGGGGGGCTGAGGTCGGGGGGGCACGGTCCGGCATGGAGCCTCCTGCGCAGGGTGGCGCGATTCTCCTTTTGATTGTATCACGAAAACGGTGGTTTGTATCAATCGTGCCCCGTGCGGCCGTGCGGGCGGTCGGCGCGGGAACACCAGCAGGAACAAGGGGCTGCCCGCGCGCGGCTGCGCCAGTATGACGCAGCGCCAGGGGTGGGGCCGGCAGGATTACCTGCGCTACGATCCCTATCTGTGCTAGGATGCCCCGTCAGGACAGAGGAGCCCGGGAATGGATTTCATCACGCTGCTTGATGCCGTCGGCGAAGGGCGGATGGCCGCCCTGATGGGACTGGCCTGTGGGGTGATCTTCGGCGTGGCGGCGCAGCGCTCGGCCTTTTGCCTGCGCGCGGCGACGGTGGAATTCGGGCGCGGCGCGATGGGGCCGCGGGTCGCGGTATGGCTGCTGTGCTTTTCCACCGCGATGGTCTGGGTGCAATCCGCCCAGCTTATGGAACTGTTCCATGCGAACGAGGCGCGGATGATGGCCGTGCCCGGTTCATGGTCGGGGGCGATCATCGGCGGGCTGATGTTCGGGGCCGGCATGGTGCTGGCGCGGGGCTGTTCGGGGCGAATGCTGGTGCTGGCCGCAACCGGCAACCTGCGCTCGGTCATGGCGGGGCTGATCTTTGCCGTGGTGGCGCAGATGTCGCTGCACGGCTGGCTGGCGCCGCTGCGCCAGAGCCTTGCGGCGCTGTGGGTGACGCCGGGCGGGACCAACGTGAATCTGCTGGAACGCTGGCCCCTGCCGGACTGGACCGGGCTGGCGCTGGGGCTGGGCTTTGCTGCCACCGCGCTGGTGGTGGCGCGGCGCAACCGGATCAGCGCGCGCAAGCTGGTGTTCGCCTCGGGCGTGGGGTTCGCGGTGGCGATGGGCTGGGTGCTGACCGCCCAGATCGCCCGCGTCGCGTTCGAGCCGGTCTCGGTCACCTCGATGACCTTTTCGGGGCCTTCGGCCACCACGCTGATGTTCTTTCTGGAACCGGCGCCGGCACTGGGGTTCGACATCGGGCTGGTGCCGGGCGTGTTCCTGGGGGCCTTTCTGGCCGCCGCCTGGTCGCGCGAGCTCAAGTTTCAGGGGTTCGAGGGCGAACGCCAGATGCGGCGCTCGATGCTGGGGGCGGGGCTGATGGGGTTCGGCGCCATGCTTGCGGGCGGCTGCGCGATCGGGGCGGGGGTGACGGGCACCTCGATCTTTGTCGGCACGGCGTGGCTGGCGCTGCTGTGCATGTGGATCGGGGCGATGCTGACCGATTTCCTGGTCGATCGCAGCCCGCGCCCGGCGCTGGTCGCAGCTTAAGGCGGGACCGCCCAAGTCGCCATGAAAAAGGCCCGGCGCGGACGCCGGGCCTTTTCCGTTCGCCGGGCCGGGGGAATCAGCCCGGGACGAAACGGAAGCCGTCGCCGTCGCGTTCGGCGCGACCGATGCCGCCGTCCGACAGGTGGAACCCGATCAGGGGAACGCCGCTGTCGGCCAGTTCCGCCAGCAGCTTCAGCCGCGTCTGCGCGCCCAGGGCCGGGTCTTCGTCCGAGGGGCTGTCCCAGCCCGGCCGCGCAAAGGCTACGTGCGCATTGGCGATGGCGTCACCCACCACCAGCACCCGCTGGCCGCCCGCGTCGATGTCAAAGGACATGTGGCCCGCAGTGTGGCCGGGGGTCAGCCGGGCGGTGATGCCGGGCAGGGGGGAATCCCCGTCCTCGATCAGCGCCAGCGCATCGCCAAGCGCCTCGATCCGGCGCGAGGCACCCGCGACAAAGCTTTGCCGGTCCTCGCGGATGCTGCCGAAGGTAGAGGGGTCGGTCCAGTATTCGGCCTCGACCCGGCCCATCACATGGGCGGCGTTGGGGAACAGCGGCTCGTCGAATTCGTCCAGCACGCCCCACAGGTGGTCGGGGTGGGCATGGGTGAACAGCAGATGGGTGATGTCGTCGGGGGTCAGGTCCAGCGCCGCCAGCGCTTCGGCCACCTTGCCGGCGGTGGGCATGAAATCCGGGCCGCTGCCGGCATCGAACAGCACCGTGTTGGTGCCGTCGCGCAGCAGGGTGATGTTGCAGGGCGACTGGATCATGTCCCCCGAAACCCCGGCCTGTTGCAGGATCGGGTCCAGTTCGTCGCGCGGCAGCCCGGCAAAGCTGAAATCGAAGGGCAGCACCAGATGCCCGTCCGACAGCGTGTCCACCCGCACCCCGCCGCCAAGGTCAAGCGAGCTTCCCGCCCAGACGCGGAACGGCATCCCGGCCAGCACGGTGCCGGCGGCGGCGGACATCAGAAACAGGCGGCGCGAGATCATGGGGGTCTCCATCGGCTTAGCCGAACATTTCGGCAGTGATCGTGTCATACCACGAAAACGCTTCGTCATAGGTGGCCCGGCGGGTCGCGGCGTTTTCCTGGGTCTGGCTGATGCTGGTGGCGGTCTGCTCGATGCGCGCGTCCCGAGGGGCAAAGCTGGAGGCCAGCTTTACGCTGTCGCCTTCGGCCAAGCAGGACCAGCAGGCGCTTTCATAGGCGGGCGGGTGCGGCGTGGTGCCGGCAAGATCGGCCAGCACCGCGTCCACCGCCACATAGGCCTGTGCGTGGGCGGCAAAGGCGCCCTTGGGCATGGCGCCTGCATCGGTCGCATCGCCCAGCACCCAGATGGCGGGGTCGGCCTGCGAACGCATCGAATCCGCCTGCACCGGCACCCAGCCGCTAGCATCGGTCAGCCCGGCGATCCGGGCCAGCGCGCCCGCCTGCTGCGCGGGAATGACGTTGCAGACATCAACGCGCTGCACCTCGCCCTCGACCAGAAGTTCCATGCGGTCGGGGCGGACCTCGACCGCGGCGCCGCCGAATTCAGGGCCGATCCAGTCGATCATGCCGTCAGCATGGCGGCCCCAGCCTTCCTCGAACAGCGCCTGCTTGGTGAAGTGATCCTTGGGGTCGAGGATCAGGATCTTGGCCGTCGGGTTCACCTGCCGCAGCGTCCGCGCGATCATTGCCGCGCGTTCATAAGGCGCAGGCGGGCAGCGATAGGGGGCGGGGGGCGCGACGATGGCGACGGTGCCGCCCTGCGGCATCGCCTGCACCTGCCGCATCAACAGCGCGACCTGATCGCCGCTTTTGTAGGAATGGGGCATGAGGGCCGAGTCATCCTCGGACCAGCCGGGAACCGCGCCGGGAACGAAGTCGATGCCGGGCGACAGGATCAGCCGGTCGTAGGTCAGCACATCGCCCCCAGCCAGCGCCACCCGGCGGGCGTCGCGGTCGATGGCGGCGGCGCGGTCGTGGACCAGCGTCAGCCCCGGCGTGGCGGCCAGGCGGTCGTGGCCGTGGCGCAGGTGATCCAGCGGGATCAGCCCGCCCAGATGCAGGTTGGAAAAGAAACAGGTCAGCGTTTCGGCATTCGCCTCGACCAGTGTCACCTGCGGCGCGCCGGCCGAACGGGCCAGTGCCCGCGCCGCGGTCGCCCCACCGGGGCCGGCGCCGATCACCACGACATGGGGCTGCGCCCGCTGCCCAAGCGCGGGCGCAGCCAGCATTGCACCGCCCGCCGCCATGCCGCCCAGCAGCCCCCGCCGCGTCAGCAGGGGGGCAGGGCGGGCATGGACGGGCAGGCGGGCCATCCTCAGCCCGCGTCGGACTGGGCGCCGATGCCCGGCAGGGTGCCGGCCGGCTTGCCGTCCTCGTCCGTGGGCGTCACCTTCAGGTCGGCGGCGCGCTTGGTGATTTCCGGCGTGCCGGGGATGCAGTCCGTCATGCAGGGCTCGACCGAGAACTGCACATATTCGGTTTCCGGGCGGTCGTCGGGATAGAAGCCGTCGGCGTTCGGCATGGTGATCTCGGTGAAGTTCTCGTGCGTCAGCACGAAGTCATCCTCGACCAACCCATTGGAATACAGCAGGAAAGCGGTGATCGCATAGGCGTCGTCCACCGACAGGACCTGCGCATTGCCGAAAGGCATCGAGCGGTGGACGTAGTCATACACCGTCGAGAGATAGGGCCAGTAGCTGCCGATGGTCTTGACCGGGCGCGGATCGTTCAGCGACCCCGCGCCCCCGGCCAGCGAAGGCCAGCTGTCCAGCCCTTCGGCAAAGTCGCCGTGGCAGGATGCGCAGTGTTCGGCGAACAGCTCGTCCCCGGTTTCCACGTCGCCCGAGCCTTCGCGCAGGCCGGTGCCGTCCGGCAGCACCGCCACGTCCCAGGCGGTGATTTCCTCGGGCAGGGCCTCGCGGCCGATGCCCAGCGGTTCTGCCAGCGCGGGGCCGGCGATCAGCCCGGCGGCCAGCAGGGCGGCAAAAGCAGAGTTACGCGATTTCGACATTTTCCACCTCGCCGTCTTCTTTGACCCACCAGGTCTGGATGCCGTTGTTATGATAGACGTTGTTCAGGCCGCGGATCTCGCGGAGCGCCTGCTTGGTCGGCTGGACATAGCCGGTCTCGTCGACAGCGCGCGATTGCAGGAACAGCTCGCTGCCGTCCCAGTCGATGTCCAGGTGGAAGCGGGTCAGCGCCTTGGGGCGGGCGTCGCCGGTAAGGCGCGCCTCTTGCCAGTTGCGGCCGCCGTCCAGCGACACGTCCACGCGGTCGATCTTGCCGTTGCCCGACCAGGCCAGCCCGGTGATGACCAGCGGCCCCTTGCCGTGGCGGATCGGCGCCTGCGGGCTGGGCGAGGTGATGACGGATTTCGCGTCCATCACCCAGGTCCATTTCCGCGCCCGGCCGTCCGGCATCAGGTCGGTGTATTTCGAGGTCTCCTCGCGGCTTTCGACGGCCTGGTCATAGACCCCGATCCGGCGCAACCACTTGATCCACATGTTGCCTTCCCAGCCGGGCACTACCAGCCGGACCGGATAGCCGTGTTCCTTGCGCAGCGCCTCGCCGTTGGCGAAGAACGCGACCATCACGTCGTCCAGCGCCTTTTCCAGCGGCAGCGAGCGGCCGTTCGAGCTGGCGTCGTGACCCTCGGCATAGATCCACTTGCCCTCGGGCTTGACGCCGGCTTCCTCAAGCAGGTCGCGCAGCATCACCCCGGTGTATTCCATGTTGTGGATCATGCCCTGGGTGAACTGCACGCCCTCAAGCTGGGCGCCGCCCCATTCCATCCCGCCGTTGGCCGCACATTCGCAGAATGCGACGGTCATCGAGCGGGGGAAGCGCAGCAGGTCCTCGAAGGTAAAGACCAGCGGCCGGTCCACCAGCCCGTTGATCATCAGCCGGTAATCGGGCTTGGACAGCTCGATCGCGCCCGAGTGGTGGCGTTCGAAGGCGACGCCCTGCGGGGTGATCGTGCCTTCCAGCGCGTGGATCGGCGTGAAGTTGATCGACGAGGCGGTGCTTTCCGTCAGCCACTCGACGTTGCGGCGGACGACATGTTCCTCGAAATGGATCGGCATCCCGTAGGGGCTGGCGTCCACGGGGTCGCCAAAGACGCTGGCCCAGTCCTGGACCTCGGTAATCAGCGGGTCGGGGTTCGCCGCGCGGGCCGCGCCCGTCCCGGCGATCAGCCCGGCGCCCGCCATCGCGCTGCCTTGCAGAAAGCGGCGACGGCTGGGGTTGCGGGTTTCGTCGTTGTTGTCGGTGGTCATGGGGCCTCCGTTCATCTAGCTTCCGGTCACGCGGACCGAGGTGTTTTCAGGCAGGTTGACCGTGCCCAGCTTGCGGACATGCGCTTCCAGCACGTCCCAGATCTGCGGGCCTTCGGTGCCCTGGTTGACGCTGGCCCAGCCGCCGACGGTGTAGCTTTTGGCGGGGTCGATCGCCTCGCCCGTGTCGGCCAGAACCATGTCGCTGATCCGCTGGCCGATGGGCTTCGACACGTCGATCGAGTAGCCAAGCCCGCCGACGCGCACCATGTCGCCGCCCTGCTGGTAATAGGGGTCGGTGTTGAAGATGTTGTCGGCGACGTCTTCCAGGATGGTCTTGAGCGTCTCGCCGGTCATTTCCGAACGGTAGACCTGCCCGTAGGTCATCGAGGTGACGTTGTGGATGTCCTCGCGGGTGATCGGGTCGCCCGGCAGCAGCGACGGTCCCCAGCGCACGCCCGGCGACAGCGCGATCTGCACGTCGCGTTCCGAACGCACCGCGTCGCAGATCAGGTCGTCCCAGGTGCCGTTGAAGTTGCCGCGGCGGTACAGCACCATCTCGGTGGTGCCGATCTGCTCTTCCAGCTCGGCCTTGAAGGGCTCGCGCTCGGCGTCGATCAGCGCCGCCATTTCCGGGTCGGGAGTGATCACGTCCGAGAAGATCGGGATCAGCTTGTGGCGGAACCCGGCCATGCGGCCGTTCTGCACGTCCAGATCGACGCGGCTGACGAATTTCCCGTTCGAGCCGGTGGCGATGATGATGGTGTCGCCGACCAGCACGGGTTCCGGGATGGCGTCATGGGTGTGACCCGACAGGATCACGTCGATGCCCTTGACCCGGCTGGCCATCTTGTAGTCGACGTCGAAGCCGTTGTGCGACAGGCAGACCACCAGGTCCACGTTCTTGCCGCGCAGCTCGTCCACCATCGCCTGCATCCGTTCCTCGCGGATGCCGAAGCTGTATTCGGGGAACATCCAGCCGGGGTTGGCGATCGGCATATAGGGGAAGGCCTGGCCGATCACCCCGATGGCAAGCCCGTTCTTTTCGTAGATGTGGTAGGGCTCGAACGCCGGCTCGTCCCACTCCACGTCGAAGATGTTGGCGCCCAGGAAGGGGAAGGGCAGGGATTCGACGATCTCGTTCACCCGCTCGGTGCCGTAGGTCCATTCCCAGTGGCTGGTCATGCCGTCCACGCCCAGCAGGTTCATCGCGTTGACCATGTCCTGCCCGCGGGTCTTGAGCGAGGTCATCGAGCCGTGCCAGGTGTCGCCGCCGTCCAGCAGGATGCTGTCGGGCCGCGCGGCGCGGATCGCCTTGACCACGGTCGCCATGCGGTCCACCCCGCCCATCCGGCCATAGGCCCGGCCAAGCGCGTCGAAATCGGGGTAGGTCAGCGCATAGGCTTCGGGGGATTTCGGCTCGATGCCGAACATCTTCTGGAAATCGGTGCCGGTGATATGGGGGACGCGGCCCTTGGCCTCGCCCACGCCGGTGTTGATTTCCGGCTCGCGGAACCAGATCGGTTTCAGCTGCGCGTGGATGTCGGTGATGTGGATCAGGGTGACGTTGCCGAAGTCGTCGAATTGCAGCAACTGGTCCTGGGTCAGCGCCTGCTGGGCCGCCAGCCGGGACCAGTTGCCCAGTCCCGATCCGACGATGGCCGATGTGGCCATCGCGGCCTGCAGGAAATGGCGCCGGGTGATCATGGTTTCTCCTTGATGTCTCAAGGCACAAGCCAGCCATTCCGCCGGGGCGGGGCCAGTGGTGCCTGCCGGTCTGTGAAATATGGGGCCGGCGCCGTGCCGGCCCCTGTTGCTGTCGTCAGTGCCGGACCGACACACCCTCGACGGCGAGTCCGTTCCCGCGCGAGGCGACGTAAAGCTCGATGGCCTTCAACTCGTCCGAGCCGGCGGCGAAGGTTTCGGCCCGCGTGTCGCGGATGCAGCCGACAAAGCGCTGCTGCGCCGACACCATGCCGGCATCCTTGAGCCGGTAGGTCGGGAACCCGTTGACCTGACCCTGGCTCAGGTGGTCCGCGCGGATCATCTTGCCCTGGTTGTCCTCGTGGCAGTTGGCGCAAGCCATTTCCAGCTGGCCGAAGCGGGTGTAGTACAGCTCTTTGCCGTGTTCCCAGAAGGGTTGGGCAGGGCCGTCGATCGCGACATTCACGGTTTCACCGCGTGACTGCATCGAGATCAGGGCCAGCATGTCCTTCATCTGGTCGCCGGTGAGTTTCCACGGCTCAAGCCCCATGCGCTCGGTCACGCAGGACTGGATATAGTCCTCCATGATCATGAGCTTGCCGGTCTTTTCATCGACCCGCGGCATGACGGCGCGCAGTCCCTTGAAGGTTTCCGGGCCCTGGTGGCACGAGGCGCAGGATTCGCCGTTCGCGCCGATCTCGGCGTTCCAGCGGTCCAGCCCGCGGTCGGCGAACACCATCGCGGGGTTGTCGAAATCGTCGCGCTGAAGGTCGCGGGTCTCGTCCTCGCGGAAGTGCCAGCCCGACCAGACCGTGTCCATCACGCCCTTGAGATGGTCGGGGGCCGGGGCCTTGGTCACGATCTCGAGCTCGCCGTCATCGGTTTCGATGACCAGCGTATCCTCGACCGGGTCCGACCACGCCGCGCCGGCAAGGATGAGCCCCAGTGCAGTTGCGGCCAGTTGAGTAGTGAACGTCCGGCGCATACCGGGTCTCCTCCCTTGCTCGGTCGTCGTCAGGCAATCGCGATGGGCTGCGTGTCTTCGTAGACATCGCCATCGTCGTCATACCAGGTGAACTTGAACTCGCCCGCTTCGTCGACCTTGGCGTCGAACTCGAAATACGGGTTCGTCGAAACCGCGGGGTCGATGGTCACGTCGACCACGTTCTGCCCGTTCAGGTCGCAGGTGAAGCGGTTGATGATGGACCGCGGGATCAGGTTGCCGTCGGCATCCTTGCGCTGGCCCGATTCCATCTTGTGGCTGATCAGCGCCTTGATGGTGACAACCTCGCCGGCGCTGGCCGACTTGGGAACCTTGACCCGGGGTTTGGAGTCGCTTGCCATGAATCTGTTTCCTTCCTGTCAGCCCTGTCAGCCGCCGCAGCCGCCGATGGTGACCTTGACGTTGTTGCTGGCCTGGCGGAACGAACCGTCCGCCATCTTGGCAACGGCGATCACGTCCTGGGTCTGCGCCAGCCGGATGCGGGTCGCGCCGCGCTGGGCGCCGGCCGCCGGGCCGAAGTTGAAGGTCGCGACCGCGGGTTCGGGGTTGCCGGCCGCCAGCAGCATGACCGCCACGGCGCCCGGAGCGTTGAATTCAACCGGAACGGTATTGCCGTTCTCGGCGATCTCGGGGGTGGTCAGGGTCAGGTCGCCCTCGGTGGGGGCGGCGCCGCCGGTGAATTCGGCCGTCAGTTCCTCGACCTTCGCGGCAAGCACGGCGCCGGGCAGAAGCGTTGCCGCCACACCGCCGAGGCCGATCAGCAGAGTGTCCCGTCTGCTCAGCATCATCGTCTCTCTCCTGTCGTCTTTCGATTCAGTCTTTCAGGGTCAGCAGATAGGCGACCACGTCCTCGACCTGCTGTGCGGTCAGAATGGGGGGCGGGTCGCCATCCGAAGCCTTGCCCGTGTAGCCATTGCCCGGGCGGATGAAGCCCGTGGTCTTGTAAAGCCCCGGCATGAAGCTGTCGGGGAAGGTGTGCTTGGCGTCGATCACGATGCCGCGCAGCTGCGCTTCGGAGTAGCGGTCGGCGGCTCCGTCCAGCGCCGGGGCGATGTCGCCCGGAAACTCGACCTCTGGCATCGCGGCGATCTGGTGGCAGGCCACGCAGTTGCCAAGTGCGTTGGTGGTCATCACCTTGGCACCAGAGGCGGGGTCGCCCGGGGTGCCGGTCAGCGATGCCTCGACGGCTCCGTCAGCGAAAACCACGTCGTTCGGCGCGATTTCAGCAAATGCCGGCGCGGCGGAAATGATTGCGGCAGCCAAGGCAGGCAGCCATGCGCGTCGGGTCATGCGATCTCTCCCTGATCTTGTTCTGCTGACCGTAGCAAGCCGGAACGACGTCGTGCAAGCCCTAATATAGCGACACATGAATATTCATATGTTTTGCCCTTGCGCGTGAAATGTGCCGTGCCGGATTGTTCTGGCAACTGACTGGAACAGAAGAAAGATTCCAGAATGGCTCCCGTTATTTCCGGCTGAATATAGCGCACCGGAAAAGCGACCGAATCACCCGGGGCAATGCCGGAAGCGGGGCCGGGCAGCCTTATTGGGCCACTGTCGGAAATGGTATTCCGGAAGGGTGCCGACGCTCAGGTCAGCACCTTCGACCAATCGAAATTGCGCAGCATCCAGTCGGCGATCAGGTTGACGCTGTTGGTGGCGATCAGCAGTCCGAACAGGATCAGCAGCACCCCCATGGCGCGTTCGACGTGGCGCATCAGCCCGCGGTTGCGGCCCAGCCAGCGCAGGAAGGGGCCCGCGAACAGTGCCGCCACGACAAAGGGCAGCGTCATCGCCAGCCCGTAAACCAGCAGCAGCAGCCCGCCCCGCCACGGCTCTCCCATCCCGCCGGCGATCATCAGGATCGCGGCCAGCGCCGGCCCGACGCAGGGGGTCCAGCCAAAGCCGAAGGCCAGCCCCATGACATAGGCCCCCGCGACCGAACCGGGGCGCCCACCGGCCTGCACCCGCGCCTCGCGGTACAGCAGGGGGATGCGCAGCACGCCCAGGAAATGCAACCCGAACAGGATCAGGACGGCGGCGGCGATCCAGCCCAGCGTCTGGCGCCATTCCGCCACCACCCGGCCCAGCGAGGTGGCGCTGACGCCCAGCAGCACGAAGATCGACGTTACCCCCAGCGCGAATGCGGCCGCGCGCAGCAGCAGCCGGCCCTGCGCCCCGGGCGGCAGGGCGCCGTCCTCGCGCAGTTCGGTGACCGAGGTGCCGGCCATGTAGGCCAGGTAGAACGGCACCATCGGCAGGATGCAGGGCGAAAAGAACGACAGAAGCCCCGCCAGCGCGGCGCCTCCGTAGGACAGGTCCAGCATGGGGGTGGCTCCTTCCCGCTTGGGGGCTGCGGTATCCGGTCGCGGGCCGGTTGTCGGGATTGTGCAATCCGGCCGCGTATATTAGATTATTGCTATGTAAGAGCATGAGGTGTCAACTTGGTGCGCATCGCGGAACGGCTTGTCGGGGCCCGCGCCCTTGCCTTGGGGCTGGCGATTGCGATTCCGGCCCTTGCCCCGGCATCGGCGGCCGAGCTGTCGATGCTGATGGTCGAGCAGCCGGGCTGCCACTACTGCGCCCGCTTCGACGACGAGATCGCGCCGAAATGGCCCAGGACGGACGAGGGCCGCGCCGCCCCCCTGCAACGGATGCGTCTGGGCGCCACCCCGCCCGAGGGCGTCACCCTGAACGGTCCGCCGCCGCTGACCCCCACCTTTGTCGTGCTTGTCGATGGGGCCGAGCACGGGCGATTGGTCGGCTACCCCGGCGAGGATTTCTTCTGGCCCATGATCGCGCAACTGATCGAGCGCGCGGGGGCGGACCTGGCCACGGATCGGACAGAAGCAACGCCATGAGCATTTTCGGCACCAGCGACGCGGCAGCAGGAACGGACACCTTCGGACGGGCCGCGACGACGATGGGCGAGACTCTGGACACACAGCCCCCCGAGCCCGCCGTAACGATGCGCCCGCTGATCGAGCGGACCGAGCCCATCGCCTCGTTGTTCAAGGCGATGGGGCATGACGGGCGTCTGATGATCCTGTGCCACCTGCGCGGCGGCGAAAAGAACGTGTCCGAGCTTGAGGCGCTGCTGGCGTCGCGGCAGGCCATCGTCAGCCAGCAACTGGCCCGGCTGCGGATGGAAGGGCTGGTCGCCGCCCGCCGTGAAGGGCACACGATCCATTATCGGCTGGCCGATACGCGCGTTCCCGCTATTCTGGACCTGCTGGCCCGCCACGCGCGGGCCGAAACGCAGCAGGATCCGGAAGGGAAGCGGGATTGACGGAATTTCTCGCGGGACATCTGTCCTGGGGTGGGCTTGCGGCACTGGTGGGGCTGATTGCCGGCATCGTGCTGGGACTGGCTGCCCGGCTGGGGGATTTCTGCACCTTGGGGGCGCTGGAATCGGCGCTTTACGGCGGTGACCAGCGGCGGTTGCGGCTGTGGGGAGTGGTGCTGGCGGTGGCGATCCTGGCCACGCAGGCCGGTGCCGCAGCCGGCCTGATCGACCTGGGAGAGACCTATTATCACCGGGTAGCCTGGCTGCCGCTGGCCTCGGTCGTCGGCGGGCTGATCTTTGGCTACGGCATGGCGCTGGCCGGCAATTGCGGCTTCGGGGCGCTGGTGCGGCTGGGCAGCGGCGATCTGCGCGCCATGGTCATCGTCATCATCCTGGCAATCAGCGGCTTCGTGGGGCTGTCGGGGCCGCTGGCTCCGATCCGCCACCGGCTGTTCCCGCAGGTGGACGCCGATACCCCGCAAAGCTTCGCCGCCTCTTTCGAGCGGCTGGGCATCCCGTTTTCCGTCTTTGTGGCGCTGGTCGTCGTCGGGCTGCTGGTCTGGGCGCTGTCGCATCCGGGGCTGCGCGCCAGCAGGCGTTCGATCCTGTGGGGGGT
>JAZIHR010000093.1:0-12196 GCA_036678445.1 Alphaproteobacteria bacterium
CCGCCCCTGACCCCACCACCCCTGATCCGGCCGGCGCGTGATCTCGCGCCTTTGCATGGTGTCCGGACCGTGCGGCGTGCTAGCCTGCCTTGCGTTGTGGGGAATGTTGTGGGGGGAATGACGCCATGTGCGAAATCTTTGCGCGGCAGGATCCGCGCCGTTACCAGCCGGTGACCCGCAAGCTGCGGCTGAACGGGCAAAGCACCTCGATCCGGCTGGAGCGGGCGTTCTGGGACATCCTCGACCGGATCGCGGCGGAAGAGGGCCGGACCACGCCCGGTTTCCTGTCGGCGTTGCAGTCCGAGGTGCTGGAGCAGGGCGGAGAGCCGGTGAACTTTACCTCGTTGTTGCGTTGCGCCTGCCTGGTGCAGCTGGAATTGCAGGGCAACGGCGGCGCGCGGATGCGCGACGCGGCGCGGCGGGTGGCGGGGATTCCGCCCGGCCCCCGGACCGGATTGCCGCCCGGATCGCAGGCCGGCGTTCAGCCCGGTCCGCAGGGCGCCGCGGTGGAAACTGCCGCGTCGTAGGATGATGCTACCCGCCGGCACGGAACCCGTTCCACAATCCTGACAAGGGACGATGGAAGGATGCCGGCATGGCCAAGATGATTCACTCGATGATCCGCGTGATGGACGAGGCGCGCTCGGTCGCGTTCTACGGCGCGGCCTTTGGGCTCAAGGTGGCCGAGCGGCTGGACTTCGACAGCTTCACCCTTGTGTATCTTGCCAACGAGGAAACCGGCTTCGAGCTTGAGCTGACCGTCAACAAGGGGCGCGAGGAACCCTATGACCTGGGCAACGGCTACGGGCATCTGGCGGTCTCGGTCGAGGACGTGGACGCGGAACACGCGCGGATGACCGCGCTGGGGCTGGCGCCGCGCAAGCTGGTCGATTTTGCCCCCGGCGGCACGGTGCTGGCCCGGTTCTTCTTCATCCAGGACCCGGACGGCTATGAAATCGAGGTTCTGCGCCGCGGCGGCCGCTACCTGTAACGACCCGCGCGCCAGATCGGCAGCCAGCCCGCGAAACGGGAACCCGCGGACCGGCCACCAATTCAGGGAGGACTGACATGAACGATACTGCAATTTCCCCCTCTGGCCCCGCGGTCAGGGGGCTGACCCGGCGCGGCCTGCTGGCGCGCGGGTTCGCGGCGGGGGCGGCGCTGGTGGTGGGGGCCGGCTTCGTTGCCGCGCGCGATGCGGCATGGGCGCTGGAAACCACGGCGCTGACCCCCGAAACCATGGCCACGCTGATCCAGATGGCCCGCGACATCTATCCGCATGACCGTATTCCGGACCGTTTCTATGCCATCGCGGTCAAGGGCTACGATACCCCCGACAGCGCCGCGATGATCGAAGCCGGCGTCGCCGCATTGAACCAGCTGGCGCAAAGCCGCGGCTTTGACAGCTACCTGGCCGCGGGATGGGAAGAAGATCGCGTGGAAATGCTGCGCATGATCGAACACGGGCCCTTTTTCCAGACCATCCGGGCCGGGCTGGTGACCGGGCTTTACAACCAGAAAGAGGTCTGGCCGGTCTTCGGCTACGAAGGCGAAAGCTTTTCCAAGGGCGGCTACATCGACCGCGGCTTCAACGACATCGACTGGCTGTAAGGGGGAACGGACATGGTGGACGTGGCAAAATTCGACCATGACGACGCCTCGGTCGTCGTCATCGTGGGCACCGGCTCGGGCGGAGGGGTGCTGGCCAACGAGCTGGCGCAGAAAGGCGTCAAGGTCGTCGCGCTTGAGGCCGGGGGGCGCTATCTGCCCGAGGATTACATCAACGACGAATGGGACAGTTTCGCGCAGCTGAGCTGGGGCGACATGCGCACCACCTCGGGCGACTGGCGGGTGGCGCGCGATTTCGCCAACCTGCCGGCCTGGATCGTCAAGGCGGTGGGCGGCACCTCGATTCACTGGGCGGGGGCCGCGCTGCGGTTCCAGGAACATGAATTCAAGGCGCGCACGACCTACGGAAACGTGGACGGGGCCAACCTGCTGGACTGGCCGATCACCCTGTCGGACCTGGAACCCTATTACGACCGCGCCGAAAAGAAGCTGGGGGTGACGCGCACCAACGACTGGCCGGGGCTGCCGGGCAACAACAACTACCTGGTGCTGGAAAAAGGCGCCAAGGCGGTCGGCTATGGCAAGGTCTCGACCGGGCACATGGCGATCAACTCGGTCGAGAACGACGAGCGCCCAGCCTGCCAGCAGACGGGGTTCTGCTTTCAGGGCTGCAAGTTCGGCGCGAAATGGTCCTCGGCCTATACCGACATTCCGCGCGGCGAGGCGACCGGCAATCTGGAGGTCCGCGACCACTGCCACGCGACAAGGGTCGAACATGACGACGACGGCCGCGTGACCGGGGTGCGCTACATCGACGCCGACGGGACCGAGCAGTTCCAGCGGGCGCGGATCGTGGCCGTGGCGGGCAATTCCATCGAAAGCCCGCGGCTGCTGCTGGCGTCCGCGTCCGAGCGGTTCCCCGACGGGCTGGCCAACAGCTCGGGGCAGGTGGGGCGCAACTACATGCGGCACATGACCGGCTCGGTCTATGGCATCTTCGAGCGCCCGGTGCGGATGTGGCGCGGCACCACCATGGCGGGCATCGTCCAGGACGAGGCCGGCTTCGACCCCGCGCGCGGCTTCGTCGGCGGGTATGAGCTGGAAACCCTGTCGCTGGGCATCCCCTTCATGGCCGCCTTCATGGACCCCGGCGGCTGGGGGCGCGCCTTCACCTCGGCGATGGAGGGGTATGAGAACATGGCCGGCATGTGGATCGTGGGCGAGGACCTGCCGCAGGAAACCAACCGCGTCACGCTGAACCGCGATTCGACCGATCAATACGGCCTGCCCGTGCCGAATGTGCACTACACCGACCACCCCAACGACATCGCCATGCGCAACCATGCCTATGCGGTGGGCGAACGGATCTATCGCGCCGCCGGGGCCACGCGTGTGCTGCCGACGCCGCCCTATCCCTCGACCCACAACCTGGGGACGAACCGCATGTCGGAAAACCCGCGCGACGGGGTGGTGAACAAGTGGGGCCAGTCGCATGACGTGCCCAACCTGTTCGTGTCGGACGGGTCGGTGTTCACCTCGTCGGCGGCGGAAAACCCGACGCTGACCATCGTCGCGCTGGCGATCCGCCAGGCCGAGTTCATCGCCGCCGAGATGGAAAAGGGGGCGATCTGAGCCACCGGCGCGCAGAAAGCGGGGGCGTGCCGGGCCGGCACGTCCCCTTGTGCGTTCAGCCGCAGCGGGAATGGCCGCAACTGGGGCAGGTCAGGCAGCCCTCGATCATCCGCATTCCCGGCACCCCACAGGCCGGGCACGAGGGGCCGGCAGCGACAACCGTGGTTTCCATGCGCATCGCCGGGTCGGATTTCAGCGCCGCGCCTTCGCCGGACAGAAAGCCGATGGCGATCATGTGGCGCTCGATCACGCCCCCGATCGCGGCAAGGATCGAGGGGACATAGCGTCCCTCCATCCAGGCGCCGCCGCGGGGGTCGAACACGGCCTTGAGTTCCTCGACCACGAAGCTGACGTCGCCGCCGCGGCGGAACACCGCGGAAATCATCCGGGTCAGCGCCACGGTCCAAGCGTAATGTTCCATGTTCTTCGAGTTGATGAACACCTCGAACGGGCGCCGGCGGCCGGCTTCCTCGATGTCGTTCACGGTGATGTAGATGGCGTGCTCGCTGCCGGGGAACTTCAGCTTGTAGGTGGCGCCGTCCAGCGCCGTGGGGCGGTCCATCGGTTCGGCCAGCAGTTCGGCCGGGGCCGGCTCGGCCGGCTTGTCCACCGACAGCACGGACCCCGTGACCTCGTTCGGGCGATAGGTGGTGCAGCCCTTGCAGCCCTGGTCCCAAGCGGACAGATACACGTCCTTGAACGCCTCGAAGGAAATATCCACCGGGCAGTTGATGGTCTTGGAAATCGAGCTGTCCACCCATTCCTGCGCCGCCGCCTGCATGGCGACGTGGTCCAGCGGGTCCAGCACCTGCGCGTCCACGAACCAGTCGGGGAAGGGCGCATCGCCCATGCGCTCGCGCCACAGCTGCGCGGCGTAGTCGACAACCTCTTCCTCGGTGCGGGTGCCGTCCTTTTGCAGCACCTTGCGGGTGTAGCTGTGGGCGAACACCGGCTCGATCCCGGAACTGACGTTGCCGGCGTAAAGGCTGATGGTCCCGGTCGGCGCCACGCTGGTCAGCAGCGCGTTGCGGATGCCGTGGGTGCGGATCGCATCGCGCACGTCCTCGTCCATCTTCTGCATGAAGCCCGAGGTCAGATAGCGTTCCGCGTCGAACAGCGGAAACGCGCCCTTTTCCCGGGCCAGCCCGACGCTGGCCAGATAGGCGGCGCGCGCGATGCGGTGCATCCATTGCCGCGTGACCTCGGCGGCCTCGGGCGCGCCATAGCGCAGCCCGACCATCATCAGCGCGTCGGCCAGCCCGGTGACGCCCAGCCCGATGCGGCGCTTGGCGCGCGCCTCGGCCGCCTGCTGCGGCAGCGGAAAGCGCGAGGCATCGACCACGTTGTCCATCATCCGCACCGCGGTCGTGACCAGTTCGTCCAGCGCGTCAAGATCCATCCCGGCCTCGGGGCCGAACGGGTCGTGGATCAGCCTCGCCAGGTTGACCGAGCCCAGCAGACAGGCGCCATAGGGCGGCAGCGGCTGTTCTCCGCAGGGGTTTGTGGCAGAGATTTCCTCGGCATAGCCAAGGTTATTCATCTGGTTGATGCGGTCGATGAAGATCACGCCCGGCTCGGCGTAATCATAGGTCGCGCGCATGATCCGGTCCCACAGGTCGCGGGCGCGGATGGTGCGGTAGGTCTGCCCGTCAAAGACCAGCGGCCAGTCGGTGTCGGCTTTCAGCGCCGCCATGAAGTCGTCGGTCACCAGCACCGACAGGTTGAACATGCGCAGCTTGGCGGCGTCCTGCTTGGCCTCGATGAAGCTTTCGATGTCGGGGTGGTCGCAGCGCATCGTCGCCATCATCGCGCCCCGGCGCGACCCCGCCGACATGATGGTGCGGCACATCGCGTCCCACACGTCCATGAACGACAGCGGCCCCGAGGCATCGGCGGCCACGCCCTTGACCTCGGCCCCGCGCGGCCGGATCGTGCTGAAGTCATAACCGATGCCGCCGCCCTGCTGCATGGTCAGCGCGGCCTCTTTCAGCGCATCGAAGATGCCGCCCATGCTGTCGGGGATGGTGCCCATGACGAAACAGTTGAACAGCGTCACCGACCGCCCGGTGCCCGCGCCCGCCATGATCCGCCCGGCAGGCAAAAAGCGGAAATCTTCCAGCGCGGCGTAAAAGCGGGGTTCCCACGCGGCGGGGTCGGCCTCGACCGAGGCCAGGTCGCGGGCCACGCGGTGCCAGCTATCCTCGACCGAGCCGTCCAGCGGCTGGCCGTCGGCGTCGCGCAGGCGATATTTCATGTCCCAGATCTGTTCGGCGATGGGGGCGGCGAAGCGGTTCATCCGGGCGTCCTGTAGTCTGTCTGCGGGGGCTTGTTCATGCACTGCTCCGGGCCGCGGGGCAAGCGCGGAAGGGCAGGTTTGCGTGCCCCCGGCGGCTGGCGGAATTTTTCCGTGGCAATTCCTTAGTGTTTAAGTCAGTCATGTGCCGGATGATTCGGATGGAGTTCCCGAAATGCGCCAATTGCCCAGTTTCGCCCTTGCCGCCGGGCTTGCCACCTGCCTGGCCGCCGGCGCCGCGCCGGCATCGGTCCCCGGAGAGGTGGAGACCGGCCCCCAGACCGCCGGGGTCTCGGGCGCGATCCACCACGAAACGCCGCGCGTGCGGCCGATGGCGGTGCTGACCTACGAGGTGTTCGAGGCGACCGTAGACCACGCCGACCTGCCCGAATGTCCCGTGGTGCTGGCGAAAGAGGGGCGGTTCTGCCGGCTGGTGCTGCGCAACGACGCGCTGCATGTGTTTGCGTTTTCCGAGGATGGCGACCAGCCGCTACAGGCGTTGATCGAATACCCGCTTGGGACGACGATCCGCTTTCCCGACTAGGTTCTCGGGCTACCCCGGCCGGTGCGCGTCGCGCAGGGCGCGGCGGTTGATCTTGCCGGTGGGGGTGCGCGGCAGGGCGTCGATGCGGATGAATTCGCGCGGCTGCTTGTAGCGCGCCAGCCGCGCCTCGGCCGCGTCGCGCATCGCCTGCGTTGTGGCCGGGCCGGTCCAGAACGCGGCGATGATCGAGGCGCCGCTGGCGACCGGCAGTTCGGTCACCGCCACGTCGCCCGCGCCGGGGACGGGGGCCAGCGCGTCCTCGACCTCGGCCGGGGCCACGCGGTAGCCGCCTGCGTTCATCATGTCGTCGGCGCGGCCAAGAGTGGAAATCGCCCCGTCCTCTGCCGCGACCGCCAGGTCGCCGGTCAGGAACCAGTCGCTCTGGAATTTCTCTGCGGTTTCAGCGGGCTGTCCCAGGTATCCCAGAAACAGTCCCGGGTCCGAGCGGTGGACGGCCAGCACCCCCGGTTCGCCGGCCGGCAGGGGCTGGCCCTCGGGCGACAGGATCGCGACGCGCCGGCCCGGCTGCGGATAGCCGGCCGTCCCCTCGGGTGCCGGGCGGGCGGGCGAGCCGGACAGAAAGGTCGAACATTCCGACATCCCCATCGCCTCGTGCAAATCGGTGCCGGTGCGCGCCTGCCACTGGCGGCGCAGTTCGGGGTCCAGCCGCTCGCCCGCGGCAAGGGCGTGGCGCAGCTCGGGCAGCGGCGCCCAGTCGGCGCGCAGCATCCGGCGGAACACCCCGGGCGCGGCGGCGATGATGGTGGCGCCATGGCGGCGGGCCAGAAGCGGGATCTGTTCGATCGCGGTGCCGTCGGCGGGGATCAGCGCGGTGGCGCCAAGGGTCCAGGGGTCCATCAGCCCGGTGCCCAGCGTGAAGGTCCAGTTGAAGGCCCCCGCGTGCAACAGCCGGTCGCTGGCGCGCAACCCATACCAGCCGTCGAACATCATCGCCCGCGCCAGGATCGCCCGGTGCGCATGCATCACCGCCCGCGGCCGCCCCGAAGTCCCCGAGGTGTAGACGATATAGGCCAGCCGGTCGGGATCGCCGCGCTGGAAAGCGGCGGGGGGCAGGGTCTCCATCGCGGCCAGGTCATGCGCGGCCAGCCGCGGCGTGTCGTCCTGGGGCAGGGCGATGCCCGCGCCCGCGATGACCAGCGCGGGGCGGATGTCGTTGGAAATACGGGTGATCTCGGCCTCGGTCAGCATCGCCGAGGTGGGGACTGGCACGATCCCCGCGGCGATACAGGCAAGATAGGCGATGGGAAAGGCCGGCTCGTTGCCGATGCGCAGCAGCACCCGGTCACCGGGCTGCACCCCGCGGTCCAGCAACCCGGCGGCCGCCCCCAGAACCGCCCGGCGCAGCCGCGCGTGCGACCAGCGGTCAGCACGAGCGGACGAGACCACCGCCAGCGCCAGCCGGTCGGGCATGGCCAGCCCCGCAGTCAGGACATGTTCGGCAAGATTGAAATGCTGCATGGCGAAGGGACGGGATCCAGAGTGACGGCGGCAAAGGGGAAAGGCGCGGGCTGCGCCGGGGGACGGCGCCCCCGCCTGGCCCGCGCCGCTGCCGCGCCTGCAATGGCCGGAAAGCGCGGGAATGGCGGCGGAAATGGAAAACGGCCCACGCTGCCGCAGGCCGTTACGTCATCAGGCCATCACGTCATGCGGTTGAAAGACCTTGCCGCGACATGCGGCTTGCAGCCACCGCAGCCCAAAATCAGAGCAGTTGCAGATCCGACGCCGAGGCGCGACCGTCGCGGCCCGACTGCAACTCGTACTGGACTTTCTGATTGTCGTTCAGGCCGGTCAGCCCCGCACGCTCAACAGCGGAAATATGGACGAACACGTCCTTGCCGCCATCGTCAGGCGCGATGAAGCCGTAGCCCTTGGTGGCGTTGAACCATTTGACGGTGCCGGTCGCCATGACCTTGTCTCCTTCAAAATCCCGGCGGCGAGATTGCCGTCCGGGCCGTGCAGCCCTTTCGCAGTCCGGCTGCCCCGTGAAGGGAGGCGGTAGAAAGTATCGCTCACGCGGATGAGAGGATGAACGATTCGTTCGCAAACGCAAGCGCAGATTTCAAACGCAACCGCAGGGAACCCGCCCGACGCGCGCTTTTCCGCCGGCGCCGCGCCCCAGGCCGGGGCCAGCCCCGGACCCCGGGATATTTGTGACCGCCCGAAACGCCGTTGGGGATTCGGGCGGTCCTGAAATATCCTCGGGGGGAGTTGCCGCAGGCAACGGGGGGCAGACAGCCCCCCTGCGACAGCGATGTCCGGAGATCAGCCGCGCAGGTCGGGCGGGGTGGCCTCGGCCGCGAGCGATTCGAGCGCGGCATCGAGCGGCAGCGACTCGGAGCCTTGCCGGTCCAGCCGGCGGATCGAGACGCTGCGCTCGGCGACCTCTTTCATTCCCATCGCCATGATCACCGGCACCTTGGCGACCGAGTGTTCGCGCACCTTGTAGTTGATCTTTTCGTTGCGGATGTCGGCCTCGGCGCGGATACCGGCGGCCCGCAGCGCGGTGACCACCTCGTGCACATAGGCGTCGGCGTCGGACACGATCGAGGCCACCACCACCTGCCGCGGCGCCAGCCAGAACGGCAGCTTGCCGGTGGAGTTCTCGATCATGATGCCGATGAAGCGTTCGAAACTGCCCAGCACCGCGCGGTGCAGCATGATCGGGCGGTGTTTCGCGCCGTCCGCGCCGACATATTCCGCGCCCAGCCGTTCCGGCAGGTTCGGGTCCACCTGCAAGGTGCCGCACTGCCAGTCGCGGCCGATGGCGTCGCGCAGCACGAATTCCAGCTTGGGACCGTAGAAAGCGCCCTCGCCGGGGAACAGCTCGTAGTCATGGCCGGCCGCCCGGCAGGCATTTCCCAGCGCCGCCTCGGCCCGGTCCCAGCTTTCGTCGGAGCCGATGCGCTTTTCGGGGCGGGTGGACAGCTTGATGCGCCAGCCCTCGAAACCCAGGTCGGCATAGATCGCGGCCAGGAACTCGATGAATTTCTTCGTTTCGGATTCGATCTGATCTTCGGTGCAGAAGATATGCGCGTCGTCCTGGGTAAAGCCACGCACCCGCATGATTCCATGCAGCGCGCCCGAGGGTTCGTAGCGGTTGCAGGATCCGAACTCGGCCATGCGCAGCGGCAGGTCGCGATAGGATTTCAGCCCGTGGTTGAAGATCTGCACGTGGCAGGGGCAGTTCATCGGCTTGAGCGCGTTGATCGTCTTGGTCTTGGCGTGATCCTCGTCGACCTCGACGATGAACATGTTTTCCTGGTAGTTTTCCCAGTGGCCGGATTCTTCCCACAGCTTGCGGCTGACCACCTGCGGGGTGTTCACCTCGACATAGCCATCCGCGCGCTGGCGGCGGCGCATGTAGTCCTGCAGCGTCGTGTAGATGTTCCAGCCGTTGGGGTGCCAGAACACCTGGCCCGGGGCCTCTTCCTGCATGTGGAACAGGTCCATCTCGCGGCCCAGCTTGCGGTGGTCGCGCTTGGCGGCCTCTTCCAGCATGGTCATGTGGGCCTTGAGCTCGTCGCGGTTGCGGAAGGCCACGCCGTAGATGCGTTGCAGCATGGGCCGGGTGTTGTCGCCCAGCCAGTAGGCGCCGGCGACATGGGTCAGCTTGAAGGCGTCGGCCGGCAGTTGCCCGGTATGTTGCAGATGCGGGCCGCGGCACAGGTCCTGCCAGTCGCCGTGCCAGTACATCCGCACGTCCTCGCCCTGCGGGATGCGGTGGATCAGCTCGACCTTGAAGGGCTCGCCTGCGGCCTCGTAATGGGCCAGCGCGCGGGCGCGGTCCCAGACCTCGGTGCGGATGGGGTCGCGCGCGGCGATGATCTGCTTCATCCGCGATTCGATGGCGCCGAGGTCGTCGGGGGTAAAGGGCTCCTCGCGGTCGAAGTCGTAGAACCAGCCGAAGTCGCGCACCGGGCCGATGGTGACCTTGACGTCAGGCCACAGTTCCTGCACCGCGCGGGCCATGACATGGGCAAGGTCGTGGCGGATCAGTTCCAGCGCCGGGGCGGCATCCTTCATCGTGTTGATGGCGATGGTGCCGTTTTCGGTCAGCGGCCAGGCAAGGTCGATATGGCGCCCGTCCAGCGTGGCGCTGATCGCGTTCTTGGCAAGGCTGGGCGCGATCGAGGCCGCGACCTGCGCCGCCGTCGTCCCGGCGGGATAGTCGCGGACGCTGCCATCGGGAAAGGTCAGGAAGATCTGGTCGGCCATGCTGGCTCCTCGTCGGTCTGGCGCCCACGGAACGCCCGGTTGCGGGTTGATGGAGCCGCTTTGCAGCCTGGGCTGGCTGCTGTCAATGTGGCGAGGGGTGGCGCGGCTATGGCCGTGGGATATTTGGATGATGAAGAAGGAGTTCGGGATGTTCCAGGCGGCGACGGAACGGCGGTTGGCCTATGAGCGGGGCGAGGGGCGAGGGCCTGGGGTGGTGTTCCTGCATGGGTTCAAGTCGGACATGGGCGGGACCAAGGCCGTCGATCTTGAGGCGTGGTGCCGCGAGCAGGGGCGGGCGATGCTGCGCTTCGACCTGTCGGGGCACGGACAAAGCGGCGGTGCGGTCGAGGATTTCGGCGTCGGCGACTGGCTGGAGGATGCGCGCGAGTTGATCGACGCGCTGGCGCCGGGGCCGCAGGTTCTGGTCGGCTCGTCTCTGGGCGGCTGGCTGGCGCTGCTGCTGGCGCGGGAACGGTCCGCGCGCTGGGCCGGGCTGGTCACCATCGCCGCGGCGCCGGATTTCACGCAGCGGATGCAGGGCGAATTCACCGATGCCGACCGCGCGGCGCTGGCCCGGGATGGGCGCATCACCCGGCCCAGCGACTACGGCGAGGATTACGTGTTTTCCGATCGCCTGTTCCGGCAGGGGGCGGAACACGGTATTTTCGGCGCGCCGCTGGCGCTGCCGATGCCGGTGCGGTTCCTGCAAGGCACCGCCGATGCGGATGTGCCGATGGTGGACGCGCTGCGGCTGCTGGATCATGCCGAAGGGCCGGACATCCGCCTGACGCTGGTGCGGGGCGCCGACCACCGCTTCAGCGCACCGGCCGAGCTGGCGCTGATCCGCGACACGGTGGCCGGGCTTTGCGGGGTTTCCAATCGCGGCGCGGGGGACTAGCCCTGCGGCTTTCGATGCAGGAGGCAGCAGTGCCCGACCATGACAACAGCGAAGCCCGCGCCGCGGCCCGCCTTTCGGTCGCGCCGATGCTGGACTGGACCGACCGGGCCTGCCGCCGGTTCCACCGGCTGCTCAGCCGCCGGGCGCTGCTTTACACCGAGATGGTGACCGCGCCCGCGGTGATCCACGGCGACCGGGCGCGGCTGCTGGACCACGGTGCTGCCGAGCATCCGGTGGCGCTGCAACTGGGCGGCTCGGACCCGGCCGAGCTGGCTGAGGCGGCGCGGATCGCCGGCGACCGGGGCTATGCCGAAATCAACCTCAACGTCGGCTGCCCCAGCGACCGGGTGCAGTCGGGCTGTTTCGGCGCGGTGCTGATGAAATCCCCCGGGCTGGTCGCGGATTGCGTGGCCGCGATGCAGGAAGCCAGCCCGGTCGAGGTGACGGTGAAATGCCGGATCGGCGTCGATGACCAGGACCCGGCCGAGATGCTGCCCGGCTTTCTGTCGGTGCTGGAACAGGCCGGGGTCCGCCGCGTCATCGTCCATGCCCGCAAGGCGTGGTTGCAAGGGCTGAGCCCGCGCGAGAACCGCGAGATCCCGCCGCTGGACTATCCGCTGGTCCACGCGATGAAGGCGGCGTTTCCGCGGCTGCACCTGTCGATCAACGGCGGCATCGGCTCTCTGGAACAGGTGCGCGAGCATCTGTCGGTGATGGACGGGGTGATGGTCGGGCGCGCCGCCTATCACGAGCCATGGGCGATCCTGGGGCAGGCGGATGCGCTGTGGGGCGACACCCCGCCGTTTTCCGACCCGCTTGACGCGGCGCGGGTGATGCGCGGGGCGATCGCGCGCCATCTCGAATCCGGCGGGCGGATGCACCAGGTCACCCGGCACATGCTGGGGTTGTTCCATGGCCGCCCCGGCGCGCGGGTCTGGCGACGGATCCTGTCCGAGCGGGGCAGCGCCGGTGGGCTGGAGGATTACGACGCGGCGCTGGCGGTGGTCGAGGCCGGGGCCGGGGA
>JAZIHR010000094.1:0-12151 GCA_036678445.1 Alphaproteobacteria bacterium
GGGTCATGCCATATCGGGGGGCGCGGGGAAAGATCGCGGGCGCCCTTCCTGCCTGTTCCCCCGGACCGCAGAGAGCTGGGCGTGCAGGTGCTTCGATTCGGCGCAAGCCGGGGCGGTGGCCGGCGCGGCGCAAGACGCTGGACCTTGCCCCCCTGATGCGCGATATGGTGGGCCAGTCGCGCCAGAGCGGAGTTGCCCCATGTGGATCGTCGATCGCATTTTGACCTGGTGGAACGGCCAGACCCTGGGAACCCAGGTCTGGACCCGCCGCTTCGGCACGAAGGTCGGCGAGGACCAGCAGGGTAACGTCTATTACCAGACCGCCGACGGCAAGCGCCGCTGGGTGATCTACAACGGCGAATCCGAGGCCAGCCGCGTGCCCCCCGAATGGCATGGCTGGCTGCACCACACCTGGGATCAGCCCCCGACTCAGGCGCCGCTGCCGCATAAGCCGTGGGAACGGCCGCATCTGCCGAACCTGACCGGCCTGCCGGGCGCCTATCGCCCCTCCGGTTCGTTGTTGCAGGCCGAACCCGCGCGCCGGCGCGACTACGACGCCTGGCAGCCCGAGTAAGACCGCGGTGTCCGCTGCCGCCGAAAGGGCCGAACTGCTGGTCGGCGGCGCCGTGCTGGCGGTGGCCGCGGGGTTCCTGGCGTGGTCGGTGGGCGGCTGGGCCGATGCGGGGCGCGGCAGCTATACGCTGATCGCCTCGTTTCCCAATGTCGCCGGCGTCGAAAAAGGCACCGAGGTGCGGCTGGCGGGGGTGCGCGTGGGCCGGGTTTCGGACATTCGCCTGAACCCGCAGACCTATTACGCCGAGGCCGAGATGCGCCTGCCCGGCGACATCCTGCTGCCCACCGACAGCGCGGCGCTGATCCAGTCGGACGGGCTGCTGGGCGGATCCTACATCGAGCTGCGCCCCGGCGGCGCGGTCGAACTGCTGGGCCCGGGCGACGAGATCGAGGACGTGCAGGGCGCGGTCAGCCTGCTGGCGCTGCTGATGAAATTCGCCGATTCGCAGGCGGATGGCGGGGCGGGTGCCGCAGCCGCGTCCTTGCCGGCCACCCCCGAACCGACTGCACCCCAGACGACTGCGCCTGCTGCCGGCCCGGACAGCCCAGGGGGCGCGCAATGATGATTCGCACCGCTTTCCTGTCGGCGCTGGCAGTCATGGCGGCGGCGCCGTCGTGGTCGCAGTCGCCGCCGGTGCGGCCCAGCACCGACATTGCCCCCGGCACCCGCGCCGAATCGGTCATGCCGCTGGTGCAGGGCGCGGTCACGCCAGCCCCCGCGGCGCTGCTGCGCGGGCTGGACAAGGTGTCGGGGCAAAGCACCGACCTGCCGTTGCTGGTCGGCGACAGCGTGGTCTTTGGCCGGCTTGAGGTGCGGCTGGGCGAGTGTCGCTATCCCGCCGCCGACCCCGATTCGGATGCCTTCGCGCAGTTGACCATCACCGACACCCACAGCCGCCGCACCCTGTTCTCTGGCTGGATGATCGCGTCGTCCCCCGCGCTTTCGGCGCTGGACGACGCGCGCTACGACATCTGGGTGGTGACCTGCGACGACGGCAGCGGACTGGCGCTGCCGGACCTGATCTACGAGCCGGACACGGTCCAGCCCGAGGGCGGCGAGGGGATGGACCCGGACGGAGAGACCACCCCGGTCGAGGATGACGGCGAAGCCGGCGGCTGAGCCGGCGGGGCCCGCTATTCCCCCGGCGCCAGCAGCCCGGCGGCGGGGCGCAGCGGGCTGCGGTGAAAATCCGCGGGCTGCCGCAGGGCTTGGGCAAGCCGGGCGCGATAGTCCTCGCGGCTGATCTCGACCCCGCCCATGCTGGCCAGATGCGGGGTCAGGAACTGCGTGTCGAACAGGGTAAAGCCGCAGCGGGCCAAGTGATCCGACAGCCAGACCAGCGCCATTTTTGAACCGTTGGTCCGGGTCGAGAACATGCTTTCCCCGAAAAATGCCCCGCCCAGCACCACGCCGAAGATCCCTCCGGCCAGCGCCCCGTTTTGATGGACCGCCAGCGCATGGGCGTGGCCGCCTTTGTGCAGCCTGGCATACAGGTTTTGCAGCGGCGCGTTGATCCAGGTTTCGGGCCGGTCGGCGCAGTGCGCGACGATGCGGTCGAAATCGGGGCGGGCGTCGGCCTCCCACCCGCCGCGGGCCAGGCTGCGCCGCAAAGAGCGCGACATGTGCACCCCACCCACCGGCAGAACCCCGCGACGCGGCGGATTGAACCAGTAAAGCTGCGGATCATCCGCCGCGCGGGCCATCGGAAAGATGCCCTGCGCATAGCCGGCAAGCAGCTGCATGGGGCCAAGGCTGGTCGGAGGATCAAGACTCATCCCCCGAACCTAGCCGATTCCGTGCGGAAGGGGCAGGGCGGTTGCACCCCGCGACGCGGGATGCGGCCGGGGCCGAAGCGGCGTGCGGTCAGTCCTGAGCAGGGCCGGGGGCGACCGCGCGGGCAAAGGCCGAACGATACAGCGCCGACAGCTCGGCCAGCGGCGCCGAATCGCCGCCCAGACTGATGCGGCTGCCGTGGAAACGACCGGCCGCGACGACCGGCACCCCGGATTTCTTGCCCAGTTCGATCAGGCTTTCGGCGTCGGCCGCGGGGGCGGCGATCAGGTAGCGGGCCTGATCCTCGCCGAACAGCGTCGGAATGTCGGCGGCGTCAAGCTCGACCCCCAGCCCGGCGGCCTCGGCCATCTCGAACGCGGCCAGCGCCAGCCCGCCGTCCGACAGGTCGCTGGCGGCGCGGATATGGTTGCGGTGGGTCAGCAGGAATTCGCCGTTGCGCCGCTCGGCCGCCAGATCGACGGGCGGAGGCTCGCCCGATTCGATCCCCCAGGCCTCGGCCGCCAGCGCCGACTGGCCCATGTGGCCGGCGGTCGTGCCGATCAGCAGCGCCACATCGCCCGCCTGCGGCAGCCCGCCGATCAGGTCGTCCAGATGCTCGACCAGCCCGACGCCGCCGATGGTGGGGGTCGGCAGGATCCCCTGCCCGTCGGTTTCGTTGTAAAGACTGACGTTGCCCGACACGATGGGGAAATCCAGCGCCCGGCAGGCCTCTCCGATGCCTTTGATGGCGCCGACCAGTTGGCCCATGATTTCCGGCTTTTCGGGGTTGCCGAAGTTGAGGTTGTCGGTCGCGGCCAGCGGGCGCGCACCGGCGGCGACCAGGTTGCGCCATGCCTCGGCCACCGCCTGCCTGCCGCCCTGCACCGGGTTCGCGCGGACATAGCGCGGGGTCACGTCGCTGGTGAAGGCCAGCGCCTTGTCGGTGCCGTGGACGCGGACCACGCCGGCGCCGATGCCGGGGCGGCGGATGGTGTCGGCGCCGACCTGCGTGTCATATTGTTCCCAAATCCAGCCCTTGTGCGCGTAGTTGGGCGAACCGATCAGCGCCCGCAGCGCCGCGATCGGGGCGATCTCGGGCAGCGCGGGCAGCGGCTCGGCCGCCGGAGTTTCCACCCACGGCCGGTCATATTCCGGGGCCGAGGACGACAGTTTCGACAGCGGCAGGTCGGCCATCACCTCGTTGCCGTGCAGGATCAGGAAGCGGTCCTCGGCGATGGTTTCGCCCACGATGGCGAAGTCGAGGTCCCATTTTTCAAAGATCTCGCGGGCCTCGGCCTCTTTTTCCGGTTTGAGCACCATGAGCATCCGCTCCTGGCTTTCGGACAGCATCATCTCATAGGCGGTCATGCCGGTTTCGCGCTGGGGCACATGGTCCAGCGTCAGCTTGATGCCCAGGCCCCCCTTGTCGCCCATTTCCACGGCCGAGCAGGTCAGCCCCGCCGCGCCCATGTCCTGAATCGAGATCACCGCGTCGGTGGCCATCAGTTCCAGGCAGGCTTCCAGCAGGCATTTTTCGGTGAAGGGGTCGCCGGCCTGGACGGTGGGGCGCTTTTCCTCGATCGATTCGTCGAACTCGGCGCTGGCCATGGTGGCGCCGCCGACGCCGTCGCGGCCGGTCTTGGCGCCCAGATAGACCACCGGCATCCCCACGCCCGAGGCGGCGGAATAGAAGATGCGGTCCGCCTGCGCCAGCCCGGCGGCAAAGGCGTTGACCAGGCAGTTGCCGTCATAGGCGCGGTGGAAACGCACCTCGCCGCCGACGTTCGGGACGCCAAAGGCGTTGCCATAGGCGCCGATGCCTTCCACCACGCCCTTGACCAGATGCGGGGTGCGCGGGTGTTCGGGGCGGCCAAAGGACAGCGCGTCCATCGCGGCGATCGGGCGCGCGCCCATGGTGAACACGTCGCGCAGAATGCCGCCGACGCCGGTCGCGGCGCCCTGATGCGGCTCGATATAGCTGGGGTGGTTGTGGCTTTCCATCTTGAACACCACCGCCAGCCTTTTGCCGTCGGGGCCGTCGCCGATGTCCACCACGCCCGCGTTCTCGCCCGGGCCGCAGATCACCTGCGGGCCGTCTGTCGGCAGGGTGCGCAGCCATTTCTTGGACGATTTGTAGGAACAATGCTCGTTCCACATCGCCGAGAAGATGCCCAGCTCGGTAAACGTCGGCTCGCGGCCGATGATGTCCAGGATGCGCTGATACTCGTCGGGTTTCAGCCCATGCGAGGCAATCAGTTCGTCGGTGATTGCCGGTTCGTTCTGCATGTTCCAACCCCCATAACGGCCCTTGCCGCCTAATAGGCCGCGCCGCCCCGCTTGGGAAGATGGCCCGTCCGCGCTGCGGTGCAGAAAGCAGGCGGCGGCGCGGAAAAAAAAGCCGGGCACGATGGCCCGGCCAAGTCCAACAGGGAGGTTGAAGAAACGACAAGATATTGCGCTTCCTCAAGTCCCACATAAGCCTGTCATGCCGGGGATTTCAAGGATTTCCGGTAATTATTGCAGCATGACCGCCATGCAGATGGCGCATGGCGGCGGTTTTCCGCCCGGAATTCAGCTTTCGCCAGGGTTGCGGCGCAGGGATTGAATCTCCTCTACCACGAAATCGCGGAATGCTGCGATGCGGCGCGAAGAGCGCAATTCCTCGGGAAAGGCGAGGAAAACCGGCACCTCGGCGGATTCCACATCCGACAGGGCGCGGATCAGGTGCGGGGCCTCGGTTTCCATGTAGTCGGGCAGGATGCCGACACCGACATGGCTGAGCACCCCCTGCAACACCCCGAAGTAGCTGTTGACCAGCAGTGTGGCGCTGACATGGCGCGTCAGCAGCGATTGCGACAGCACCGCCCCGGCCGAGACCTGCGGCGTGGTCGGGTTCTGGCAGATCAGCCGGTGCCCGGCCAGTTCCTCAAGCGTCTGCGGCACCCCGTGCCGGGCGGCATACTCCGGCGAGACGTAAAGCCGCATCCTGATGTTCAGCAGCCGGCGCCGGATCAGGTCGGCCTGGCTGGGCTCTTTCATGCGGATGGCCACGTCGGCCTCGCGCATCAGCAGGTCCAGCACGCGTTCTTCCAGCATCAGGTCGATCTTGAGATCGGGATAGCGTTCGTAAAGCTTGCCCAGCCGCGGCACCAGCCACAGCGTGCCGAAGCCGGTGGTGGTGGTGATCTTCAGCTCGCCCGCGACGTGTTCCTCGCTGTCGCGGATGCGGGCGGTGGTGGTGTCCAGCTTGCGGCTCATTGCCTTGGTGGCGTCGAACAGCATCTCTCCCTGTTCGGTCAGGATCAGCCCGCGCGCGTGACGGTGAAACAGGGTCGAGCCCAGCATCTCCTCCAGCGCGCGGACCTGTCGGCTGACCGCCGATTGCGACAGGTGCAGCACGTCGCCGGCATGGGTCAGGCTGCCCGCGTCGGCCACCGCGTGAAAGATGCGCAACTTGTCCCAATCCACCATACCGACCATCCCTGCTGGGTGAACCCTGCTATGCGTTTTGTGCAATACATAGGGTGGCAGAGTGGTTTCACAAAGGGCTTTATCGGTCAGCGTTCCTGACCTATAATGAAAGCGAGTCATCGACGCCCCCGGGGAGGAAGCAAGATGAGCATGCAGGATATTTCCCTTGCCGATCGTTTCGACGTCACCAAGCGCCATGTGCTGCTGAACGGCACGCAGGCGCTGGTGCGGCTGATGCTGATGCAGGCCGCCCGCGACCGCGAGGCCGGGCTGAACACGGCAGGGCTGGTGACGGGTTATCGCGGCAGCCCGCTGGGCGCGGTCGATCTACAGATGATGAAGGCGGAGCGGCTGCTTGCCCCCGCCAACATCCGTTTTCAGCCCGGCCTGAACGAGGACCTGGCCGCCACCGCCATCTGGGGCAGCCAGCAGGCCGAATTGCGGGGCGAGGGCAGATACGACGGCGTGTTCGCGCTGTGGTATGGCAAGGGGCCGGGGGTGGACCGCTCGGGCGACGTGATGCGCCACGCCAACATGGCCGGGTCGTCGCGCCATGGCGGCGTGGTCATGGCGATGGGCGATGACCATACCGGCGAATCCTCGACCGTGCTGCACCAGTCCGACTGGGCGATGGTCGATGCCTATATCCCGGTGCTGTCACCGGCGGGGGTGCAGGAAATCCTCGACTACGGGCTTTACGGCTGGGCGCTGAGCCGCTTTGCCGGGGTGTGGACCGGGCTCAAGACCATGAAGGACACGGTCGAGGCGACCAGCGTCGTCGATGGCGACCCCTTCCGCATGAGCTTTGCCGTGCCGCTGGATTTCGCCATGCCCGAGGGCGGGCTGAGCATCCGGCTGGGCGACAACCCGGTCGCGCAGGAAGCGCGGATGATCGACTACAAGCGGTTCGCGGCCGAGGCCTTCGCCCGCGCCAACCGCATCGACCGCCGCGTCTGGGGCAAGCCCGGCGCGAAAATCGGCATCGCCGCGGCTGGCAAGAACTGGCTGGACGTGGTGCACGCGCTGGGGCTGCTGGGCATCGACGCGGCCGAGGCCGAACGCCTGGGCATCACCACCTACAAGATCGGCCAGACCTGGCCGCTGGACATGGTCAGCTTCCACGAATGGGCCGAGGGGCTGGACCTGATCGTCGTGGTCGAGGAAAAGCGCAAGCTGATCGAGGTGCAGGTCAAAGAGGCAATCTTTGACGACCGCCGCGGCCGCCGCGTCTATGGCTGGCACAAGGGCGACACCTGGGAACACGGCCGCCGGCTGGAGCTGTTCCCCACCCGCTATGCACTGGACCCGGTGCTGGTCGCCGAACGCCTTGGCGGCATCCTGATCGAGGAAGGCCGCCGCACCGACCGGCTGGACGCCGCGCTGGCCCGGCTGGCCGACACCCGCCGCAATGACAACGCCCCCGAAATCGCCGTGCGCACCCCGTGGTTCTGCTCGGGTTGCCCGCACAACACCTCGACCAAGCTGCCCGAGGGCAGCCGCGCCTATGCCGGGATCGGCTGTCACTACATGGTGCAGTGGATGGACCGCGAGACCTCTGGCTTTACCCAGATGGGCGGCGAGGGCGCGAACTGGATCGGCGAGGCCCCGTTTTCTAGGCGCCCGCATGTGTTCCAGAACCTCGGCGACGGCACCTATAACCACTCGGGGTCGCTGGCGATCCGCGCGGCTAGGGCGGCGGGCACCAACATCACCTACAAGATCCTGTTCAACGACGCAGTGGCGATGACCGGCGGCCAGCCGAACGAGGGCGGGCTGACCGCGCCGCAGATCGTGCGGGAATTGCAGGCGCTGGACGTGCCGGTGGTGCTGGTCCACGACGAAAAAGAAGACGTGGACCCCAAGGCGTTCCCGAATGGCCTGCGGATCGAGACGCGCGACAAGCTGATGGTCGTGCAGCGCGAACTGGCGCAGGTGCCGGGCGTGACCGCCATCGTCTATGTGCAGACCTGCGCCGCCGAAAAGCGCCGCCGCCGCAAGCGCGGCGCCTTTCCTGACCCCGACCGCCGCATCTGGATCAACCCCGAGGTCTGCGAGGGCTGCGGCGACTGCTCGGTGCAGTCGAACTGCGTCTCGGTCGTGCCCTTCGATACCAAGCTGGGCCGCAAGCGCGCCATCGACCAGTCCAGTTGCAACAAGGATTATTCCTGCGTCAAAGGCTTCTGCCCCAGCTTTGTCAGCGTGTCGGGCGGCAAGCTGCGCCGCCCGGCCGCGCAGGCGCTGGAACTGCCGGACCTGCCCGCGCCGGCGCTGCCCGCCATCGACGGCACCCACAATATCGTGATCACCGGGGTCGGCGGCACCGGCGTGGTGACCATCGGCGCAGTGCTGGCGCAGGCCGCGCAGCTGGACGGCAAGGGTGCCGGCATGATGGAAATGGCCGGCCTCGCGCAAAAGGGTGGCGCGGTCCATATCCATCTGCGGCTGGCCAACGCGCCGGACGACATCAGCGCCATCCGCGTGGCCGTGGGCGAGGCCGACGCCGTGATCGGCGGCGACCTGGTGGTGACGGCAGGGGCCAGGACCATCGGGCTGATGACCAATGGCCGCACCGGCGCGGTGGTCAACGACCACGAAATCATCACCGGCGAATTCACCCGCAACCGCGACTTCCACGTCCCCGGCGACCGGCTGAAACTGTCGTTGCAGGCGCGGCTGGGCGAGCGGGTCGGGTTCCTCGACGCCTCCAAGCTGGCCGAGCGTTACCTGGGCGATTCGATCTACTCCAACATGCTGATCACCGGCGCCGCCTGGCAGCAGGGGCTGATCCCGCTGACCGAAGCGGCGATCCTGCGCGCCATCGAACTGAACGGCGCCAAGGCCGAGGAAAACAAGCGCGCCTTCCAGATCGGCCGCTGGGCGGCGCTGTTCCCGCAGCAGGCGGCGCCCATGCCCGCGGTGGCCGAGGTGCATGACCCGGTGGCCTATCGGGCGGATCGGCTGGTCGGCTATCAGGGCCCGCGGCTCAAGCGCCGCTTCCTGCGGCTGGTCGAGATGGCGCCCCCGGAACTGCGCGAAACCGTGGCGGAAAGCTGGTATCGCCTGCTGGCGATCAAGGACGAATACGAGGTCGCCCGCCTGCACCTGACCACCGCCGAGGGCGTCGCCCGCAGCTTCGAGGGCGACGTGAACCTGACCTTCCACCTTGCCCCGCCCTTCCTTGGCGGCAAGACCCCCGAGGGCCGCCCCCGCAAGCGCGACTTCGGTCCGTGGATCGTTCCGGTGTTCCGCATGCTGTCGGCGCTGCGCGGTCTGCGCGGCACGCCGCTGGACGTGTTCGGCTGGCAGGGCGAGCGCCGGTTCGAACACGCCCTGGCCCGGCAATACGAACGCGACATGGAAGAGGTGCTGCCCAAGGTGACGCCTGCGACGCTGGAAATCGCCCGCGAGCTTGCCGCCCTGCCGCAAGACATCCGCGGCTACGGCTTCATCAAGCACGAGGCCGCCGAAAAAGCCGCCGCCCGGCGCGAGGAACTGCTGGCCGCCTTCCGCGCCGGCGGCTGGCCCCGGCAGCCGGAACAGCGCATCGCGGCGGAATAGGGCACCGCCCGGGTCTGCGGCCGGCGGGAATATTCGGGCAGGGAAGCAGCCGCTTCGCAGCGGGGCGTACTTCTTCTTCTGTCCTGTAAATATCCCGGGGTCCGGGGCAGCGCCCCGGTCCGGCCGCGACAACATGACCAAGGTCATGGATTTCCGCCGCCGGGGCCTCTACATGTCACGGGACGATACGGAGGGACGGATGGCAGTCGGCGTTTTCGATTCGGGACTGGGCGGGCTGACCGTCCATCAGGCCATCGCCCGCCGGATGCCGGATCTGCCGCTGGTCTATCTGGGCGACAACGCCCATGCCCCTTACGGGGTGCGCACCTCGGACAATATTTATGATCTGACCTGCCGCGCGGTCGAACGGCTGTGGGACGAGGGCTGCGACCTGGTGATCCTGGCCTGCAACACCGCCAGCGCCGCCGCCCTGCGCCGGATGCAGGAAAGCTGGCTGCCGCCGGGCAAGCGCGTGCTGGGCGTGTTCGTCCCGCTGATCGAGGCGATGACCGAGCGGCAGTGGGGCGACAACTCGCCCCCGCGCGAGGTCGCGGTCCGCCATGTCGCGCTGTTCGCCACACCCGCCACCGTCGCCAGCCGCGCCTTTCAGCGCGAGTTGGCCTTTCGCGCCATCGGCGTCGATGTCGAGGCCCAGCCCTGCGGCGGCGTGGTCGATGCGATCGAGGACGGCGACGAGATGCTGGCCGAGGCGCTGGTGCGGTCCCATGTCGAGGCGCTCAAGCGCCGGATGCCGCACCCCGAGGCCGCGATCCTCGGCTGCACCCATTATCCGCTGATGGATCGCGCCTTCCGCGAGGCGCTGGGCGAGGGGGTGCGGGTGTTCTCGCAGGCCGATCTCGTGGCCGAAAGCCTTGAGGACTATCTGCGCCGGCGCCCCGAATTCATCGGCCCGGGCACCCGATCGCGGTTCCTGACCACCGGCGATCCCGCGCGGGTCACCGACAAGGCGACGCAGTTCCTGCACCAGCCCATCCGATTTGAATCTGCCTGAACAGACAGGGGAAGCACCATGAAATCCCTCAAGAAAAAGCGTCGCGTCCAGGTCCTGATCGCTACCGCAGTGGCGTTGATAGTCGCCGTCGCCCTGAGCGTTTGGGGTCTCCAGGACGGGATCAATTTCTATCGCTCGCCCAGCCAACTGGCCGAAAATCCGCCCGCGGTGGGCGAGGTCTTCCGCCTGGGCGGGCTGGTCGAGGAAGGCTCGCTGACCCGGGGCGAGGGCACCACCGTCAGCTTCCGCGTCACCGACGGCGGCGACACCGTGCCGGTCAGCTTTACCGGGGTGCTGCCGGACCTGTTCTCGGAAAACTCGGGGATGATCGGCACCGGTCGGATGGTGGACGGGGTGTTCGTCGCCGATGAAATCCTGGCCAAGCACGACGAGAATTACATGCCGCGCGAGGTCAGCGATTCGCTGAAAGAGCAGGGGGTCTATCAGGAGCCGACCTCCTGATCGGACCGCTGCCTGCAACGCGCGCCGGGTTAACGCAAGGTTAACCGGCCCGGATAAATCTGCCCCCTCCGGATCGAAAGGGGGCAGGGATGCAGACAGTCGAACAGCTTGCGGCCGCGATCGTGGCGCGCGAGGGGGGGTATGTGAACGACCCCGACGACCCCGGCGGGGCCACGAATTTCGGGGTCACCATCGGGACCATGCGCAGCCTGGGGCTGGACCTTGACGGCAACGGGCGGGTGGATGCGGCGGACCTGCGCAAGCTGGACCGCGCCCGCGCCGCGCAGATCTACATCGAGCATTATTTCCGCAGGCCCGGGCTGGACCGCCTGCCGCTGGCCTTGCAGGCCAGCGTCTTCGACATGCAGGTGAACGCGGGCGCCAACGCGGTAAAGATCCTGCAACGGCTGGTCGCCCGCATGGGGTTCCCCTGCGCCGACGACGGCATCGTGGGCCCAAGGACCGAGGCCGCCGTTCGCGCTGCCGCGGCTGCCGCGCCCGGCCATATCGCCGACGCCTACGGCATCGCGCGGCGGAACTACTATTACAGCCTGGCCGATGCCCGCCCTGCCAGCCGCAAATACGCCCGCCGCAAGGATGGCGGCAAGGGCGGCTGGATCACCCGGGCCGAGGAATTCATTTCGGCCGGCTATCATCTGACCGAAGCACAGCACCGGGAAAGGACCGCGACATGGGCGTGATCGACCGTCTCAAGACCCGCAACCGGCAGGTTTCAGCCGCCATCGGTGCCGCCGCACAGGTGGTGCAGGCCGTCCCGGCCGGCAAGAAGGCAGGGCCGGTCCCCGGCCGCGACCCCGCCGGCGCTTTCGCGAGGATCGAGGCCGAGTTCGCCCGCGGCGGCTTCGACGGGCTGGTGAATGCGCTCAACCGTCTGCCGCGGCCGCTGCTGATGCTGGGCGCGGTGGCGGTCGGCGCCTATGCGATGCTGGACCCCGCGGGGTTCGCCGCAAGGGCAGAGGCAATGGCCGGGATGCCCGAGCCGCTGTGGTGGCTGTCGGGCGCGATGCTGGGGCTGCATTTCGTCGCGCGCGAAGGCCATTACTGGCGCAACCGTCTGCTCGGAAACCGGGATGCATCGGCGGGACCTGGCGTCGTCATGGACGAATCGGCCGGTGCGGGGCCGGTCGTGGCCGAGGCCGCGTCGATACAGGCCAGAGCTGTTCCGCCGGAAGGTGACAGCTTTGCCGACAATGCGGCCCTGCGGGACTGGGCAGAGAATATCGCCGCCGCGGCGTCTCGCTGACGGGCTGCGGTCAGGCGGGGGCGTTGCAGGGGGCGGG
>JAZIHR010000095.1:0-12065 GCA_036678445.1 Alphaproteobacteria bacterium
GGGTTTCGGCATAGCGATCGACGGGCGCGTCAAGGATCGGTTCGTCCGCGCCCATCTCGCGCTGCCAGTCCAGCAGCGCCAGCGCGGTCGCGGCGTCGAGGTCGGTCCCTTTCCAGATCGGGTCGGCGGTCATGGGCGCAAGGCTAGGCGCAGGGCGGCAGCGCCGCAATGGCGTTGCCCCGCCGTCCGGGTCGCCCTCACCTTGGTGCCGCCGCGCGCGACAGCCGGTCGTTGATCGCCAGCCCCAGCCCCTGCGCGGGGATCGGCGCCACCGCGATGGGACGGCCGCGCCGGTCGGCCTCGTGCAGCACATCGAACAGGCGGGCGGCGGCCTCGGCCAGATCGCCCGAGCCGGAAAGCGTCAGATCTCCCGCTATCGGGCCAAAGCCGATCAGCGTTTCACCCGCCCGCGCCGCCTGCGCGTTCAGCCGGACCGGGGCAGCGGGGGCGTAGTGGCTGCGCAACTGGCCGGGCGAATCGGGCGCGGCCTCGCCGTTTGCCTTGCCCTCCGCAGGGCGGGCCAAGGGGTGGCCCAGCACCGATTCCAGATCCTCGGGCGCGATGCCGCCGGGGCGCAGCAGCACCGCCGCCCCGTCCCGCCAGCCGACGATGGTCGATTCGACCCCGACCGGGCAGGCACCGCCGTCCAGAACCGCGTCGATGCGGCCGGCAAGCCCGCCGTCCGGGTCCAGCACATGCGCCGCCGTGGTCGGGCTGATCCGCCCCGAGGCGTTGGCCGAAGGCATCGCCAGCGCCAGCCCCGATTCCCGCAGCACCGCCTGCGCCAGCGGATGCGCCGGCACCCGCAGCCCGACGCTGTCCAGCCCTGCCGTCACGATCCCCGCGATGCCCGCATCCGCGCGCAGCGGCACCACCAGCGTCAACGGCCCGGGCCAGAAGGCGCGGGCCAGCGCCTCGGCCTCGCCCTCCAGCCGGCCGATGCGCGCGGCGGCGTCGAAATCGGCGCAATGCACGATCAGCGGGTTGAACGCCGGCCGCCCCTTGGCCTGATAGATCCGCGCCACCGCCGCGCCGTCGCGCGCATCGGCGGCCAGCCCGTAGACCGTTTCCGTCGGCAGGGCGACGGTGCCGCCCCCGGCCAGCAGCCGGGCGGCCCGGGCAATGCCGGGGGCGTCGGGACGCAGGGTCAGGGTCGGGGCAGGGGGCATCTTGTCTCTTTGCGGGCTTGCGGCGGGCCGAAGGGTCGTTAGGGTTGCGGCCGTAAACGGACATACGCGCATGAGGCCGGATTGCAACGCCCTGCGCAGCATATGAGGGAACGCCCATGGCCTATCGCGCGCCGGTCGAAGACATCGCCTTTATCCTGGAATCCGTCGTTCCGCTGGCCGGGATCACCGCGACCGAGCGCTTTGCCGAAGCCTCCCCTGAAACCGTCTCGGCCATCCTGATCGAGGCCGGGCGCGTGGCGACCGAGGTGCTGGCGCCGCTGAACCGCAACGGCGACCTGACCCCGGCGCGGCTGGAAAACGGCGCGGTGCGGTCCTCGCCCGGGTTCGACGCCGGGTTTGCCGCGCTGGCCGAGGGCGGCTGGATCGGGCTGTCGGCCGACCCCGAATACGGCGGCGCCGGGCTGCCGCAGACGCTGAACGTGGCGGTGGCCGAGATGTTCGCCGGCGCCTGTCTGTCGCTGCAACTGAACCCGCTGCTGACCCAGGGCCAGATCGAGGCCCTGCAACACCACGCCAGCGCCGAGATGCGCGCCACCTACCTGCCCAAGCTGATTTCCGGCGAATGGAACGGCACCATGAACCTGACCGAACCGCAGGCAGGTTCCGACGTGGGCGCGCTGACCACGCGGGCGGAACGCAACGACGACGGCACCTACAGCATCACCGGGCAGAAGATCTTCATCACCTGGGGCGACAGCGACGTGACCGAAAACACCTGCCACGCGGTTCTTGCCCGCCTGCCCGATGGCGGCAAGGGCACGCGGGGCATCAGCCTGTTCATGGTGCCCAAATACCTTCCCGACGAAAACGGCAAACCGGGGGTGGCCAACAGCCTCAAGGTCGTCTCGCTGGAACACAAGATGGGCATCCACGGCTCTCCTACCTGCGTGATGAGCTATGAGGGCGCCACGGGCTGGCTGATCGGGCAGGAACACAAGGGCATGGCCGCGATGTTCCTGATGATGAACGCGGCGCGGCTGGCCGTGGGGATGCAGGGCGTCGCCGTGGCCGAGGCAGCCTTGCAGCAGGCCGCCACCTACGCGACCGAGCGCGCGCAGATGGGCGCCATCATCGGCCACCCCGACGTGCGCCGGATGCTGGCGGTGTCGCGGGCCGAGGTGTTCGCCGCCCGCAGCATCGGCCTGGCCTGCGCGCAGGCGCTGGACATGGCGACGGCGACGGGCGAACCCGGCTGGACCGCCCGGGCCGCATTCCTGACGCCCATCGCCAAGGCCTACGGCACCGACGTCGGCTGCCGCGTCGCCGACACCGGCGTGCAGGTCCACGGCGGCATGGGCTTCATCGAGGAAACCGGCGCCGCCCAGTATCTGCGCGATGTCCGCATCACCCCGATCTACGAGGGCACCAACGGCATCCAGGCCATCGACCTGGTGCTGCGCAAGATGATGGACGGGGGCGAGATGGCATTCGCCCTGATCGACGAGGTGCTGGCCGGGGCTGACGCGGCGCAGGCGGCGCTGCCCGACCTTGCCGGCCCGGTGCGCGATGCCGCGGTTGCGCTGCGGGCGGCGACCGAAACGCTGCTGGCGTCCTCGCAGCCCGACCGGCTGGCCGGGGCCACCCCCTTCCTTGCCGCCTTTGCCCGGGTGCTGGGTGCGCATTACCACCTGATCGCCGCGCAAAAGGGCCAGGGCGCCCGCGAGGCGCTGGCCCGCATCTACATCACCCGCCTGCTGCCCCGGAACACCGGCGATCTGGCCGAGGCCGCCGCCGGCATCGACCAACTGGCCGCGATCCCCGACGAGGCCTTCGGACTGGGCGCATGACCACCTCTGCGGCGGACTCGGCCACGGCGACGGGGGGCAAGGCGGCCTCTGACCGGCCGGCCGTGGGGGTGCGCCACCCCTGGCCCGAGCCCCCGCCCGAGGGGCAGGCCATCCAGGTGGCCGAAAACGTGCTGTGGATGCGCCTGCCGCTGCCGATGCGGCTGGACCACGTCAACGTCTATGCGCTGCGCGATGCGGATGGCTGGACGGTGGTGGATACCGGCTTCGACACCGGCCGCGGGCGCGAGATCTGGGGCCGGCTGCTGGCCGGGCCGCTGGCCGGTGCGCCGGTGGTGCGGGTGCTGGCCACCCACCAGCACCCCGACCATATCGGGCTGGCCGGCTGGTTCGTGGACCGCGGCGCCAAGCTGTGGACCAGCCGCACCGCATGGCTGTTCGCCCGGATGCTGTCGCTTGACACGCAGGAGCGGGCGACCGCGGAACAGGTCGCCTTCTGGCGCCGCGCCGGGATGGACCCGGACCGGCTGGCGCAGCGCACGGCCGAACGACCCTGGAACAGCGCCGATGTCGTCCACCCGCTGCCGCTGGGCTTCCGCCGGGTGCGCGAGGGTGAGACCCTGCACTTTGGCGGCCGCCGCTGGCTGGTCGCCATGGGCGAGGGCCATGCCGCCGAACACATCACCCTGTGGTCGCAGGACGACGCGCTGGTGATCGGCGGCGACCAGCTGCTGCCCGGGATCTCGCCCAACCTCGGGGTCTATCCGACGGAACCGGGGGCGAATCCGGTGCAGGACTGGCTGGACAGCTGCGCCCGGCTGGCGCCGCTGGCGCGACCCGACCAACTGGTGCTGCCCGGCCACAAGCTGCCCTTCACCGGCCTGCCCCTGCGGCTGGCGCAACTGGCGGAAAACCACGAATCAGCCCTGCGCCGCATCGCGCAGGCGCTGGCCGAGACGCCGCGCACCGCGGTCGGCTGTTTCGACGTGCTGTTTTCCCGCCGCATCGGCGATGGCGAATATGGCCTCGCGCTGGTCGAGGCCGTGGCCCATATCAATGCGCTTGCCGCTCGCGGGATTGTGCGGCAGCACGGCCACGACCCCCATGGCGCCGTGCTGTGGAGGGCGTGACAGCGGCCTCGGTTTGGGTTAGCCATGGGCGCGACAGGACAAAAAGCCGCAGGGGACCGACCGCAGATGGCCACGACGCAGACGCATGATTCCACCCATCCCGCCGCCGCGCATGTGCCCGGCACGATGGACGCCACCGCGCAGCAGCGGACCTTTGACGGCTTCGTGCGCTTCATGACCTGGGCGGGCGGCCTGTCCATCGCGGTCCTGATCTTCCTGGCGCTGGTCAACGCCTGAATCCGGACCAGCCGACCCGAAATCGACGCCCTCTACCCCAACCGACCGCCCCGGCCCAAGGGCGGCGACCGCCAAGGAACTGCCTGACATGCTGATGCAACGCCGCGCCTTCCTGGCGCTGGGCGCAACCGCCGTGGCTGCCGCCTGCGCCGAACGCAAATGGGACGGCGACGGGGCCCTGCACAGCGCGCGCCATGTGTCGGACGAACCGCCGTCGATCACCCTGTTCACCGTCATCGGCATTCCGCGCGGCGAAGGCGGGCATTCCGCGCTGATGGTGAACGGCAGCCAGCGGGTGATCTACGACCCGGCCGGCAGCTGGGAACACCCGCGCATCCCCGAACGCAACGACGTGCTTTACGGGATCACCGACAACTTCAAGCGCTTCTACATCGACTACCACGCGCGCGAAACCTACTGGGTCGCCGAGGACACCGTCTTCGTCCGCCCCGAAATCGCCGAGGCCGCGATTCGCGCGGTTGAAACCCAGGGCGCCTCGCCGAAATCCTTCTGCGCGGTGAATACCGGCAAGGCACTGTCGCGGGTGCCGGGGTTCGAGGCCGCGCCAACCGGCTTCAGCCCGCTCAAGCTGCGCAACTGGTTCCTGACCCTGCCCGGAGTGCAGTCGAAACGCCACCAGGACGGCGACCCCGACAACAACCACGACGTGCTGCTGCGCCAGAAGGACGGCTCGATCGAGGGCTACCAGAACGGCCGGCTGGTCCGCACCGCGGCGCGGTAAGCCGGCGCACCGCCCCTCTCCTGGAAATGCCGCCACGACACCGGGGGACGCCCGCCCCCGATCTTCTGTCTGCAAATATCCCGGGGGGTCCGGGGGCGCGAAGCCCCCGGCGCAAGCTCAGCCCAGCCAGACGCCGGTGCCCAGCACCACCCCGCCCGCGATGATCGCCCACAGCGTGTTGCGGGTCAAAAGCCCCGCCGCCACCGTCGCGGCGGCAGCGGCCAGCCGCACCGGATCGGGGTGGCCGCCGGTCGCCTGCGGCCAGATCGCCAGCGGCGCGACCAGCGCCGGCAGCACCGCGACCGCGGTATAGCGCAGCCAGCGCCCGGCCCATTCCGGCACCGGCCGGCGGCCCGCCGTGCCAAGGAACGACCAGCGCAGCAGGAACGTGCCCGCGCCCAGCGCCAGGATCACGAACCAGATCGTCGCGTCGGAATATCCGATCATTCCCGTCGCGCCCCTGCAAGCTGCCGTTCGGCGGCGCGGCGGGCCTGCCGCCCTTCGACCCAGGCGCCGGCGGCCATGCCCAGCGGCCCGGCGACCAGCACCCCGGTCCCCGAGGGCATCCCCGACAGGGCCAGCGCCGCGACCACCGCGACCAGCGCCGCCGCGACATGCGCCGCGCTGCGCAGCATCGGCGCGACCAGCGCCAGAAAGGTGATCGGCACCGCGAAATCCAGCGGCCATTCCGCCGGGATCATCTGCCCCGCCGTGGCGCCCACCCAGGTGAACACCACCCACGGCAGGCACAGCACGGGCGTGGCGCCGAACAGATAGGCGATGCGTTCAGCCACGGTCATCTGCGGCTCGCGTTCGAATTTCTGCACCGCCAGCCCGTAGGTCTGGTCGATCAGCACATAGGCGATCACCGCCCGCTGCCAGCCCGGTGCCCGCCCCAGCCATTGCGCCAGTGAGGCCGAATACATCGCCATCCGCAGGTTGATCGCCAGAGACGACAGCAGCACCACGATCACCGGGGCGTGGTCGCTCATCAGCTGGATGGCGCTGAACTGCGAGGCTCCGGCCAGCACCAGCACCGAAAACCCCATCACCTGAAGGATATCCAGCCCCGCCGCCGTCGCCACCACCCCGAACAGGATCGCGAACGGCGCCAGCACCAGCAGAAAGGGAAAGGCGTGCAGGAATCCCGCCCGCGCCGCCCGCCGCACCGAGGCATCGCGGACCCCTGCCGGCTCTGCCCCTGCCGCCCCGGTCCGCGCCATCAGCCGAACATCCCCGTCACCTGCGCCAGCAGCGCGAATCCGCGCCCCGAACGGGTGTCGGACAGCAGCGCCAGCGCCTCGTCGGACAGCTCGGGGGCGATCCGGACCAGGGTGCGGTCATATTGCCGCAGGAAGTGGTGGGCGGCATCGCGGAACACCTCGTCCGAGCGCATCAGCCCGGCCACGATCCCGGCCGCCGTCTCGTCGCCGCTGGCCAGCCGGGCCAGCGCCGGGCCGCGTTCGCCGTCCAGGAACCGTCGCCACAGCGCCGCCGACAGGGCCGCGCAATCCAGGTCGTCGGCATAGACCCCGTGCTGCGCCAGCAGCGTCACCACGTCCTGCGCGGCGCGGATGGTGCGGGCGGCCTCGGGGTCCGCCAGCGAGGCCCGCAGCGCCGCGATGGCGTGGTGGTCGTCGGGTCCGTCAGGAAAATTCAACGCCGCGATCAGCTGGGCAGGGGGAACCTCGACCGGCGTGGCCTGTTCGAAAGGCAGGGCGCCCTGACGCGCCTCGCCCGGCCGGGGCTCGGGGGCGCGGGCCGGGCGAGGCGCGGCGATACGGGGCTGGGGTCGCACGGCCGGGGCCGCATCGGTGGCACGCGCAGGCCCAGCCCCCGCATGTCCCGCAGCCCCGACCGGATCGTTGTCATCTTCCTCGGCAGAGGCATCGGGCAACAGCCCAAGCTGCGCGCGCAGCAGCACTGATTCGCGCTTCAGCCCGGCGATGGCACCGGCCAGCCCCACCGCCAGCCAGATCAGCGCCACCGGCAGCAGCACCCCCATCAGCGCCAGCAGCCGGGCCAGCCCCGACACCGGCCCGCCCTCGGGGCCGAACAGCCAGAACAGCGCCACCAGCAGCAGCCACGCCCCCGTCACGGCCGCGCCCACGACAACGGCGTGGTCGCGACCCGCGGTCAGCCGGCGCAGCCGCTCGGTCAGGTCATTCATAGCGGATCGACAGGATCTCGTAGCTTTTCTGCCCGCCGGGGGTAACAACCTCGACGCTGTCGCCCTCGTCCTTGCCGATCAGCGCGCGGGCCAGAGGCGAGCGCACGTTCAGTAGCCCGCGTTCCAGGTCGGCCTCTTGCTCGCCGACCAGCATGTAGGTCTTTTCCTCGTCGGTGTCCTCGTCCACCAGCGTGACCTTGGCGCCGAACTTGACGCTGCCCGACAGTTTCGTGGGGTCGATCACCTCGGCGCGCGAGATGATCATCTCAAGCTCCTTGATCCGGCCCTCGATGAAGGACTGCTTTTCGCGGGCCGAATGGTATTCGGCGTTTTCCGACAGGTCGCCGTGTTCGCGCGCCTCGGCGATGGCGCGGATCACGGCGGGGCGGTCCTCGGTCCTGAGCCCGCGCAGCTCGGCGTCGAGCTGGTCGAACCCCGCGCGGGTCATCGGTATCTTGTCCATCGCATCCTCGTGTGGAAACGCCCCCGGCCTTGGGCGAGGGGCGTCAGGCTGGGGGCGTCGTCGATTTTCGGGCATCGTGGCGCAGCCGCCGGACCGACGCAAGCGCCCAACGGGCCGCATTGGCTGCTTCCTGCCGGTGCAATATCAATTGTCTCAACCGTCTTTCCCCCCTATGTCGGGACCGATTCCCAGCCGAAAGACGCCACAGGAGGACGAAACCATGACCACGACCGAGCGCGAATCAATGGAGTTCGACGTCGTGATCGTCGGTGCGGGGCCCGCCGGCCTGTCGGCCGCGATCCGGCTGAAACAGATCGACCCCGACCTGAACGTGGTCGTGCTGGAAAAAGGCTCTGAGGTCGGCGCGCATATCCTGTCAGGGGCGGTGCTTGACCCCTGCGGGCTGAACGCGCTGATTCCCGACTGGAAGGAACGCGGCGCCCCCGTCCGCACCGAGGTCAAATCCGACAGCTTCGTCATGCTGGGGCCGGCGGGCTCGGTCCGCATCCCGAACTGGCCGATGCCGAAGCTGATGTCGAACCACGGCAACTACATCGTCAGCATGGGCAATGTCTGCCGCTGGCTGGCCGAGCAGGCCGAAGAGCTGGGCGTGGAAATCTTCCCCGGCATGGCCGCGTCGGAACTGGTGATGGACGGCGACCGCGTGGCCGGCGTCGTCGCCGGCGAGATGGGCAAGGAATCCGACGGCACCCCCGGCCCGAACTACGAACCGGGGATGGAGCTGCGCGGCAAATACGTCTTTATCGCCGAGGGCGTGCGCGGCAGCCTCGCCCGCCAGCTGATCGAGGGCCGCGGCCTGTCGCAGGGGCATGAGCCGCAGAAATTCGGCATCGGCATGAAGGAAATCTGGGACATCGACCCGGCCAAGCACAAGGAAGGCACCGTCATTCACACGATGGGCTGGCCGCTGGGCAAGAACGCGGGCGGCGGTTCCTTTATCTATCACGCTGAAAACAACCAGGTCCTGATCGGCTTCGTGGTCCACCTGAACTACGCGAACCCGCATCTGTATCCGTATATGGAATTCCAGCGCTTCAAGCACCACCCGATGGTGGCCGAGCTGCTTGAGGGCGGCAAGCGCGTGGCTTACGGCGCGCGCGCGATCTCGGAAGGCGGCTGGCAGTCGATCCCGAAACTGACGGTCCCGGGCGCGGTGCTGCTGGGCTGTTCGGCCGGGCTGGTGAACGTGCCGCGCATCAAGGGCAACCACAACGCCATGCTGTCGGGCATCGCCGCCGCCAACGCCGCCGCCGCCGCCATCGCCGCCGGACGCGAGGGCGACGAGCTGGTCGAATACGAAGCCGACCTGCGCTCCGGCCCCATCGCCCGCGACCTCAAGCGGGTGCGCAACGTCAAGCCGGCGTGGTCGCGCACGGGGATGATCGGTTCGCTGATGCTGGGCGGCATCGACATGTGGGGCGCCAGCCTGTTCGGCGGCAACATCCTGGGCACCTGGAAACACGGCAAGACCGACGCCGCCGCCACCGGCAAGGCCGCGAAGTTCAAGCCGATCGACTATCCGCGCCCCGACGGGAAACTGTCCTTCGACCGGCTGACCAACGTCGCGTTTTCCTTTACCAACCACGAGGAAAGCCAGCCCTGCCACCTGAAGCTGAAAGACCCCTCGGTCCCGATCCGGGTGAACCTGCCGGAATACGCGGAACCGGCGCAGCGCTACTGCCCCGCCGGCGTCTACGAGGTGGTCGAGGACGCCAGCGTCCCCGAGGGCGCGCGCTTCGTCATCAACTTTCAGAACTGCGTCCACTGCAAGACCTGCGACATCAAGGACCCGACGCAGAACATTGTCTGGACCACGCCGCAGGGCGGCGACGGCCCCAACTACCCGAACATGTGAGGCGGCAGACCGCCGCCCGCGCCTGCGCGGCGTTGCCGCCGGGCGCATCCGCGTTTAGGGTCGCGCCGCAGGTCATCTCTTGATGCGGGGCGTTGCCGTTCGATGAATCCTTCCCTGATCCTGGCGTTCGTCGCCACGCTTGGCCCTGCCCTTCCGGCGGCTGCCGGCGTGCCCTGGTTGCAGGCTCAGGCCGCGGCGGCGGACCCTGCCGCCCCGTCCCTGCCCGTGCTGGGACAGGCGATCTCGCAGGCGACCGACGGCACCTATCCCGGGCTCGACATGCAGATGGCGACCGACCTGGCCCCGGTTCCCGGCCAGGCCGGCGCCTATCTGGCCGCGCGCCAGGCCGCCGCGGAAAACGACTTTGCCGCCGCCGCGCAATATTTCAGCCAGGCGGTCGAGGCCGACCCGGGCGACGAATTCTTGCAAGACGGGGCCATCGTGTCTCTGGTCTCGGCCGGGATGGTGGACAAGGCGGTGGCGCTGGCCGACCGGATCGAGGCCGCGGGCGGCGGCACCGAGCTGTCGGCGCTGTTGCGCCGCGTGGACCGTGCCAAGGCCGGGGACTGGCCGACGGTGCTGGACATGCTGGACAGCATGCCCTCGGACCCCAGCGCCGGCGGGCCGCTGCTGGACGGGCTGTTCCGGGCCTGGGCGCTGATGGGCGCGGGCCGCGCCGGCGACGCCTTTGCGCTGCTGGACAAGATGGCCGCGGAGCCCGGCGCCGGCGGCATGGCGCATTTCCAGCTTGCGCTCGCCAAGGCCAGCGTCGGCGATTACGAGGGCGCGGCCCTGCTGCTGGAAGACCCGGTGGCCTCGACCCACCTGCAAGGGCTGACCGCGCGGGCACAGGTGCTGTCGCAACTGGAACGCAACGATCAGGCGCTGGCGCTGTTCGAGCCGCTGGACCGGATCGAGGACGAACCGCAGCTGGCGGCGCTGCGCGACCGGCTGGCGGCGGGCGAACGGGTGCCCTTCGACGTGGTGACCGACGCGCGCGAGGGGCTGGCACAGGTGCTGGTCACCTTTGGCGGCGCGCTGATGGGCGGGCAGGAAACCGACCCGCTGGCGCTGCTTTATGCGCGGCTGGCGCAGTATCTGGACCCGCAGGAACCGGATGCGCGGCTGCTGTCGGCGCAGCTTCTGATGAACGCCGGGCAATTCGACCTGGCCGAACGCGAATACGATGCGCTGCGCGAATCCGGGCAGATGCGCCCGGTGTCGGAACTGGCCCGCATCGACACGCTGGCCCGCGCCGACCGGCTGGACGCCGCCGAATCCGCCGCCCGTGCGCTGACGGAAAACTATCCGCAGCTGGCGCAGGGCTGGGTCGCACTGGGCGACGTGCTGCGCCAGCGCGACAGTTTTGCCGAGGCCGTGCCCGTCTATGACCGCGCGCTGGACATCCTGCGCGCGCATGAGGCCCCGCAGGCCAGCTGGTTCGCGCTTTACGCGCGCGGCATTTCCAAGGAACGCTCGGGCGATTACGACGGCGCCGACGCTGACTTCCAGGCGGCGCTGGAACTGCAACCCGACCAGGCGCCGGTGCTCAACTATCTGGGCTATTCCTGGGTCGACCGGAACATCCGGCTGGACGAGGCCCTGCGCCTGATCGAACGCGCGGTCGAGCTGCGCCCGGACGATGGCTATATCCTCGATTCTCTGGCCTGGGCCTATTACCGGCTGGGCCGCTACGCCGATGCGGTGGCGCCGATGGAACGCGCTGTCGCGGTGATGTCCGAGGACAGCCTGGTCAACGACCACATGGGCGACATCTACTGGATGGCCGGCCGCAAGCGCGAGGCGGAAATCCAGTGGCAGCGGGCGCAAAGCCTTTACAAGCCCTCGGACACCGACACCGACCTGCCCCGGATCCGCGCCAAGCTGCATGTCGGGCTGGACGCGGTGCTCAAGGCCGAAGCCGACAACGGCGGCACCCTGCCCGAAGGCTTTGGCCTGCCGCCCGAGCCTGAACCGCCGGCAGCGCCGGACGCCGGGGCCGAAACCGGGGGCGAAACCGGGCAGGCCGCGCCGGACAGCCCCTCTGACGGGTAAGGCCGTGGCGCCCGAAACCATGCGGCGGGCACCGGGCACCCTGCCTGCCCCGGTGCCGGGGCCCGTTCTGGCCCCCGTTCTGGCCCCCGCCAAGATCAACCTTGCGCTGCATGTCACCGGGCGGCGGGCGGACGGCTATCACCTGCTCGATTCGCTGGTCGCGTTCACCGAACTGGGGGATCGCGTGCAGGTCACGCCGGGCGCAGAGACCTCGCTGACCGTGACCGGGCCGTTTGCGGATGCGGTGCCCGCAGGCGCGGACAACCTGTGCTTGCGCGCGCTGGACGCCGTGGGGGCGCGGGCGCTTGTGGTGCTGGACAAGCAACTGCCCCCGGCATCCGGCATCGGCGGCGGCACCGCGGATGCCGCGGCGGTGCTGCGCGCCCTGGGCCGTGCCCCCGCCCGCCCCGAGGCGCGGCGCGCGCGGGCCGCCTCGGGGCTGCCGGTGGTGGTGGGG
>JAZIHR010000096.1:0-12017 GCA_036678445.1 Alphaproteobacteria bacterium
CCCCGATCCCATCCTCGATCCCGCCCCCGTTCTTCATCATGCAAATATCCCGCGGGGGTCCGGGGGCGCGAAGCCCCCGTTCCCACCCGCAAGGTTGCGGCTTGCAGGCCGCTTCGCTACTGCATTGCGCGCAAGAGCGAGAAAGCCCGATGAACATCTTTGCCGATATCCGCGCCCGCGTCCTGGACGCGCTGACCGACATGACCGCCGCCGGGCAACTGCCCGATGGGCTGGATTTCGCCGCCGTGGCGGTCGAGCCGCCGCGCGACCCGGCGCATGGCGACATGGCGACCAACGCCGCGATGGTGCTGGCCAAGCCCGCCGGGCTGAAGCCGCGCGAGATCGCCGAGGCGCTGGCCGCCCGCCTTGCCGACGACCCGAGGATCGAGGCCGCCGAGGTCGCCGGTCCCGGCTTCCTCAACCTGCGGCTGGCGCAGGACGTCTGGACCGAGGTGCTGCGCGCGGCGCTGGACGCCGGCGACGATTACGGCCGCGCCGCCGCGGGGCAGGGCGCCCGCATCAACGTCGAGTTCGTCAGCGCCAACCCTACCGGCCCGATGCATGTCGGCCACATGCGCGGCGCGGTGTTCGGCGACGCTCTGTCCAGCCTGCTGCAATTCGCCGGCAACGACGTGACCCGCGAATACTACATCAACGATGGCGGCGCGCAGGTCGACGTGCTGGCCCGCTCGGCCTACGAACGTTACCGCGAGGCCCACGGCCAGGAGCCCCGCATCGCCGAGGGGCTGTATCCCGGCGACTATCTGATCCCGGTGGGGCAGGCGCTCAAGGACCGCTACGGCGACAGCCTGCTGGACCGCCCCGAATCCGAATGGCTGGCCGAGGTGCGCGACTTTGCCACCGGGCTGATGATGCAGGTGATCCGCGACGACCTCGCCCTGCTGGGCGTCGAGATGGACGTGTATTCCAGCGAAAAGGCGCTTTACGGCACCGGCCGGATCGAGGCCGCGATCCAGCGCCTTTCCGACGAGGGGCTGATCTACGAAGGCGTGCTGGAACCCCCCAAGGGCAAGCTGCCCGAGGACTGGGAGGCGCGCGAACAGACCCTGTTCCGTTCCACCGCGCATGGCGACGACGTGGACCGGCCGGTAAAGAAATCGGACGGCAGCTGGACCTATTTCGCTCCCGACATCGCCTATCACTGGGACAAGATCGACCGCGGCTTCGACCAGCTGATCGACATTTTCGGCGCTGACCACGGCGGTTACGTCAAGCGGATGCAGGCGGCGGTGGCGGCGCTGTCGGGCGGGCGGGTGCCGCTGGACGTCAAGCTGATCCAGCTGGTGCGGCTGTTCAAGAACGGCGAGCCCTTCAAGATGTCCAAGCGCGCCGGCACCTTCGTCACCCTGCGCGACGTGGTGGAGCAGGCGGGCCGCGACGTGACCCGCTTCCACATGCTGACCCGCAAGAACGACGCGCCGCTGGATTTCGACTTTGACCGCGTGCTGGAACAGTCCAAGGACAACCCGGTCTGGTATGTCCAGTATGCCAGCGCCCGCATCAACAGCGTGCTGCGCCGCGCGGCCGAGATGGGCGTGGACGTGTCCGACGCGGCGCTGGCGCAGACGGTGGCGCTGGACCACCCCGCGCAGGCGGCGCTGGCCCGGCGCATCGCCGAATGGCCCCGCACGGTGGAAATCGCCGCCCGCGCCCACGAACCCCACCGGATCGCGTTCTTCCTTTACGATCTGGCCTCGGACCTGCATGCGCTGTGGAACCGCGGCAATGACGAACCGGCGCTGCGCTTTGTCCAGGATGGTGACATCGCGGCAACAGCGCCGAAAATCGCGCTGGCCCGGGCCGTCGGCGTTGTCATTTCGGCCGGCTTGGGTATCTTAGGGGTGACTCCGGCCAAAGAAATGCGCTGACTCAACGACGCATCCGGCCCGGAGAACGAACGAGCAGTCAACGACAACCGGGTCAACCGGCGGGCAGGCAGGACGATAGCGATGACGGTGGTGGATTTCCGCTCCGGCGGGTATGGGGATTCTTCTCATTTGTATCCGGGGCGCGACGACGATGATTCGTCCGCGCCCGGGCGTCATGCCGCGGATTGGGGTGTGCAGGACGACGACGTTCTGGAAGGTCACGGCTGGGCCGCGCAGGACTGGGACGAATCGCGATATGCCACCCATGGCGACGGGCTGCGGCTGACCGACCGCGACAGCGTGCTGGGCCGGGTCGCGCGGCTGACGCATTACCTGGGCGCGCTGGTGTCGGTGTTCCTGATGGCCAGCCTTGCGGTCTGGGGCTACCAGCTTGTCGTGCGCGACGTGTCCGGCGTGCCGGTGATCCGCGCGGTCGAGGGCGACAGCCGCATCGCTCCGGCCGACCCCGGCGGGGTGCTGAGCGACCGCGAGGGGCTGGCCGTCAACGGCGTGGCCGCCGGCGCCGGTTCTGCCCCGGTCGAACGGGTGGCGATTGCCCCCGGGGGGACCGCGCTTGACCAGCAGGACGTCGCGATGGGCGAACTGGGCGCCACCGCGCGCCAGGCCGCCGCCGAGGACGATTTCGTCGAGGAAACCGCCGCCCACGCCATTGCCACCACCGACGCCGAGACCGCGCGCCGCGCTGCCGAAGCCCGGGCGGCCGAGACCGCCCCCGCGGCAGGTGTGCCCGCCGTCGGCCCGATGGACACCGATGCCGTGTCCGTGACCGCCGCGGTCACCGACACCTCTGGGCAGCCCGCGCTGGAAACTGCGATCACCGCCGCGCTGGCCGAGGCCGGGGCGCGCCCCGCGGTCGCGACCTCGGTGCGCCCGCTGCCGCGTCCGCGCCGGATCGCCGCCGCGCCGCAGGCCGCCACGACCCAGGCCACCCCCGCTGCCGCCGCGACCCAGGCCGAACCCGTCGCGGCCCCCGCCGCGCCGGTCAAGGTCGCCTCGGGCGCGCCGCTGGTGCAGATCGGCGCCTTCGACAGCAACGCCATCGCCGAAAGCGAATGGAGCCGCGTGTCCGGCCGCTATGGCGACCTGTTCGCCGGCAAGGCGCCGCTGGTGCAGGAACACAAGGCCGGCGGGCGGGTGTTCTATCGCCTGCGCATCGCCGGGTTCGAAAGCCGCGACGAGGCCCGCAAGTTCTGCGCCGCCCTGATCGCCGCCGGAACCGACTGCATTCCCGCGGCGGCGAATTGACCCAGCCGTCCCCCGGACCCGGGACCGCGCATGGTCCCGGGCATGGCGCGACCATTCTCGGGGTCGAGGGGCTGGCGCTTTCCCCCGACGAACGCGCGTTCCTGCGCGAGGCCGACCCCTGGGGCTTCATCCTGTTCGCCCGCAACGTGGACAGCCCCGGGCAACTGCGCCGCCTGACGGCCGAGCTGCGCGATGCTGTCGGGCGCGATGCCGTGGTGATGACCGATCAAGAGGGCGGCCGCGTCCAGCGTCTGCGCGCGCCCCACTGGACCGACTGGCCCGCCCCGATGGACAGCGCCCGCGACGGGGCCGAGGCGATCCGGCTGCGCCACCGGCTGATGGGGCAGGAACTGCGCGCGGTGGGCATCGACGCGGATGCCGCGCCCTGTCTCGACATCGCGGGCGATCACACCCACGATTTCCTGAAAAATCGCTGCTTCGGCACCGACGCCGCCACCGTCATCACCATGGGTCGCGCCGCGGCCGAGGGGCTGCTGGCGGCGGGCGTGCTGCCGATCGTCAAGCACATGCCCGGCCACGGCCGCGCACGGGTGGACAGCCACCGGGAACTGCCGGTGCTGGACACGGCGCTTGGCGACCTCGACGCCAGCGATTTCCAGCCGTTCCGGGCGCTGAACGACCTGCCGATGGGCATGACCGCCCATATCCGCCTGACGCAACTGGACGACCGCCCGGCCACGGCCTCGCCCGCCGCGATCCGCCTGATCCGCGACCGCATCGGCTTTCACGGCCTGCTGATGAGCGACGACATCGGCATGAACGCGCTAAGCGGAACCCCGGCCGAACGCGCCGCCGCCGCCATCGCTGCGGGCTGCGACCTCGTTCTGGCCTGCAACCTGACCCGCCGCGAATTCGAACAGGTCGCCGAGGCTGCCGGCCGCATGACCCCGCAGGCGCAGACCCGTGCCGCCCGCGCCCTCGCCCGCCGCACCCCGCCCGACCAAGCGGAGGCGGCCACGCTCCACGCCGAGCTTGCCGCGCTCCTCGCCTGAGGCCGCTTTCATCTTGCCCCAAATATCCCGGGGTAAGCGCCGCAGGCGCGCGGGGCAGCGCCCCTTTCCTGCCTAGCCCAGCCAGCCGCGCGCCAGCGCCGGCAGCGCCTCGAACCCCGCCAGCACATGGTCCGGTTCCAGCCGTGAAATCGCCGCGCCCTCGGGGCCGAACCCCACCAGCGACACGCGCACCCCGCTGGCCCGCGCGGTCCTCAGGTCGGTTTCGGTATCGCCCAGCAGGAAGGACCGCGCCACCGAGCCGCCCGCGCGTTCCACCGCCGCCGCATAGGGGCGCGGGTCGGGTTTGCGCACCGGCAGCGTGTCGGCGCCGATCATGGCGCCGAACAGCCTCCGCACCCCCAGCGCCGCCAGCAGCTTTTCGGCCAGCGCCTCGGGCTTGTTGGTGCAGACGGCCAGCAGGTAGCCCTCGGCCCGCAACTGCTCCAGCGCGGCCTCGGCCCCGTCATACAGCCGGGTCGAATCGGCAAGGCAGTCGTCGTAGAACCCCAGCAGCCGGGGGAAATCCTCGTCCTCGGCGCCGGGGGGCAGCAGCATGTCGGCGCCGATCCGCCCATAACCCGCCCGCAGCATCGCCCGCCCGCCGTGAAAGGCGATCCCGGCATCGGCCACCGGATCCAGCAATGCCCCCAGGCCGCGGGACACGAAACAGGCATTCGCCGCCGCGATCAGGTCGGCGGCGGTATCGGCCAGCGTGCCGTCCAGGTCGAACACCACCGTGCCGCGATCACCCTGTGCCGTCATTTTCCGTAACCTTTCGACAGATACCGTGACCGGGCGCACCCTTGCCGTCTTGTGCCGGGCCTAGCTACAAGGCGGCCAAAGATCAACGAAGGGCAGGCGGATGACGGAACGGGCGGTGGCGCTGGTGGTGCTGGCGGCGGGGCAGGGCAGCCGGATGCTGTCCGACCTGCCCAAGGTGTTGCACCGGCTGGGGGGCGTGGCGCTGGTCGGCCATGCGCTGGCCTCGGGGCGCAGCCTTGACCCCGCGCGCGTGGTCGTCGTTGCCGGACATGGAGCCGATGCCGTGATCCGCGCCGTGGCCCGGCTCGACCCCGGCGCGCAGGTGGCGTTGCAGGCCGAGCAACTGGGCACCGGCCACGCGGTGGCGCAGGCGCTGCCGCTGCTGGACGGCTTTGACGGCCGCGTGGTGGTGCTTTACGGCGATACCCCCTTCATCGCGCCCGAAACGCTGGCGGCGCTGGCCGCGCATCCCGCCGACGTGGTAGTGCTGGGGTTCGAGGCCGCCGACCCCGGCCGCTACGGGCGGCTGGTGGCCAGCGGCGACGCGCTGGACCGCATCGTCGAATACAAGGATGCGGATGAGGCCACGCGCGCGATCACCCTGTGCAATTCCGGCGTGATGGCGGCCGATGCGGCCCTGTTGCGCGACCTGGTCGGGCGGCTGTCCAACGACAATGCCGCCGGCGAATACTACCTGACCGACGTGGTGGCGCTGGCCCGCGCGCAGGGCCTCAGCGCCGCGGTGGTGACCTGCGACGAAGCGGAAACGCTGGGCATCAACACCCGCGCCGAGCTTGCCGCCGCCGAGGCCGCATTCCAGTCCCGCAAGCGCGCCGAGACACTGGACAACGGCGTCACCATGGCCGACCCCGCGACGGTCTGGTTCGCGCTGGACACCCATGTCGGGCGCGACGCGATCATTGGGCAGAACGTGGTCTTCGGCCCCGGCGTCACCATCGAAAGCGGCGCCGAGATCCTGCCCTTCTGCCACCTTGAGGGCTGCCACGTCAGCGCCGGCGCCACCGTCGGCCCCTTTGCGCGGCTGCGCCCGGGGGCGGAACTGGGTGGCGATGCCCATGTCGGCAATTTCGTGGAAATCAAGAACGCGGTGCTGGCCGAAGGGGTCAAGGTCGGCCATCTCACCTATCTGGGCGACGCCGAGGTGGGCGAGCGCACGAACATCGGCGCCGGCACCGTGACCTGCAACTACGATGGCGTCGGCAAGCACCGCACGGTGATCGGGGCGGATGCCTTCATCGGCTCGGACACCATGCTGGTGGCGCCGGTCCGGGTGGGGGCGCGGGCGATGACCGGCTCGGGCTCGGTCATCACGCAGGACGTGCCGGACGGGGCGCTGGCACTGGGCCGCGCCCGGCAGGTGACGAAACCGGGGCTGGCCACCCGGATCATGCAGGCGCTGCGCGCGGCGAAGGGGAAAGCGTAACATGTGTGGAATTATTGGTATCCTCGGCAAGAATCAGGTCGCTCCGCAGCTGGTCGAGGGGCTGCGCCGGCTGGAATATCGTGGCTATGACAGCGCGGGCGTGGCGACCATCGACAGCGCGGGACGGCTGGACCGCCGCCGGGCGGTGGGCAAGCTGGTCAACCTGTCCGACCTGCTGGTGCTGGACCCGCTGGAGGGTCACGCCGGTATCGGCCACACCCGCTGGGCCACCCATGGCGCGGCGACCGAAACCAACGCTCACCCGCACAGCCACGGCCCCGTCACCGTGGTCCACAACGGCATCATCGAGAATTTCCGCGAACTCCGCGCCGAGCTGGCCGCCCATGGCATCGTCGCGCAGACCGAAACCGACACCGAGACCGTGGCCCTGCTGACCGCGCATCACATGGCGCAGGGCATGTCGCCCGCCGACGCGGTGCGCGCCACGCTGGCCCGGCTGCACGGCGCCTTTGCGCTGGCCTTCCTGTTCCAGGGCGAACCCGACCTGATGATCGGCGCGCGCAAGGGCAGCCCGCTGGCGCTGGGCCACGGCGAGGGCGAGATGTTCCTTGGCTCGGACGCGATCGCGCTGGCCCCGTTCACCGACCGCATCACCTATCTCGAGGACGGCGACCACGTGGTGATCACCCGCGCCGGAGCCGAGATCTTCGACGCCGCCGGCCGCCGCGCCAACCGCGACATGGCGCGCATCGACGTGGGCGCCACCGCCATCGACAAGGGCGGCTACCGGCATTTCATGGCCAAGGAAATCGCCCAGCAGCCGGCGGTGCTGGGTGACGCGCTCAGCCATTACGTCAAGGACGGGCGCATCGTGCTGCCCGATTCGGTCGATTTCAGGGGCGTGGACCGCATCACCCTGGTCGGCTGCGGCACCGCCTATTACGCGGCCTGCGTGGCGAAATACTGGTTCGAGTCGCTGGCCGGCCTGCCCTGCGACGTCGATGTCGCGTCCGAGTTCCGCTATCGCGAACCGCCGCTGTCGCCTACCAGCTGGGCGATCTTCGTCAGCCAGTCGGGGGAAACCGCCGACACGCTGGCGGCGCTGCATTACTGCAAGGACAAGGTGGCGCGCACGCTGGGGGTGGTGAACGTGGGCACCTCGGCCATCGCGCGGGAAACCGACATCGCCCTGCCGATCCTGGCCGGAGTCGAGGTCGGCGTGGCCTCGACCAAGGCCTTCACCTGCCAGTTGGCGGTGCTGGCGGTGCTGGCGCTGAAAGCCGCGGCCGACCGCGGTGCGCTGTCGCCTGCGGCGCTCGCGGCACATCTGGATGAACTGGCCTCGGTCCCGGCGCTGGTGGCGCAGGCGGTGGGGGCCAGCGACGACTGCCGCCGGCTGGCCGACTGGCTGGCCGAGGCCCAGGACGTGCTGTTCCTGGGGCGCGGCGCGCAATACCCGGTGGCACTGGAAGGGGCGCTGAAGCTCAAGGAAATCAGCTATATCCACGCCGAGGGCTACGCCGCAGGCGAGCTCAAGCACGGCCCTATCGCGCTGATCGACCGCAACGTGCCGGTGGTGGTGGTGGCGCCCTCGGACGCGCTGTTCGAAAAGACCCTGTCGAACATGCAAGAGGTCATGGCCCGCCACGGGCAGGTGCTGCTGGTATCCGACAGCGCCGGGGTCGCGGCGGGGGCCGAGGGCACCCATGCCACGCTGACCATGCCCGCCGGTGCCGGCGCATTCGCGCCCATCGTCTATGCGGTGCCGATGCAGCTGCTGGCCTATCACACCGCGGTGGCCAAGGGCACCGACGTGGACCAGCCCCGCAACCTCGCTAAATCCGTCACGGTGGAATAGGGGCCGCCCCTCTGGCGTCTGGCGGGCATCCCGCCGGCGCCCCGCGCGTATCTTCTGTCCGAAAATATCCCGGGGTCCGGGGCAGCGCCCCGGTCCGGCGGCCCCGTCAACCCGCCCGCGCCGGCCTGCGGATCAGCGTCGCCGTATACAGCACCAGCGCCGCCCAGATCAGCGGGAACGCGACCAGCCGCACACCGGTAAAGGGTTCGTGGAAGATCGTCACCGCGATCAGGAATACCATGGTCGGCGCCAGGTATTGCAGCACCGCGATGGTGGACAGCCGCAGCAGCTTGGCGCCGTTGGCATAAAGCATCAGCGGCACCGCGGTGATCGCCCCGGTCCCCACCAGCAGCAGCGATTCGCCGACCGAGCGGCCGAAATGCGCATTTCCCGTCCATTCCAGCCACAGCAGATAGCCCGCGGCGGGCAGGAACAGCAGCAGCACCTCGACGGTGAACCCCTCGTTCGGGGGCAGGGGCAGCCGGCGTTTGCAATAAGCATATAGCCCCCAGGTGACGGTCAGGGTCAGCGCCACCACCGGCAGCCCGCCCGCGGCGGTGGTCAGCAGCACCACCGCCAGCCCCGCCAGCGAGATCGCCCCCATCTGGGCGCGGCTCAGCCGTTCGCCCAGCAGCGCCCAGCCCAGGAAGATGCTGAACAGGGGGTTGATGTAATAGCCAAGCGCGGCCTCGACCGTCTGGTCGTTGGCCACGGCCCAGACATAGGTCAGCCAGTTGACGGTGATCAGCGTCGCGGTCAGCCCGGCCATGGCGACCAGCCGTGGCTGGCGCAGGGTCGCGGCGACGGTTTCCAGCTGCCCGTTCCGGCGCAGCACCACCAGCGCGATCGGCAGCGACCACAGCACCCGGTGGGCGACGACCTCGGCCGGGGGGATATGTTGCAGGGTGCGCAGATACAGCGGCATCAGGCCCCAGATCAGGTAGGCGCCGATGGCAAATGACAAGCCGCGGGGGGAATCATGGGGGTTCATGCGGCATGACTAGCGTTGCCGCCGGGCAGCGTCCATCGCGACTATCGGCCGCCCCGGTGCATCAATGCTTGATGCGCCGCCCGCAGTTGGCGTAACGCTGTCGGATGCGGATACTCTTTCTTGGCGACGTGATGGGCCGGTCCGGGCGGCGGGCGATCTCGGAACGGCTGGCGGGGCTCAAGTCCCGGCACCGGGCGGATTTCACCATCGTGAACGGGGAAAACGCCAGCGGCGGCATGGGGCTGACCGGCGCCCACGCAAGGCTGCTGCTGGAGGCGGGCGCCGACTGCCTGACGCTGGGCGACCATGCCTTCGACCAAAAAGACATGCTGGGCTTTATCGAGTCCGAGCCGCGGGTGCTGCGGCCCCTGAACTTTGCGCGCGAGGCGCCGGGGCGGGGCGCGCGGGTGTTCCAGGATGCGCGCGGGCGCAAGCTGCTGGTGGCGCAGGCGCTGGGGCAGGTGTTCATGCGCCGTCCCTTCGACGACCCGTTCAGCACGGTCGATTCGGTGCTGCGGGCGCATCCTCCGGGCGGCATGGTGCAGGCGGCGGTGCTGGATTTCCACGCCGAGGCCACCAGCGAAAAAATGGCGATGGGGCATTTCTGCGACGGCCGCGCCAGCCTGGTCGTCGGCACCCATACCCATGTGCCCACCGCCGACACCCAGATCCTGCCGCGTGGCACCGCCTATCAGTCCGATGCCGGGATGTGCGGGGACTATGACAGCGTCATCGGCATGGACAAGGCCGAGCCGATGCGCCGCTTCCTGACCGGCATGACCCGCGAACGCTTCACCCCCGCCGGGGGCGAGGCCACGCTGTCGGGGCTGCTGGTGGTGACCGACGACCGCACCGGGCTTGCCACCCTGGTCGAACCGATCCGAGAGGGCGGCCGGCTGGCTGCGACCGGCGCCGGCTAGCGCGCTTTCCGGCGCTGGCCGTTGAATTCCCTTGCGGACAGGTAGGAAATAGAGCATCCGTTGCCGCGACAGCCTCGCGGCGGTCAGGTGACGAGGTTCGACGATGTTTGATGTAGGACTGACCGGCCATACTGCTGCGGTCACGACTCTGGTCATCATCGCGGTGATGTTCGTGATGTTCATCCGAGAGCGGCACCCCCCCGAGGTGGTGGCGGTCGGGACAGCCGCGCTGATGCTGGCCCTGGGGCTGGCGCCCTATGACGATGCGGTCAAGGTGCTGTCCAACAGCGCCCCCTGGACCATCGCCTTCATGTTCATCCTGATGGGCGCGCTGCTGCGCACCGGGGCGCTGAACCAGCTTAGCCGGCTGGTGACCTCGCGCGCGGATACGGCGCCGCTGGCGACCATCGCCGGGATGTTCGCCTTTGTCTGCTTTGCCTCGGCGATCATGAACAACACGCCGGTGGTGGCGGTGATGATCCCCATCGTCATCCAGGTCTCTCGCAAGACCGGCATTCCCGCGTCCCGCCTGCTGATGCCGCTGAGCTATTTCACCATCATGGGCGGCATGATCACCCTGATCGGCACCTCGACCAACCTGCTGGTGGACGGCGTGGTCCGCGCCCGCGGGATGGAGCCGTTCGGCATTTTTGACATCGCTCCGGTCGGGTTGGTGATCACCGCGGTGGGGGCGCTTTACCTGGGGTTGATCGGCTGGCGGCTGCTGCCGGACCGGGGCTCGATGGCCTCGTTCCTGACCGACCGCAGCCAGATGAAATATTTTACCGAGTTCGCCATCCCCGAGGGCAGCAACCTGATCGGCATGGGCCTGTCCGACGTCAAGATGTTCAAGCGCGAGAACGTGCGGGTGATGGACGTGCTGCGCGGGGACACCTCGTTGCGGCGCAACCTGTCCGAGGTGGTGCTGGAACACGGCGACCGGGTGGTGCTGCGCTCGGGCATGGCCGACCTGCTGGAAATGCAGAAGGACAAGGGGCTGCGCGCCTTTGACCGGCTGTCCTCGGTCGAGACCGAGACGGTCGAGGTGCTGATCTCGCCCGGGGCGCGGATGATCGGGCGCCGGCTGGGCGACCTGCGGCTGCGCCGCCGCTACGGGGTCTATCCCATCGCCGCGCATCGGCGGAACCAGAACATCGGCCGGCAGCTCGACGACCTGGAAATCCGCGTCGGCGACACGCTGCTGCTGGAAGGTGCGCCCGCCGACATCGCGCGGCTGGCGGCAGACATGGACCTGGTGGACGTGTCTCACCCCACCACCAAGCCCTTTCGCCGCAGCCATGCCCCCATCGCCACCATCGCGCTGCTGTCGGTGGTGCTGCTGGCGGCGCTGAATCTGGCGCCGATCATGGGGCTGGCGTTCCTTGCCTCGGCCATCGTGCTGCTGACCCGCTGCGTGGATGCGGACGAGGCGTTCGGCTTTATCGAGGCGCGGCTGCTGGCGATGATCTTTGCCATGCTGGTGGTCGGCGAGGCGCTGGACGCGACCGGCGCCGTCGGCCTGATCGTGGATGCGCTTGTGCCGTGGCTGTCGGGGCTGAGCCCGCTCTGGACGCTGGTGGCGGTGTATTTCCTTGGCCTTGCCATGACCGAGGTGCTGTCGAACAACGCCGTGGCGGTGATGCTGACCCCGATCGCGATCGAGCTGGCGCTGCAACTGGGCCATGACCCGCGCGCCTATGTGGTGGCGGTGATGTTCTCGGCCTCGGTCGCCTTTGCCACCCCCATCGGCTATCAGACGCATATGATGGTCTATGGGCCGGGCGGCTATAAATTCACCGATTTCATCCGGGTCGGGCTGCCGCTGGACATCGTGACCGGGCTGGCCGCCTGTCTGACCATCCCGCTGTTCTGGCCGCTGTAAGCCTTATGCGGCACCCGGTGCGGGGCCGGGG
>JAZIHR010000097.1:0-12009 GCA_036678445.1 Alphaproteobacteria bacterium
CCTCATGCCCGACCCCGCAGCCCCTTCCGCACCTGCCCCGGCGATCGAGATCGACGCCCGCCACCTGCTTTGCCCGCTGCCGGTTCTGCGGCTGCGTCGCGCGCTGCGGGGGCTGCCCCCTGGCGAGATCGCCGCGCTGGACGCGACCGATCCGGCGGCGGTGCTGGACGTGCCGCATTTCTGCGCCGAGGGAGGGCACGAGCTGCTGTCCTCGGCCCCGCTGCCCGACGGTGCCCGCCGCTATCTGGTCCGCCGCGGCTGATCTTGCACCCGCGCGCGGGGAATGGTTCTGTGCGCCACCACAAGACGGCCGAGGCGAAGGGAGCGAACGCCATGCTGGCGATCTTTCTGCAAACCCTGCCGTTCTTTGCGCTGATCGGCACCGGCTGGGCGGCTGGACGGCTGGGAATGTTTTCCGAACCCGCCACCGCGGCGCTGACCCGCTTTGTGTTCTATTTCGCGCTGTCGGCGATGCTGTTCGGCTTTGCCGCGCAACTGGATATCGCGGCGCTGTTCGACCCGCGATTCGCGCTGGCCTATGTCGGAGGCTCGGCCGCGGTCTGGCTGCTGGTGGCGGCGATCGCCCGCGGCCGGGGCGTGGCGCCGGCGGAATCGGCGATGCTGGCCCACACGGCGATGACCGGGAACACCGGGTTCCTGGGGGTGCCGATGCTGGTGGTGCTGCTGGGGCCGGCGGCGGTCGGGCCGGTGCTGATGGTGCTGACGCTGGACCTGGTGGTGTTCACCACGCTTATCACCCTGATCGTTGCCGTCGCGCGGCACGGAAGGGTCGGTGCAAGCACGCTGCTGCCGGTGCTGCGCGGCATCGCCGGCAACCCGATGATCGTGGCGATGGCGGCCGGGCTGGCCTGGTCGGGGCTGCACCTGCCGCTGCCCGAACCCGCGGCACAATTCATGTCCTTGCTGGGGGCGGCCGCGACGCCGGGGGCGCTGTTCGCCATCGGCGCCTCGCTTGCGCATCGCCCGGCGCGGCGGATCGGCCCGGCCACCTGGCTCAGCACCGCCAAGCTGGCGCTCCACCCCGCCGCGGTGGCGCTGGCCGCCTGGGCGCTGGCGGTGGACCCCGTTGCCGCGGGCGTCATGATCGCCGCCGCCGCGCTGCCGGTCGCGGGCAATGTCTACATCCTGGCCCACCACTTCCAACTGGCCGAACAGAGGGTCTCGGCCGCGATCCTCGTTTCGACCGCGGTCAGCATCCTGACCATTCCCTATGTCATCCACCTGATTCCGAAAGGCTGAAACCATGCGCAAACTGTCCGATCTCAAGCTGGAAAACCTGGCTGTCACGGTGGACGACGATGGCATCGCCACGGTCACGCTGAGCCGCCCGACCAAGCGCAACGCGCTGGACGTGGCAACCATCGAGGAACTGGTGGACGTGTTTTCCACCATGCCCCGCTCGGGCGTGCGCGCCTGCGTGCTGCGCGGCGAGGGCACGCATTTCAGCGCCGGGCTGGACCTGGTGGAACATTACCACGCCGACCGCAGTGCCGCGGATTTCATGCATGTCTGCCTGCGCTGGCACGAGGCGTTCAACAAGATGGAATACGGCGGTGTGCCGGTGATCGCGGCGCTCAAGGGCGCGGTCGTGGGCGGCGGGCTGGAACTGGCGTCCTCGGCGCATATCCGGGTGGCGGACCACAGCACCTATTTCGGCCTGCCCGAGGGCCAGCGCGGCCTGTTCACCGGCGGCGGCGCCACCATCCGCGTGGCCGACCTGATCGGCAAGGCGCGGATGATCGACATGATGCTGTCGGGGCGGCTGTATCGCGGGCAAGAGGCCGTGGACGTGGGACTGGCGCAATATCTGGTCGAGGATTCCGAGGCCAAAGCCTATGAGATCGCCCGCGCTGCCGCCCAGAACCCGCCGCTGTCGAATTTCGCCATCTGCTCGGCCATCAGCCACATGCAGAACATGAGCGCGCTGGACGCCGCCTATGCCGAGGCCGTGGTCGCCGGCGTGGTCAACACGCAAGAGGCCGCCAAGGCCCGGCTTGAGGCATTCGCCCAGGGCACCGCCGCCAAGGTCAAGCCGGAATGAGCCTTGATACGATCAGCGTCGGGCAGATCGCCGACTGGGACGACGCCTATGCCAACATCGCCCATATCCCGGGCGGCGCGGGGTTTCCCGACGCCTGGGCGGCGGCAGCGGCGGGTTTCCGGAAATCCCGGGATGGTTCGGGCAAGATGAAAGAGCCCGGGGCCGAGCTTTACCTGCCCGAGGGACAGCCGCGCGGGTTGGCGGTGTTCATCCATGGCGGTTACTGGATGAAATTCGCGCCCTCGTGGTTTTCGCATCTGGCAGGCGGCGCGCTGGCGCGGGGCTGGGCGGTGCTGCTGCCCTCCTATCCTCTGGCGCCCGGTGCCGGCCTGCGCGAGATGCGCGACCGCATCGCCGCGCAGCTTGTCGCGGCGGCAGGGCAGGTTCCCGGCCCCATCTCGCTAAGCGGCCATTCGGCGGGGGCGCATCTGGCCGCACGGCTGGTCTGCGACGACAGCCCCCTGCCCGCGCCGGTTCTGGCGCGGATAGCGCGCTGCCTGCCGATTTCGGGGCTGTTCGACCTGCGCCCCTTGCAGCTGACCGCCATGCGCGGCGACCTGGGACTGGACGACGCGACCGCGCGCGACGAAAGCCCGCTGTTCCATCAGCCTTTGCCGGGGTGCGAGCTGCATCTGTGGGTCGGCGGCGACGAACGGCCGGTGTTCATCCGGCAGTCGCAGCTGTTGCAGGCCGCATGGGCCGGGGTTCCCCGCCGCGCAACCTTGACGGTCGAGCCGGGACGCCACCATCTGGACGTGATCGCCGGGCTTTCCGACCCCGACCACCCGCTGACCGAGGCGCTGCTGGGCGGGCTTTGACCGGGGGCGCCGCCGGGCGCCCCCTTTGCATCACGGCTTAGCCGCGGGCGGCGCGGATTGCATCTTCGAGGATGCCCAGCGCCTCGTCGAACACCGCGTCGGGCACGGTCAGCGGCGGCAGAAAGCGGATGACGTTGCCGTAGACCCCGCAGGTCAACAGGATCAGACCCCGGTCAAGCGCCCCTTCCCGCACCCGGTTGGCAAAGTCGGGGCTGGGCCGGTCGCTGCCGGCGACGTTGAATTCCACCGCGTTCATCAGCCCCGGGCCGCGGATATCCACGATTTCCGGCACATCGTCGCGCAGGCTCGCCAGCCGCTGCTTGAGCCGCTGGCCCAGCCGCTCGGCCCGGTCGCACAGGCCCTCGTCCTCGATGATGTCCAGCACCGCATGGGCGGCGGCCACCCCCAGCGGGTTGCCGGCATAGGTGCCGCCCAGGCCCCCGGGGTTCGGCGCGTCCATGACCCCGGCCCGGCCGGTCACCGCCGAGATCGGCAGCCCGCCGCCCAGCCCCTTGGCCATGGTGGTGATGTCGGCGCTCACGCCGTGGTGTTCCATGGCGAACAGCCGGCCGGTGCGGGCGAATCCGGTCTGCACCTCGTCGGCGATCAGCAGGATGCCGTGTTCGTCGCAGATGTCGCGCAGGCGGCGCATGAACCCCGAGGGCACCGGGTAGAAGCCGCCTTCGCCCTGCACCGGCTCGATGATGATGGCGGCGACGCGGGCGGGGTCCACGTCGGCCTTGAACAGCCTGTCCAGCGCCGCCAGCGCGTTGTCCTGGCTGACGCCATGCAGCTCGTTGGGGAACGGCAGGTGGAACACGTCGGGCATCATCGCCCCGAACCCGGCCTTGTAGGGCTGGACCTTGCCGGTCAGCGTCATCCCCATGAAGGTGCGGCCGTGGAACGCGCCGGTAAAGGCGATGACCGCGCTGCGCCCAGTGGCGAAACGCGCGATCTTGACCGCGTTTTCCACCGCCTCGGCGCCGGTGGTGGCGAAGATGGTCTTTTTGTCGAAATCGCCGGGAACCAGCGCGTTCAGCCGCTCGGCCAGCGCGACGTAGTTTTCATACGGCACGACCTGGTGGCAGGTATGGGTAAAGCGGTCGAGTTGGTCCTTGACCGCCTGCACCACCCTCGGGTGGCGGTGGCCGGTGTTCACCACCGCGATCCCGGCGGCAAAGTCGATGTAGCGGCGGCCTTCGCGGTCCCAGATCTCGGCGTTTTCGGCCCGTTCGGCATAGATCTGGGTGGTCATCCCCACCCCCCGCGAAATGGCGGCGTTCTTGCGGTCGGTCATGGTGGTCATGGCTGGTCGGCCCTCCTCCGGCCGGTTGACATATAATGTGTAGAACACCTGCCGGGTTGCACAACAGCCCCGTGCCGTGACACTGAGGCGCAGCCGCGCGCCCTTTCCCGCTGTCGGAGCCGCCCGAACGATGATCCCCATTCGCGACCACAACCCTTCGCAAAGCCGGCCGGTGGTCACCATCGCGCTGATCCTGGCCAATATCGCGATGTTCCTGCTGACCCTGCCGGCAACCGAGGCCGCCACCCGACTGTGGGAAGATCTGGCGCTTTACCCCGTGGCAGTGATGCACGGAGAACTGCTGTGGGGGCTGCTGACCCACATGTTCCTGCACGCAGGGGTGCTGCACCTAGCCGGGAACATGCTGTTCCTGTGGATATTCGGCGATAATCTTGAGGACCAGTTCGGCCGGGCCGGCTTTCTGTGTTTCTACCTTGCCTGCGGGCTGGCCGCCGCCGCGGCGCAGATCGCGGCGCAGCCCGATGCGGGCGTGCCGATGGTCGGGGCGTCGGGGGCGATCGCCGGGGTGATGGGCGGCTATCTGCTGCTGTTTCCGCGGGCCCGGGTGGATGTGCTGATCATCGTGGTGGTGCTGGTGCGGGTCATCACCCTGCCCGCCTGGCTGGTGCTGGTCGCGTGGTTTCTGCTGCAACTGGTCGCCGGCTACGCCATGTCAGAGGCCGGGGACGGCGTCGCCTATTGGGCACATGCGGGCGGTTTCGCGGCCGGGGTGGCGCTGACGCTGGCCCGGTTCCTGTGGCTGGGCGGCCCGGATTACTGGAACCGCACCCACGGCCACCCGCCGCATCCGCCCACCCGCTTTGCCCCCAGCCGCATCCCGCCGGTGCGCCGCCAGGACGGGCGCCGCTAGCGCAGGCTGCCGCGGCTCATGTGGCGCTTGCCAGCGAAACCGGGGCAGCGCACGACCTCGAACCCGGCAGCATCCAGCGCGCGGCGGACATGGCCGGCGGCGGTATAGGTCGCAAAGCTGCCGCCCGGCGCGGTGTGGCGGCCGATCTCGGCCAGCAGCGCCTCCGACCACAGCTCGGGGTTGCGAGCGGGCGAGAACCCGTCAAGGAACCACGCATCGGCACGGCCATCCCACGCAGGCAGCGTCTGGCGTGCATCGCCCAGGATCACCTCGGCCGTGACCTGCCCGACCTGCATCTGCGCCGCCCCCCAACAGGCGCGCAGCTGCGCCGACAGGGGGGCAAGCCCGGGGAACGCCTCATGCGCGCGGGCAAGCTCGTCTACGCCCAGCGGAAACGCCTCGAAGCTGGTAAAGCGCACCGGCACAGTGGCCACCTGCGCCAGCGCCAGCAGGTTCAGCCCGGTGCCGAACCCTGTCTCGGCCACGTGGAGCCCGGGGCGCAGCCGCTGCGGCAGGTCGTTGCCGGCCAGGAACACATGCCGCGTTTCCGCCAGCCCGCCGGCAAGACTGAAATACGGGTCGTCAAAGCGGTTCGAGACCGGGACAGCGCCCCGCCACTTGATCCCGCTGCCCCCGGGCATCTTTCCGTCGCCGCCCATAAGCGTTACCCCATCTGCCGACGCAGCCTGATGACGGGGGAAACCGGGCTTGGCAAGACATCTGACAGTGGTCGGCGCCGGCATCTTCGGCCTGTGCTGCGGCTGGGAACTGACCCGCCGCGGGGCGCAGGTGACCGTGATCGAATCCGACCGCATCGGCGCCGGCCCCAGCGGAGGCATGGTCGGCGCGCTGGCCCCCCACGCGCCGGGGGCGTGGAACCCCAAGAAACAGACCCAGCTCGACGCGCTGATCGCGGCGCAAGACTGGTGGGACGAGGTGCACCGCACCGGCGGCGCCGACCCCGGCTATGCCCGCAACGGCCGGCTGCAACCCGTAGCCCAGGGGGGCGAGGCGCAGGCCCGCGCCCGTGTCGAGGCCGCGGCGCAGGACTGGCCCGCCTCGTTTCGCATGACGCTGACCGATGCGCCCATCGGGGCGCTGGTGCCCGACAGCCCCTCGGGCCTGTGGCTGGCCGACAACCTGACCGCCCGGCTCTCGCCCCGCGCGGCAGGGGCCGCGCTGGCCGCCGCGATCCGCGCCAGCGGCGGCACGATCATCGAAACCGCCGGCCGCCAGCGCCCCGAGGATCTGCCGCAAGGCGCAATCTGGGCCACCGGCGTGCAGGGGCTGGCGGATCTGGGCCGCGACCTTGGCCACAAGGCCGGCGACGGGGTCAAGGGACAGTCGGCACTGCTGGCCCACGCCGCCCCGGACGCGCCGCAGGTGTTTGCCGAGGGGCTGCACGTGGTCCCGCACGCCGACGGCACCACCGCCATCGGCTCGACCAGCGAACCGGGGCGCGAGGATACCGCCACCGACGACCAACTCGACGCGCTGATCGCCCGCGCCCGTGCGCTGTGCCCGCAACTGGCCGGGGCCAAGGTGCTGGACCGCTGGGCCGGCATCCGCCCCCGCGCCACCAGCCGCGCGCCGCTGGCAGGGCCGTGGCCCGGCCGCCCCGGCCATTTCCTCGCGAACGGAGGCTTCAAGATCGGCTTCGCCATGGCCCCCGCCATCGCCGCCCTGCTGGCCGAACTCATCCTCGACGGCAACGACCGCATCCCGCCGAGCTTCCGTCCCGGCTGACCTCGCCCCCCTGCCGCAAGAGGCTTCTTTCTGGCCCAAATACCCAACTTGGGGCACCGCGCGGGGCAGCCGGCATAACCGCCGGGCACCCCGCACGAATAGCCCTCACATCGCCCGCAGCTGCTCCAGCGCGGCGCGGGTGCGGGTGATTTCCTCGTCCAGCGCGGCCAGCTTGCCGCGGGTCTCCTCGATCACCTCGGCATCGGCGTTTTCCACGAAACGAGGGTTGCCCAGCCGGCCGCGCAGGCCGCCGGCGTCCTTTTCGCTGCGCGCAAGCGCCTTTTCCAGCCGCGCGGCCTCGGCCGTGGCGTCGATCACATCGCCGATCGGCAGCGCGAAGGAGGCCCCCGTCGCCGCGACCGCGATCATCCCGCGCCCCGCCGCGCCGTCCACCGGCGCATTCACCCGCGCCAGACGCTCGATCAGCGGACCGTTCGCCGCCAGCGCCTCGCGCGCGGCCGCATCCGCCTGGGTCACGATCAGGTCCAGCCTCGCCCCCGCCGGAACCCCCATCTGCGCGCGGGCCGAACGGATATCCTCGATCAGCCCGATCACCCAGTTCATCTGCCGGTCGGCATCTTGGTCGATCAGCTCGGCGCCGTATTCGGGCCAGTCGCCATGCACCAGCATCCGGTCGCGGCTGCCGGTCAGCGCCCAGATTTCCTCGGTCACGAAGGGCATCACCGGGTGCGCCATGGTGATCGCCTGCTCGATCACCCAAGCCATGGTGGCGCGGGTTTCGTCGGCATGTTCGCCGTCGAACAGCGGCTTGGCAAACTCGACATACCAGTCGCAGAGCTTGCCCCAGATGAACCCGTAAAGCCCCTGCGCCGCCTCGTTGAAGCGATAGCCCGCCAGCGCGTCGTCCAGCGCGAGCCGGGCCCGGGCGGTCTCGCCGATGATCCAGCGGTTCACCGTGTGGGCAGGTTGCGGCTGGCCTGCGGGCGCGGCGAACACCCCGTTCATTTCCGCAAAGCGCACCGCGTTCCAGATCTTGGTGACGAAGTTGCGGTTTGCCTCGACATGCTTCGGACCCAGCTTGGGGTCGCGGCCCATCGCGGCCATGCTGGTCAGGGTGAACCGCAGCGCGTCGGCGCCATAGGCGTCGATCAGCTCCAGCGGGTCGATGACGTTGCCCTTGGACTTGGACATCTTGGCGCCTTTTTCGTCGCGCACCAGCCCGTGGACGTAGACGGTGCGGAACGGCACCTCGCCCACCACCGCCAACTGCATCATCATCATCCGGGCCACCCAGAAGAAGATGATGTCAAAGCCGGTGATCAGCGTGTCGGTCGGAAAATATTTCCGAAGCTCCTCGGTGTCCTCGGGCCAGCCCAGCGTTCCGATCGGCCACAGCCCGGACGAGAACCACGTGTCCAGCACGTCGGGATCGCGCCAGACCGGATAGACCAGCCGGGTCGGGTCCTGCGTCAGGTTATAGTCGGCCAGCGCCTGCGCCAGCGCATCCACCGCGGCGGCACGGTCGGCGACCTCGATCACCCGGCTGACCTGCAACGGATGCGGCAGCCCGGCGATGTCGGCGCGGAATGCCTCGACCAGATCGTTGAGATGGGCGGCGGCGTGGTGGATCTCGCCCGCGTTCACCAGATGGTCGTCGTTCAGCAGCCGCAGCAGCTCGATCGGGCTCAGCGCGTCGTCGCCCTCGTCGTCGGTGAAGTTTTCGGCGGCAAGGTTCAGCCCATACCACACCGGGATCTGGTGCCCCCACCACAGCTGGCGCGAGATCGTCCACGGCTCGATGTTTTCCAGCCAGTGGAAATACACCTTTTCATGCTGTTCCGGCAGGATGCGGGTGCGACCGTCGCGCACCGCGTCGATGGCGGGCTGCACGATGGCGGCGGTATCCACGAACCACTGGTCGGTCAGCATCGGCTCGATCACCACGCCCGAGCGGTCGCCAAAGGGCTGCATGATCTTCTTGCGTTCGACAAAAGGGGCGCCGTCGGCGTCGGTGACGGCCAGCCCCTCGGCGTTGATGGCGGCGACCACGCGGGCGCGGGCTTCCAGCCGGTCCAGCCCGCGCAGATCCTCGGGGACCAGGTTGACCGAGGACACGTCGCCCACGTCCACCCCGGCCGCCGCACGGGTCGCGATGGCGGCGGATTCGGCGTAAGACAGCCCGTCGCTGCGCATCTGCGCCCGCCCGTCCATCAGCGCATACAGTGGAATCCCGTTGCGCTGCGCGACGCCATAGTCGTTGAAGTCATGCGCCCCGGTGATCTTGACCGCGCCCGAGCCGAAATCGGGGTCGGGATATTCGTCGGTGATGATCGGGATCAGGCGGCGGTGCGCCTGCGGCCCCACCGGAATCTCGCACAGCTTGCCGACGATGGGGGCATAGCGGGCGTCATCCGGGTGCACCGCGACCGCGCCGTCGCCCAGCATGGTTTCCGGGCGGGTAGTGGCGATGCTGATATAGTCCCGCCTCTCGCGCAGGGTCACGTTGCCGTCGGCGTCGCGCTCCACGTATTCATAGGTCTCTCCGCCGGCCAGCGGGTATTTGAAATGCCACATCTGGCCGTCGACCTCGCGGTTCTCGACCTCGAGATCGGAAATCGCGGTTTCGAAATGCGGGTCCCAGTTGACCAGCCGCTTGCCGCGATAGATCAGCCCCTTGTCATACATGTCGACAAAGACCCGGATCACCGCGTCGTGGAAATTTCCCTGCTCGCCCGCGGGGGCGCCGGGGGCGCCCGACATGGTAAAGGCGTTGCGCGACCAGTCGAGGCTGGCGCCCAGCCGCTTGAGCTGCCCGGTGATGGTGCCGCCGGACTGCGCCTTCCATTCCCAGACGCGGCGCAGGAATTCCTCGCGCCCCATTTCGGCGCGGGTGGGGTTGGCGGGGTCGCGCGCCAGTTCGCGTTCCACCACCATCTGGGTGGCGATACCGGCATGGTCCTGCCCCGGCTGCCACAGCACGTCAAAGCCGCGCATCCGGTGCCAGCGGGCCAGGATATCCTGCAACGTGCTGTTCAGCGCGTGGCCGATATGCAGGCTGCCGGTGACGTTCGGCGGCGGGATCACCATGGAAAACGCCGGCTGTCCCGGCCGGGCGTTGGCACCGGCGGCAAAGGCGCCGCTTCCTTCCCACGCAGCCGCGATGCGGGCCTCGGCGGTGGCGGCGTCGAAGGTCTTTTCCATGCTCATGCGTCAGGTCCCCTTGCTTGAGCACCGCAATAGCGCGCGCGCCGGCCGAGTCCAAGGGATCAGGACCGTGGCGCCGCCGCCCCTTGCCCCCGTGCCGCCGGCCGTTCCGGGCTGCCCTTTCGGGCCTACAGCGCCCGGTCCAGCTTGGTCGACAGATGCACCAGGCTTTCCGAGGACCGCACTCCGGGCAGGTTGCCGATGCGGTCCAGCACCTCGTCCAGCTCTGCGGTCGAGGCGCAGCCCAGTTGCAGCAGCAGGTCCACCCGGCCGCTGGTGGTATGGACCCTCTCGACCGCCGGCATCGCCCGCAGCCGCGCCAGAATCGCCGGCTGGGCCCGCGGCTCGATCGTCAGCATGCAGGTGGCGCGGATCCGGGTGATGCGCGCGGCCTCGCCCAGGCGCAGCGTATAGCCGGCAATCGCGCCCGAGCTTTCCAGCCGTTCCAGCCGCGCCTGCACGGTGGAACGCGCCAGTTTCAGCCGCCGCGCCAGCACCGCGACCGACATCCGCGCATCCTGTCCAAGCTGCGCGATGATCGCGCGATCGGTATCATCCATGGTTTTTTCGTCTATTCGCCGGGCGTTCCGGTCACTTTAACCGGCTTGGTGCGACAATCCATCCTTTCAATCGCAATATTTGCGCCCCATAGGGCGCGTCTCGCGTTGATTGGTGATATGCCCGTCCACGGAATGAAAGGATTGCGCATGGGATTGAGCGAAGGCCAGCTGGCCGCGACCGTCTGGGAAAACCCCGCCGAGATCATCCGCAGCCTGCAACCGGAAAACCCGGTTCTGGCCTTTGCCCCCAGCGTGCTGCAACAGCGCGCGCGGGAATTCATCGCCGGGTTTCCGGGGCTGGTGACCTATGCGGTCAAGTCGAACCCCGATGCGGCGGTGATCCGCAATCTGGTCGCGGCGGGGATCACCGGCTTCGACGTGGCCTCGCCGTTCGAGATCGACCTGATCGGGCGGCTCGCCCCCCAGGCGGCACGGCATTACCACAACCCCGTGCGCTCGCGCGCCGAGATCGCCCACGCGGTCGCCGCCGGCATCAAGGCGTGGTCGGTGGACAGCCGGACCGAGCTGGACAAGCTGTTTCAGCAGGTCCCCCCCGAGGGCTGCGAGATCTCGCCCCGCTTCAAGCTGCCGGTGCCGGGGGCGGCCTATGACTTCGGCTCGAAATTCGGGGCGACGCCGGAACTGGCGGCCGAGCTGCTGCGCGATGTCGCGGCGCGCGGCTATGTGCCGTCGCTGACCTTCCACCCCGGCACACAGTGCACCGACCCCGCCGCCTGGGAACAGTATATCCGCACCGCCGCCGAAATCGCCGCCATGGCGGGCGTGGCACCACGGCGGCTGAACGTCGGCGGCGGCTTTCCGTCTTGGCGGGTGCGCGGGGTGGAACCCGACCTGCGGGCGATCTTCGACCTGATCGGACGCACCACGGCCAGGGTATTCGGCCACGCTGCGCCCGCACTGGTGTGCGAACCCGGCCGCGGCATCTGCGCCGATGCCTTTGCCATCATCACCCGGGTCAAGGCGGTGCGCGACGGGCAGTCGGTGTTCCTGAACGACGGCGTCTATGGCGCGATGAACGAACTGCCGGTGATCGGCAATCTCGACCGCATCGAGGTGCTGACGCCCAAGGGCGAGCCGCGCGGCGAGAACGGCCCCGGCCGCGTGGTCTTTGGCCCGACCTGCGATTCGGTGGACCGGCTGCCGGGCGAGGTGTCGCTGCCCGAGGACATCGCCGAGGGGGATTACGTCATCTTTCACGGCGCCGGCGCCTATTCGGTGGTCACCAACACCCGCTTCAACGGGTTCGGAGAACTTGCCCAGGCGACCGTGCGCCGCTTTCATTAGCCAGGCGCCCCGGAATCCGGCCAGCGCAAGCCGAATCGTTGCACCTTGGGTTGATGATGGGGTCATGCCGTTTCACCGCCCGCCTATCGCCCATGTCGTCCTGCTGGACGGAACGCTTGCCTCGCGCCGGGGGCGGCGGGCGACGCATATCGCCGCGATAAGGCGGCTGGTGCTGC
>JAZIHR010000098.1:0-11934 GCA_036678445.1 Alphaproteobacteria bacterium
GGGCCCTGCCCCCGCACCCCCGGGGTATTTTCACCAGAAAGAAGCGGCCACCGGCCGTTTTCTCAGAGAGCGGTCCAGCCGCCGTCCACGGAAATCGTGGTGCCGGTGATCTGGGCAGCAGCGTCCGAGCACAGGAACACCGCGGTGCCACCGATCTGTTCCACGGTGGCAAATTCGCCCGAGGGCTGACGTTGCAGCATCACCTTGGCGATGACGTCCTCGCGGCTCATGTTATGGGTCTTCATCTGGTCGGGGATCTGTTTTTCCACGATCGGGGTCAGCACATAGCCCGGACAGATGGCGTTGCAGGTGATCGGGTCGGTGGCGGTTTCCAGTGCCGTGACCTTGGTCAGACCCACCACCCCGTGCTTGGCCGCGACATAGGCGGATTTATAGGGCGAGGCCGTCAGCCCGTGCGCCGAGGCGATGTTGACCACCCGCCCCCAGCCCGCCTTGCGCATCATCGGCAGCGCCACCGCCGTGGTGTGGAAGGCACTGTTGAGGTTGATCGCGATGATGGCGTCCCATTTCTCGGTCGGGAAATCCTCGATCGGGGCGACGTGCTGGATGCCGGCGTTGTTCACCAGGATGTCGCAGCGGCCGGCGGTCTCGACCAGGCGGCGGCAGTCGGCGGGTTTGCTCATGTCGGCGGCGATATAGCGCACGGCAACCCCGTGTTCGCGGGCCAGGCTTTCAGCCAGCGCGTGATCCTCGGGCGTGTCGGTGAAGCTGTTGATCACCAGATCCGCCCCCGCCGCGGCCAGCGCCTGCGCCACCCCCAGCCCGATACCACTGTTCGAGCCGGTCACCACCGCCGTCTTGCCGGCCAGGAATTTCTCGACCATCTGCGCATCCCCTTCGTGTTGCTGAAAAGGCAGGATAGCGCGGTGCCCGCGGCTGCGCCAGAAACCGGCGCCGTTTCACCCCAGTGTTTCACCCCTGTGCCAGGACAAAAAAAGGCGCCCGCACAAGGCGGGCGCAAGTCATGAGGCAGGTTTCATACAGGCAAGAAACCTATCGAGCAGTGCATTTGGTATACGCCCAAGCCCACGCGAGTCCAAGGCCCGAGTTTGCGTCAGGATGAACGCATGGGTAGTCTTTTCCGACAGAACCGGTCTTGAACCCGGACGAAGCAGGACAGGCGCTCCCATGCGAATCTTCAAAATCGTTAACGATTCCGCGATTGCGGCGCGGTTGCGCGTGATCTTCCTGGCGGCGGCGACTGTTGCAGGGATGCCGCTGACAAGTGCGGCAGAACCGTCTCATGCCCTTGCAATGTTTGGAAAACCCGCCCTTGTCGCAGAGGTTCCGAACCTGCCCTATGCCAATCCACAGGCCCCGAAGGGCGGGATGATTCGCTTTGCCGAACCCGGCAGCTTCGATTCGCTCAAGCCCTGGGTGCTCAAGGGCAATGCGGCGTGGTCGGTGGGGGTCCATGTCGCCGAACCGCTGATGCTGCGGTCCCTGGACGAACCGTTCACGCTATATTGTCTGCTGTGCGAGACGGTCGAGACCGACGAGAACCGCAATTGGGTCGCCTTTACCCTGCGTCCCGAGGCGCGGTTTTCGGACGGCTCGCCGGTCACCGTGGAAGATGTCGTCTGGTCGTTCAGGACGCTGGGGACCGAAGGTCACCCCCGCTATGCCGGCGCCTGGGGCAAGGTCGCGGCGATCGAGCAGACCGGCGAGCGTTCGCTGCGGATCGAGTTTTCCGAACCCGACCGCGAGTTGCCGCTGCTGATGGGGCTGCGCCCGGTGCTGAAAAAGGCGCAGTGGGAAGGCAAGGACTTCGGCGCCTCGGGGCTGGAGGTGCCGATCGGCTCGGGCGCCTATGTGGTCGAACGGGTCGATCCGGGGCGCTCGATCACCTTCCGGCGCAACCCCGACTATTGGGGGCGCGACCTGCCGCTGCTGCGCGGGATGTATAATTTCGACAGCATCCGCTACGACTATTTCGCCGACACCAATGCCATGTTCCAGGCATTCAAGGCCGGCGAGGTCGATGTCTGGCGCGAATCCAGCGCGGTGAAATGGGCCACCGAATACGACTTTCCCGCCGTCGCCGCCGGGCGGGTGGTCAAGTCGGAAATCCCGCACCGCCGCCCGTCGGGAATCATGGGGCTGGTGATGAACACCCGCTCGCCGCTGTTTCGCGACTGGCGGGTGCGCGAGGCGATGATCCTGGCCTTCAACCACCAGTTCATCAACGCCACCCTGACCGGCGGCACCGATCCGCGCATCACCAGCTATTTCGCCAATTCGGATCTGGCGATGCGCCCCGGGCCGGCAACCGGGCAGGTAGCCGAACTGCTGGCGCCCTTTGCCGACGATCTGCTGCCCGGCACTCTTGACGGCTACGCCCTGCCGCCGGGCGCCGGGCGGATGCTGGACCGCGATTCGCTGCGCCAGGCGATGCGGCTGCTCGAAGATGCCGGCTGGACCGTGCAGGACGGGGCGCTGCGCAACGCCGGCGGGGCGGCATTCGCGCCGGAGATCCTGCTTAACCAGTCCGGCAGCGCCATGCGCGCGGGCAGCGAGATGCAGCAGATCGTCGATATCTATGTGCAGGCGCTGCAGCCGCTGGGGGTGGCGCCGCGGGTGACGGTGCTGGACAGTGCGCAATATGTTCAGCGCACCAACCGCTTTGCCTTTGACATGACCTGGTATGAACGCGGGCTGTCGCTGTCGCCGGGCAACGAACAGGCGCTGTACTGGGGCAGCGCCAGCGCCGGGCAAGAGGGCTCGCGCAACTGGATGGGGGTGCGTTCGCCCGCCGTGGATGCGATGATCGAGGCGGCGGTGAACGCGCCCGACGACGAAACCCATGTCGCGGCGGTGCAGGCGCTGGACCGGCTGCTGATGGCCGGGCGCTATGTGATCCCGGTCAGCTATTCGCCGCTCAGCCGCATCGCCCATTCCGCCCGGCTGCGTTATCCCGACATGCCGACCGCTTACGGCGACTGGCCCGGGTTCCTGCCCGACCTGTGGTGGGAAGAACCCGCCCGGCCGTGACCGGTCAGATCCGGCCCAGATTGTCGCCGTCGTCGGGATAGTCGTCGTCATCCCCGAATCGGGCATCGTCGGCGTATTCGTCCTCGCCCTCGGACACGTATTTCCCCGACAGCGCGATCGAGTGGTTGTCGTGCATCGGGTCCATCACGACGTCAGCGGGGATCTCGCCTGCAAGCCATTCCTTGATCTCGTCGCGGGCCTCCGAGACGTCCTGCTCGGTCACCTCGGCGATATAGCGGATAAAGGCACGCTGGTCGCCGTCGATCTCGTCCAGCATGGCTTCGTCGACGTCCTCCCATTTTTCCTGGATCGCCTCGTAAAAGGCGTTCCAGTTCGCCTGAACATGTGACCATTTCATGTTGCCGTCTCCTGCATGGCAAGCTTCCGGATCATTCTATTGCCTCAAGCGGCCGGCAGGGAACAGGGTTCCGGTGACGCAGGCGGCCACGCCGCGCAACCCCCGAAACAGGCCGGTCGTGCAAGAGGGGAAAAGGGGGATCAGACCGGCCGGATCAGCTTGCGATCGAACACGCGCAGGACCATCGCCAGATCCTGCCCGCGCCGCAGGATCTGCCCGTCCATGCCGACCACCGCATACATGCCCTGTGCATTGCGCAGCCGAGGCCGTTTCTCGATCCGGTACAAGGGATGTTCTGCCGCCCGGCGAAAGACGGAAAACACCGCCATGTCGCGCAGGAACGACATGCCATAATCGCGCCACTCTCCGGCCGCGACCATGCGGCCGTAAAGCGACAGGATCACCCCCAGTTCGCGCCGGTCGAAGGCGACGACATCCGGGGCAGAAAACGGCGGGGCAACGGGCTGGAGGGTCATGGGTTCAGCGTGACATCACGCCGGCCCCCGATCAACGGGCAAAACATGGCGAGGCAAAAGCGCAAAAAGGGGGGCGCTGCCCCCACCGCGCTGCGCGCGGCCCCCCGGGGTATTTCATCCAGAAAGAAACACCTGCGCAAAGCGGCGCGAGGGGCTTCTTTCTGGTTCAAATACCCATGCGGCCGCGACGCGGGACCGGCGCGGACAGTCGCAGGCGCCACCTGCCAAACCCGCCCCGACAGCCGCGCTCGGTCAGTAGCAGCCGATCTTGGCGATGCGCCCGTCGGCGCCGATCTCGATATTCATCCGGTCGGGGCGGAAATCCATCGTCACCGGGTCGCCGGGGTTGATCACCCTGGTGCCGGCCGGCAGCAGCATGGTCTTGAGTACGGTCGAGGGTTGCCCCACCAGGCCAGACAGCGACGCGGCGTTGCACTGGTCTGCCGCGGGTTCAGAGGGCACGGGTTCGGGCTGGACACAGGCAGTCAGCGCCACCAGCGGCAGCACGGCCAGGGCAAGTTTCGCAGGAAAGGTCATGGCAGGCGGTCCTTTTCGATCAGCCGCAGTCGATGTTCTGGATATTTCCCGCCGCATCCAGCCGGAACACGATCCGCAGCGGGTCGTATTCCTGCGGCTCGATTCCCCGGTAGTCCACCACGCGGTAGTCGCGGGTGACCCCCAGCGCCGGGATGACTGTCCCCGGTCGCCCCAGCGCGTGGCGATAGCTGCTGGCATGGCAGGCGTCCGGTTCCCGCGTCTGCAACCCGGCGATGCCGCTTACCTGCATCGGTGCCGGCTCGAACGCCGGGGCGGCCTGCATGGCGGTCGGGGCGGCGGGCACGGTCTGCAACGGGATCGCCATGCAGGCGCCAAGCGACAGCGTGGACAGGGCAAGGGCGGTCAGTCTGATCATCGGGCAACCGTTCGTGAATCGAGTGTCCTTCGGCGGGCACGGAGCTCCGCGCGCCAGGGCCGTGCCGCAGCATAGGCCCTGTCCCCGCGCCCGGAAAGCCGTCATGGGCATTCAAGCGCAAGCCTGCGGAAATGTCACCGCGCCGCGCACGCGCCCACGATCACGTTCCCGCCAAGCCGCTGAAAACCCGCGCAGCTGGCGGCGGCGGCCGCTTACCGCAGGATCGGGACCGGCATGTCCTTGCGCGAACGCGGGCCGGGGTCGGCGGCGCCCTCCTCGGCCGGGGCGTCGGGCGTGTGTTCCCAGGCCACCATCGGCTGCATCCCCAGCCGCGCCAGCAGCTGCATGTCGCGATCCTCAGAGGGGTTGGCCGCCGTCAGCAGCGTGTCGCCCATGAAGATCGAGTTCGCGCCGGCAAAGAAGCACAGCGCCTGCATCTCGTCCGACATTTCGGTGCGGCCTGCCGACAGCCGCACATGGCTTTGCGGCATCATGATCCGGGCCAGCGCGATGGTGCGCACAAAGTCGATGGGATCGACCGGCGCCGCCCCTTCCAGCGGCGTGCCCGGAATCGCGATCAGCATGTTCATCGGCACGGAATCAGGCGGCTCGGGCAGGTTGGCCAGCGTCACCAGCATCTCGACCCGGTCCTGCGTCCCCTCGCCCAGCCCCAGGATGCCTCCCGAGCAGACCTTGATGCCGCTGTCGCGCACCACCGCCAGCGTATCCAGCCGGTCGGCGTAGCTGCGCGTCGTCACCACGCTGGAGTAATGCGATTCCGAGGTGTCCACGTTGTGGTTGTAATAATCCAGCCCCGCGTCCTTCAGCCGCCGCGCCTGCCCCGTGTCCAGCATTCCCAGCGTCATGCAGGTTTCCATGCCCAGCGCCTTGACGCCCTCGACCATGGCGATCACGGCGTCCATGTCGCGCTCTTTCGGGCTGCGCCAGGCGGCGCCCATGCAATAGCGGGTGGCCCCGGCTTCCTTGGCTTTTTTCGCCTCGGCGATCACCCGCTCGACCTCAAGCAGCTTGGATGCCGACAGCCCCGAGCCATGGCGCGAGGACTGGCTGCAATAGCTGCAATCCTCGGGGCAGCCGCCGGTCTTGATCGACAAAAGCCGCGACAGCTGGACACGGTTGGGGTCGAAGTTCTGCCGATGCACTGACTGCGCCAGATACAGCAGCTCCATGAACGGCAGATCCATGACCTTGCGGGCCTCGTCGGCGGTCCAGCGGATGCGGCCGGCGGAGCTGCCGGTGACGGGCGCAGAGGTCAGGACGTTCATGGGCAGTCTCTCGGGTTGGGATGGCGGTTCGGACAGGTTTGCAACCGCGGTTAGCAGCTTTGCCGCGACCTGTCCACGCGCGCGCGGACGCGTTTTCGGCGCGTTTTCGGCGCGTTTTCCCGGCCGGTTTTCAAAAGGACCGCTGCCGATCGGGGACGCAGCATTTTTTCGCAGATCGGGCGCGTAAAACCGCCCGGCCCGCAAAATCTTGTGGTTTGCCGTGACATTGCCCGGCCGGCGTTCTATATGAGGCGCATCAATCGCAGGATACCAAGACGTATGAGCGCAGCCACCGCGCAGCCGGTCGAATACGGCGCCGACTCCATCAAGGTTCTCAAGGGCCTCGAAGCCGTCCGCAAGCGGCCCGGTATGTATATCGGTGACACCGACGACGGATCGGGTCTGCACCACATGGTGTACGAGGTCGTGGACAACGGCATCGACGAGGCCCTGGCCGGTCATGCCGATTACGTCCGCGTCACCATCCATTCCGACAGCAGCGTGTCCGTGCGCGACAACGGCCGCGGCATCCCCGTGGACCTGCACCCGACCGAAGGCGTTTCCGCGGCCGAGGTCATCATGACCCAGCTGCACGCCGGCGGAAAATTCGATTCCAACAGCTACAAGGTCTCGGGCGGGCTGCATGGGGTCGGGGTGTCGGTGGTGAACGCGCTGTCCGACTGGCTGGAACTGCGCATCTGGCGCAACGGCAAGGAACATTTCGTCCGCTTCGAACACGGCGAGACGGTGGAACACCTGCGCGTGGTCGGCGATGCCGAGCCGGGCGAAAAGGGCACCGAGGTGCGGTTCCTTGCCTCAAGCCGCGTCGATGGCGGGACGGGGACGTTCTCGAACCTCGACTATCAGTTCAAGACGCTGGAAAACCGGCTGCGGGAACTGGCGTTCCTGAACTCGGGCGTGCGCATCCTGCTTGAGGACGAACGCCCGGCCGAGCCGCTGCGCACCGAACTGCTTTACGAAGGTGGCGTGCGTGAATTCGTGCGTTTCCTCGACCGCTCGAAAACCGCGCTGATTCCCGAACCGATCTTCATCACCGGCGAACGCAACGGCATCGGGGTCGAGGTCGCGATGTGGTGGAACGACAGCTACCACGAAACCGTGCTGCCGTTCACCAACAACATCCCGCAGCGCGACGGCGGCACCCATCTGGCCGGTTTCCGTGGCGCGCTGACCCGTGTGATCACAAAATACGCGCAGGATAGCGGCATCGCCAAGAAGGAAAAGGTCGATTTCACCGGCGACGACGCGCGCGAGGGGTTGACCTGCGTGCTGTCGGTCAAGGTGCCGGACCCGAAATTCTCCAGCCAGACCAAGGACAAGCTGGTGTCGTCAGAGGTTCGCCCGGCAGTGGAAAACCTGGTGGGCGAAAAGCTGGCCGAATGGTTCGAGGAAAACCCCGCCGAGGCCAGGATCATCGTCGGCAAGATCGTCGAGGCCGCGCTGGCGCGCGAGGCCGCGCGCAAGGCTCGTGAACTGACAAGGCGCAAGACCGCGATGGACGTGGCCTCGCTGCCCGGCAAGCTGGCCGACTGCCAGGAAAAGGACCCGGCGCTGGCCGAGCTGTTCATCGTCGAGGGTGATTCGGCCGGCGGTTCCGCCAAGCAGGGGCGGGCGCGGCAGAACCAGGCCGTGCTGCCGCTGCGCGGCAAGATCCTGAACGTGGAACGGGCGCGGTTCGACCGGATGCTGTCCTCGGACATGATCGGCACGCTGATCACCGCGCTGGGGACCGGCATCGGCCGCGACGAATTCAACCTGTCCAAGCTGCGCTACCACAAGATCATCATCATGACCGACGCCGACGTGGACGGCGCGCATATCCGCACACTGCTGCTGACCTTCTTCTTCCGGCAGATGCCCGAGCTGATCGAGGCCGGGCACCTGTATATCGCGCAGCCGCCGCTGTATAAGGTCGCGCGCGGACGGTCCGAGGTCTATCTCAAGGACCAGGCCGCGCTTGAGGATTACCTGATCCAGCAAGGGGTCGAGGGCACGACGCTGCGGCTCGGCTCGGGCGAGGAAATCACCGGCGCCGACCTGACCCGGGTGGTGGAAGAGGCGCGGCTGGCCCGGCGCATCATCCAGGCCTACCCCACGCATTACCCGCCCCATATCACCGAACAGGCGGCGATCGCCGGGGCGCTGCTTCCCGGCGCCGTCGATGCGGATGCGGCCGGGGTCGGCGCCGCGGTGGCGCAGCGACTGGACATGATCGCGGCCGAATACGAACGCGGCTGGACCGCCCGCCCGACCCAGGACGGCGGCATCCGCCTGTCGCGCGTCCTGCGCGGGGTCGAGGAAACGCGGCTGCTGGACGGGCCGATGCTGCGGTCGGCCGAAAGCCGGCGGCTGGGGCAGATGACCGATGCCCTGCGCGAAATCTATGCTGGCCACACCCGGCTGGTCCGCCGCGATCGCGAACAGCCGGTCTCTGGCCCGCTGGCGCTGCTGGATGCGATCTTCGCCGAGGGCGAAAAGGGCCTGTCGCTGCAACGCTACAAGGGTCTGGGCGAGATGAACCCCGAACAGCTGTGGGAAACCACGCTGGACCCCGCCGCGCGCACCCTGCTACAGGTCCGGGTCGAGGATGTGGCCGAGGCCGACGACATCTTCACCAAGCTGATGGGCGACGTGGTGGAACCGCGCCGCGACTTCATCCAGCAGAACGCGCTGAGCGTCGAAAACCTGGATGCGTGATATTCCGGCAACAGGGATGTTTCGGCAGTTCTGGAAATTTTCCTGCTGACGATTCAGCCTGTTGCCGAAAAATCCACGATATATTTCCCTTGCAGGCCTGTGAAACACGGCTGACCGCCCGCCCCTGCGGCGAAATCGGCGGATGTTTGCCGCAAAACTCGCGCGGCTGCCGTTGTGAAACCCTCATTTCTGTGCAAGTTTATCTTTGTTAACAGGCATAAGCCTGAAAATCCCTGCACTTGCCGATGCGAGGTCTACCGTGCGTATCCAGTTCACTACAGCAGCCGCGGCTGCCATTGCTTTCACGATTTCCCCTGCCAACGCCGGCGGCTACGTCGCCCCCGTCATCGAGGTCGAGCCTCCGGTCGTCATCGCTGCCTCTACCGACTGGCAGGGCGGCTATATCGGCGCCACGCTGGGCTATGCGTTCGGCGGCGACGACCGCATCGGCAACCGTATCGGCACCGCCCCGGGCGTTGACCTGGGCAAGGCCGAACTGTCGGGCGCCAACCTCGGGCTGCGGCTGGGCTATGCCTGGCAGCGCGACCGCTGGGTCTACGGGCCCGAGCTGGGCATCACCGGCGGCAGCATCAAGGATTCCTTCGACACCAGCGACGGCAAGTTCGAATCCAAGGTCAACTACATGCTCGCGCTGCGGCTCAAGGCCGGTTACCTGGTGCAGGACGACATGCTGGTCTATGGGCTCGCCGGCTGGCAGCGGGGCGACTTCACCTATGACGACCTGGGAACCGATGTCGATTACAACGCCAACGGCTATGTCATCGGGCTGGGCGTCGAAAAGCGCCTGAACGAAAACTGGTCGATCACCGGCGAATACGAATACACCAACTTCGGCAAGACCGACGTCACGCTGCCGGTTTCCGGCGGGGTTTCGGTGGCGACGCCCGAGCACTCCAACATCAAGCTGGGCGTGAACTACCGCTTCTAAGGCGGGCATCCAGCCGCGATACCACGGGCCGCCGGCATCACCGGCGGCCCGTTTTGCATTCGGCTTTGAGCCACCGGCGGATAACGGGCCGGGTTACGGGGTGGCGCGTGGCACCCGCGCCAGCTGCACCATCAGGATCCCCGCCGCCACCACGGCCGAGCCGATCACGTCCGACCAGCCGAAACTTTCCCCCAGCCACAGCGCCGCAATGGCGACGCCCAGCGGCGGTGACAGGAAATGGAACGCCGCCGCCCGCACCGCCCCGATGCGCGTCACCAGCCTGAACCAGATGAAGGTGGCGAAGATCCCCGGCACCAGCACCGAATAGGCCAGTGCGCCGATCAGCCGCCCGCTCCACTCGAACGGGCGGCCCCATTCCAGCAGGGCCGAGGGCAGCGCCAGCGCCGCCGCCCCCACCGCCATCTGCAACCCCACGATCATCAGCACATTCGCGCCGCCGCCGGCGTTGCGCACCGCCATCGTGGCCACCGCCAGCGCCACCACCGCGGCCAGGCACATCAGCAGCCCGACCAGGTGCATCCCCTGCGACAGCCGTACGCTCATGATGATGACGACGCCGATCACGCCCACCACCAACCCAAGCGCCGCCTGCCGGCGCAGCGGCTCGCCCAGCACCGCCCAGCCGGCAAAGGCCACCATCAGCGGCATCATCGAGGCGATGATCGAGGCGGCCGAGGCCTCGACCCACTGCATCGCCGTCCAGTTGAGCCCAAGGTAAAGCGCGTTCTGGCACAGGCCGAACACGATCACCGTGCGCCATTCGGCCCGGCTCAGCCGCAGCGACTGGCCCATGGCCCAGGCCAGCCCCATCGCGATCGCGGCCGACACGCTGAACCGGATCACCAGCGCCAGCAGCGGCGGCATCTCGGTCACCGCGATCCGCGTCGAGGTAAAGGCCGAGGCCCAGATCGCCGCAAAGCCCAGCCCCATCAGGGCGGATTTCAGATCCATCGTCGGGCTTTCATGATATGGTTGAAGTGATCGGGCCCGGCGTCATCGGGCATCCGCCAGCATGGCACGGGCGGCTTCAAGGTCAGCGGGCGTGTTGACGTTGAAGAACGGGTCCGCGCCCCCGGGGCCCGCCGGGAACCGCACCCGCACGGCGCCGCGCGCGTCCATCCAGTCGCGCATCCGCCGCGTGCCCTCCACCAGCGCCGCGCGCAGATCCTCGCGCAGCGCCACGTCCCAGGCGGCAAAGGCGGGGTGTTCCTGCCCCTCGCAGGTGGCCAGCGCCACCGGCGCGTCGGCCTCGGCCAGCCGCGTGGCAAGGTCGCGCGGAAAGAACGGCGTGTCGGCGGCGGCGGTGACGATGCACGGGATGCCCTGCGCCGCCGCCCAGTCCATCCCCGCCAGCACCCCGGCCAGCGGCCCCGGCCAGCCCGCCACGCTGTCGGGCAGCACCGGCAGCCCGAACCCCGCATAGCGCGCCGGGTCGCCATTGGCGCTGATCGCCCGCGCACAGCCCAGCCGCGCGATCACATGCCCGGCCAGCGGCTGCCCGCCAAGGTCCAGCAGCCCCTTGTCGCCGCCGCCCATCCGGCGCGACTGCCCCCCGGCCAGCACGATTCCCGCAACATCCCTGCCCATGGGGGCAGTCTGCGCCGGTGCCGTCCGGGCCGCAAGCCGGACCGGCCCCGCACCCGCTTGCCGCGCTGGCCCGGCGCCCGTAGGATCGCCGTCATGCTGGGCTATGTGATCCACGACGATTCCGACGGCAACGACCGCATGGCTGCCCTGGCCCGGCTGCTGGCGGCGCGGGGGTTGCGGCTGGGCGGCGCGGTGCAGGTCAACAGCGGCAGCGGCGATTGCGCCTGCGACATGGACCTGTCGCTGCTGGGGGCGGATGTCCCGCCGCTTCGCATCTCGCAGGCGCTGGGGCCGGGCGCACAGGGCTGCCGTCTGGACGCCGATGCGCTGGAACGCGCGGTCGGGCAGGCGCTTTCGGTGCTGGCGGGCGCGGATCTGGTGCTGGTCAACAAGTTCGGCCAGCAGGAATCGCTGGGCCGCGGCTTTCGCGACCTGATCGCCGAGGCCCTGGCGCAGGACATCCCGGTGCTGACCGCGGTCGCCCCCGACTACCTGCCCGCGTTCCGCGACTTTGCCGGCGAACACGCCACCCTGCTGGGGTGGGACGCCGCCGCCGACTGGTGCCTGCGCCCCCGCGACGCCGCGGCCTGAGCCAGCCCTACCCCCCTCATGCC
>JAZIHR010000099.1:0-11931 GCA_036678445.1 Alphaproteobacteria bacterium
GCGCCACCCCCGCCACCGCGCCCGGCATCAGGCAGGCGATGACGCGGCGGTCCCAGTGGCGGCGATAGGCGATCAGCCCGAACATGTCGGACACCACGAACACCGGCAGCAGCACCCCCGCCGCCTGCACCGGCGACATCACCAGCGACAGGACCGGCACCGCCAGCATCGACACCATCGACAGCCCGCCCTTGGACAGCCCTACCAGCGCCGATGCCAGTGCCAGCAGCAGCCACGCCCCGCCCGTCAGTTCCACTTTTTTCCCGCCTTTCGCCGCTTGGGCGGATTTAGCGCAAACACCGCCCCGGCGGCTCGTCCTACGCCTTGCGCGGCCGGGGGCAAGGGTCTAGTCGGGCGGAAATCCATCAGCCAAACGGAGGAACTCCATGGCCCGTCCCAAGATCGCCCTTATCGGCGCCGGTCAGATCGGTGGAACGCTGGCGCATCTCGCCGCCATCAAGGAACTGGGGGATGTCGTGCTGTTCGACATCTCCGAGGGCATCCCGCAGGGCAAGGCGCTGGACCTTGCCGAATCGGGCCCGTCCGAAGGCTTCGACGGCAGCTTCAAGGGCACCAACGACTACGCCGACATCGCGGGCGCCGACGTGTGCATCGTGACCGCCGGCGTGCCGCGCAAGCCGGGGATGAGCCGCGACGACCTGCTGGGCATCAACCTCAAGGTGATGAAGTCGGTGGGCGAAGGCATCGCCGCCCATGCGCCCAACGCCTTTGTGATCTGCATCACCAACCCGCTGGACGCGATGGTCTGGGCGCTGCGCGAATTCAGCGGCCTGCCGCATGAAAAGGTGGTCGGCATGGCCGGCGTGCTGGATTCCGCGCGGTTCCGGCATTTCCTGAGCCTCGAATTCGGCGTGTCGATGCGCGACGTCACCGCATTCGTGCTGGGCGGGCATGGCGACACCATGGTGCCGCTGGCGCGCTACTCCACCGTCGCCGGCATCCCGCTGCCCGATCTGGTCAAGATGGGCTGGACCACGCAGGACAAGCTGGACCAGATCGTCCAGCGCACCCGCGACGGTGGCGCCGAGATCGTCGGCCTGCTGAAAACCGGCAGCGCCTTCTATGCGCCCGCGACCAGCGCCATCGAGATGGCCGAGGCCTATCTGAAAGACCAGAAGCGCGTCCTGCCCTGCGCGGCCTATGTGGACGGCGCCTATGGGCTGAACGGGATGTATGTCGGCGTGCCGACCGTGATCGGCGCCGGCGGCATCGAAAAGGTCATCGACATCGAGCTGAACGCCGACGAACAGGCGATGATGCAGAAATCCGTCGATGCGGTGAAGGGCCTGGTCGAGGCCTGCAAGGGCATCGACAGCTCGCTGGCCTGATCCCCCCGCATCCGAACGAACGATGAAAGGGCCGCCCCAAGGGCGGCCCTTCCTGCTTTTACCGGCCCGACCGGCCCGCTTTTCTTCATCACCTAAATATCCCGGGACTTCCGAGCGCCCGGAAACAGTCCAGTGGACTGTTTCCAGCAGGAAGGCCGCGGCAGTGGCCCGGGGCGCAAGGCCCCGGTCCGGCGATGCCCGCTCAGGCCAGCTCGGCCTCGCGCTCGGCGGTCGTCGTGGCGGCGGTGGCGGTGCCCATGGTCAGCACATAGACGCCCGAGGCGTCCAGCTCGCCGCTCCAGCCCGGTTCGATGATGATGGTGGTGGTCACCTCCTGGATCACCGCGGGGCCGGCGATGCGGTCGCCCGCGCCCAGCCGGTCGCCGTCATAGACCGGAGTATCATGCGCGATCCCCGAGGCGTCGAAGATCATCGCCCTTGTCCCGATCAGCGCCCCGCGCGCACCCTGCCCGGCGGACAGTTCCATCCGGCCGGGCTTGTCCACCGCGCCGGTGATCGCGCTTTCGACGTTGACCACCTCGACGGCGCTGTTCGGCTCGGAATAGGTGTAAAGCTCTTCGTGGCGGGCGTGGAACGCGGCCTTGAGCCGGTCCAGCGAGGCCTCGGTGATCTCGAAGGGCGCCACGTTCACCGTGCATTCGTGGACCTGCCCGACATAGCGCATGTCGAGGCTGCGCCCGATACTGACGCGGTCCTCGGCAAAGCCGTCGCCGGCCAGATCCTCGCGCCCGCGCGTCTCAAGCCCGGCGAACAGCGCATCCAGCCGCGCCGCGGCCTCGGCGCCCTCCAGCCGGATCGGGGCCGGCGCCATGTAGTTGTATTTCACGTCCGAGATGATCTGACCAAAGGCGCACAGCCCCGAGGCGAGCTTCGACACCAGCACCTTGCGGATGCCCATTTCGCGGGCCAGCGCGGTGATATGGGCGCCGGTGGCGCCGCCCGCGCAGTTCAGCACGAAGTCGCGCGGGTCGTAGCCGCGTTCGACCGAGACCCGCCGGATCCCGTTCACCATGTTGTTGTTGACGATGGTGAACATGCCGTAGGCAGCCTTTTCGACGCTGATCCCCAGCGGCTCGGCCAGGTGAAGGCGGATCGCCTCGCGCGCCTTGCCCACGTCCAGCGGCAGCCGCCCGCCGACCAGCCCCTGCGGGTTCAGGTAGCCCAGCACCAGGTTGGCGTCGGTGGTGGTCGGCATGGTGCCGCCCTTGCCATAGCAGGCCGGGCCGGGTTCGGAACCCGCCGACTGCGGCCCCATCTGCATCAGCCCCATCGAATCGATCCAGCCGATCGAGCCGCCGCCCGCGCCCAGCGTTTCCACCTGGATCATCGGGATGCCGATGCGATAGCGCAGGAAGTCGATGTTCTTGGACACGTTGGCGCGGCCGTCGCGGGTCAGGGTGATGTCGAAGCTGGTGCCGCCCATGTCCACGGTGATGATGTCGCGCATCCCCCATGGCTCGCCCAGCCACAGCGCCGCCTGCGGCGCCGAGGCGGGACCCGAGTTGATCGCATAGACCGACTGTTCGGTGACGGTGCGGCCCAGCGCCAGCCCGCCGTTCGACTGGAAATAGCGCACCGGATGACGCGCGCCCAGCGACTGGAAATACCCGTCCACCGCCTGGACATAGCGTTGCAGGATCGGGGCCAGATAGGCGTTCACGATCGCGGTCGAGGTGCGGGTGTATTCGCGCACCTGCGGATAAAGATCGCTGCCCACGGTCAGGTGCACGCCCGGCATCATCTCGCGCACGATTTCGGCGGCGCGGCGTTCATGTTCGGGGTGCAGCACCGACCAGACGAAAGAGATCGCGACCGATTCGACGCCCTCGCGCAGGAAATGCCGGCAGGCCTCGCGCACCGCATCCTCGTCCAGCGGGGTGTGGACGCTGCCGTCCGACAGCACCCGCCCGGCGATGCCGCGGCGCAGGTAGCGCGGCACCAGCATGGTGGCCGGGGGATAGTCCGGGTCGTAGCGGTAGCCGTCCTCTTTGTGGCCAAGGCGGATCTCGATGCTGTCCTCGTGGCCCAGCGTGGCGATCAGGCCGGTCCTGGCGCCGGTGTGGGTGATCAGCGCGTTCAGCCCCACCGTGGTGCCGTTGATGCACAGATCGGCGTTCGAGACGATGGTTTCCGGGGAAAGCCCGGTTTCTTCCTGGATGGTGGCCAGGCCGTTGCGGATGGCCTCGGTCGGGTTGCCGGGGGTGGACAGCGCCTTGAAGATGCGCACGCCCCCCTTGCGGTCGGCCAGGATGAAGTCGGTGAAGGTGCCGCCGGCGTCGATGCCAAGACGATACTGGTTCTGCATGGGTCGATCCTTTCGGGTGATCGGGGTGCGGAACAGGCCGGGCCGGCATCGCGTGCGGCGCGGTCGGCGGGGGGCTTTCCGCCCCCCACGGCCTGCGGCCTTCCCCCCGAGGATATTTCGGGACAGAAGATGAAGGGTCAGGCAGCGCGCAGTTTCGCGGTCGCGGCCTCGTCCACCGCCAACGTGTCGCGGTCGGCGATCACCACGCCGTAATCCAGCCGCGCGCCTTCGAGGCTGACCAGCCCGTTGCGCACGTCATCGACTACCCGGGCGATCTCGCGTTCAAACGGGTTGCCGTAGCCGCCGCCGCCGGGGTTCTTGTTGGCGGCGCGCTCGCCGGGGTGGATGGTCTCGATCACGTTTTCGGTGATGACCCGGGTTTCGCCGCCGCGGGTGACCTCGAGCCGGCCGACCTTGGTGGCGACCATGGCGGATTTCGCGCCCGCCGCGCCCATGGCCGGGATGCGCCGCCCCTCGCCAAAGGTGATCAGCGTCATCGGGCTGTCCATCGGCTCGACCTCCCAGCAGGTGCCGGAGCCGCCGCGGTTGCGCCCGGCGCCGCCCGAATCCTCCATCAGCGAATAGCGGTGGATGATGATGGGATAGGAATGTTCCAGCATCTCGATGTCGCCCGAGGTCAGCGCGCCGAAGCAGCATTCCGGCCCGCAGGCGTGCCAGCCGTCGCCGGAGGCCGTGGCCCCGGCGCCCGAGATGATCGAGGCCAGCACCATGGTGACGTATTCCTCGTCATGGCGTTTGTCCCAGCCGGCGATGTTGCAGCCGTTGGCGTGGCCCCACGACGCCGAGACCTTGGCGGGCGCCGCCTGCTCGAAGGCCAGCCGCACCGCGTCGGTCAGGGTTTCCATCGGGGTGGTGGTGCAGTTCATGTGCGGCGCGGGCGATTTCGCGTTGCACAGCGTGCCCTTGGGGCCCATGTCGGTGGTCACGCAGCGATACAGCCCCTCGTTATAGGGCGGCGGAAGTTGCGCGAACATCATCAGCCCCAGGTAGACGCCCGAGTGGCTGTTGCCTTCGTAGCTGTTGATGAAATACGGCACCTGCGAGGGCGAGCTCACCGCGATGTGGCAGTTGTCGCCGGTGATCGTGACCGTGGCGGTGATGTTGAAATCGCCGAAGCCGTGGCCGGCGTCCTCAAGAATGGCGGTGCCGGTATAGGTGCCGTCGGGGACCTCGGCGATCAGCTTGCGCATATGCGCCTCGGCCATGTCCAGCAGTTCGGCGATGCAGTCCTGCACCACCTGCTTGCCGTATTTGTCCATCATGCGGATCAGCGCCCGCGCGCCGACCTGGCAGGCGCCGATCAGGGCGTTGAAGTCGCCTTCCTGGTCGCGCCGCGCCCGCATGTTGGTCAGCAGCAGGTTCATCACGTCGTGGCGCGGCCGGCCCCTGTCCCAGATCTTGACCGGAGGGATCCGCAGCCCTTCGGCAAAGATCTCGGTGGCGTTGGGGTTGTAGCCGGCGGGCACCGGGCCGCCGATGTCGGTCAGGTGGCCCTTGCAGACCGTCCAGAACACCAGCTCGCCTTCGTAGAACACCGGCATGTACATGCAGGTGTCGATGATGTGGCTGCCGCCATAGGCGGGATCGTTGTGCAGGATCAGGTCGCCTTCGTGGATCTCGCCCTCGAAGAAGCCCGCCACCGATTTCATCGCCGGAATCAGCGAGCCGAGGTGGATCGGAATGTCCTGCCCTTGCAGGATCATTTCCGGCGTGTGGTTGAACAGCGCCGTCGAATAGTCATGCGCCAGATTGAAGACCGAGCTGCGGGCGGTCTGTTCCAGCGTCAGCGTCATCTCGCGCTGGGCGGTCTCCAGCACTCCGCGCACCACCGACAGCGTGATCGGGTCAACATTGCGTCCTGTCATGTCCTTGGGCTCCTCCTCCCGGTGGAGGGCGGCGCTTGCAGGTGGCCGCCCGGCATCGACCCAGACTGGCCGGGAAAAACCCCGGTTTCTTGCAGCGGGGCGAGTGTTTTCTTGCCGATCCGCGAACCGCGGCGGCGGGATTTGTCGCCGGGCGCATCAGGATTTGTCGCTGCGCGCAGCCGCCCGCGGGATTTGTTGCGCGCAGGCTTCCCGCGCCGCTAGACTGCCCTGCATATGCGGTCAGGAGGAGGCCGCGACGCCGGTCACGCCCTTCGAGGAGGAAGGCGCATGCAGATTGCCGTCTACAGCACCGCCGCGACCGCGGCGTCGCAGCGCGCCGCGGAATGGGGCCGCGTCATCGCCGACACCTATTTCCCCCTGCAACTGACCTACCGCGACCCCGACAGCTTTTCCGGGGAACTCGAACGGCGGCAGATGGGCCAGGTGTCGCTGTCGCGGCTGGCCACCGGGCCGCTGCAATACGAACGCCACGCCCGCGACATCACCCACAACAACCCCGAGGAATACCTGCTTACCGTGCCCCGGCGGGGGCCGGTGGATTTCAGCCAGATGGGGCGCGAGGTCAGCTGCGCGCCGGGTGGCTTTATCCTGGAACGCGGCGACGAGCCCTACCGGTTTTCCTATACCCAGCCGAACGAGCTGTATGTGCTCAAGGTTTCGCGCCCGATGCTGCTGGAACGGCTGCGCGACCCGGACCGGTTCTGCGCACGGGCGATCGACGCGCGCGGCGGGCTGGCGGCGCTGCTGGTCAGCATGATGGGGCACTTGCAGGCGCTGCCGGCGACCGAAACCCACGCTGCCAGCGTGCTGGGGCGCCAGATCGTCGAGGTTCTGGCCCTGGCGCTGGACGAACGCGCCGGCCCCGACGACGCGGGGGCCGGGTCGCTGGTGCGCGCCGGCCACCTGCGCCGGGCCGAGCGGGTGATCCGCCAGAACCTGTCCAACCCGGCGCTGTCGCCCGAATTCGTGGCCGGGCAATGCGGCATCTCGAAACGCTACCTGCACGAGCTGTTCGGCGACACCGACAAGACCGTGGCGCAGTTCATCCGCGAGGAACGGCTGATCGTGGCGCGTAACGAGATCGCGGCCTCGCACGGGCTGTCGATGGCCGAGATCGCCTATCGCTTCGGCTTTTCCGACCAGGCGCAGTTCTCGCGGCTGTTCAGGGCGCAGTTCGGCATGACGCCCTCGGACTGGCGGCGCGCCGCCCGCAACGCGGGCTGAACCCGCACCGCGCGGCGCCCGCCCATTCTTTCTTTCTTGCAGAAATATTCCACGGGGGCACGGGGGCCGTCCGGCAGCGCGGCCTGAACCGGCCCCGCTTACCCCCGGCGACAAGAAATCACACGCGCAGGCGCAAGACGCACCCCGCCCCACCTGCCCACCATGACCATCACCGAAGCCGGGACAGGAACGGCGGCCCCGCGGAGAGGAGACCGCGGGACCGCATCACCGACAGGCCGACGCAGCACCCGCCTGCTGCCCGCGCGCGCCCTTGACCGGGGCGCCGTGCCCGGCGGTGCCGTCCCGGCGCCGTGACAGTTTTCAGGGAGGAAACCATCCATGTCCACAACCGCCGACGAGGCGCCCGACGAGGCGCTCGCGCTTGAATTTTCCGACCGTCCCGTGCCGCAGGACCAGCGCATGGGGCGGATGCCGCTGACCATGGCCTGGTGGTCGGTCTGTTCGGCGATGTTCTATCTGGTGGTGTCGGCGACGCTGGCGCTGGCCTATGGCTCGGTCAACGCGATCATCGGGCTGGTGCTGTCGGTCGCGGCCTATGCCGCGATCAACGCGGTGCTGGTGCGCCACGCGATCCGCACCGGGCTGTCGGTGTCGCTGTTCTCGCGCATCCTGCTGGGCCGCAGCGGCGCCGCCATCGCCACGCTGATCTTCTTTGCCACCGCGATCTATTACGCGGTGTTCGAAGGGTCCGTCATCGCGCTGGCGCTGCAAGCCCATGCCGGCATCGGCTATCCGCTGGCGGCGCTGATCGTGGTGGTTTACTCGGTGACGCTGATCTTCGGCTCGATCCAGAACTGGCTGGACAAGCTCAACGGGGTGCTGCTGCCCTTCTATCTGGCCGGGCTGCTGGCTGCGGTGGTGCTGGCGGTGGCGGAATACGGCTATTCGGACGCCTGGCTGAGCCTTGGCCCGCAGGGCGGCGCCGTGTCCGGCGGCTGGTGGGATTGCTTCGTCGCCTTCATGGGCGTCTGGATCCTGATGATGTTCACCTATGACTACGCCCGCTTCGGCCGGATCGAGGACGCCGACTATCACGCGCGGATCAACTTCGGCGCGCCGTTCTATCTGGTGGCGTTCCTGCTTAACGGGCTGGTTGGCATTTTCCTTGCCGCCAGCCTGCCCACCGAGGGCGGCGTGACCGAGGTGTCGGTGGTGCTGGCGCTGATCCAGCTGATGGGGCTGGCAGGGCTGGGCTTCGTCTGGATCAGCCAGACGCGGATCAACACCGCCAACTACTATCTGGCCGCCGTCAACATGGAAAGCTTTGCCCAGACCGTGTTCCGGCTGAAGCTGCCCAAGGTGTTCTGGGCCTGCGTGGTGGGTGCGATCTGCTACGGGCTGATGCTGGCCGATGTGTTTGCCTATATCCTGCAAGCACTGGCCTATCAGGGGATCTTCGTGGTGGCGTGGGTCGGCATCGCGCTGGTGCATATCCTGGCCGAGGGGCAGGCCGGCGCCGAGCAGGACCGGCTGGGCTTCCGGCTGCGCGACACAAGGGCGGTGAACCCGGCCGGGCTGGGCGCCTGGCTGTTGGGCGCGGGCGCCGGGCTGGTGCTGCATTTCGCCCCCGGCGCACTGGCCAGCCTGTCGGCCCCGGTGACCTTCGTCACCGCTGTCGCCGCCTATGCGCTGCTGAGCCGCGGCCCGGCCGCGGCGCGCGCGGATGGGGTGGCCGGGCGCGGCTGACCTCCGTTCGCCCTGCTCCGTCGCCCTGCCCCCGGCCTCGGGGGCCGCAGCCCTGTGTTGCGGCCCTTTCGCGATTTCCCCCGCCTCATTGCCTGCAACCATGCTTGAGTGCGGGGCCGGGGCTGACTATGTAGAGAGCTATCCCGACTGAAAGGGTCAGCCTGAAAGGTCCCCGATGTTCTCGATTCCCGGCAAGCCCGCTGTCAGCATCACCCCCGCCGCCGAAGCGCGGATCGCCCGGCTCATGGCCGAAAAAGGCGCTTCCGGGCTGCGCATCGGCCTGAAGAAGGGCGGCTGCGCGGGCATGGAATACACGATGGAGCTGGCCCAGACCCCCGCCCCCAACGACGAGGTGGTGGAACAGGGCGCGGCGCGGGTGCTGATCGCGCCCACCGCGCAGATGTTCCTGTTCGGCACGGTCATCGACTATGAAAACGGGCTGCTCGACAGCGGCTTCCGCTTCGTGAACCCCAATGTCACCGAAGCCTGCGGCTGCGGCGAATCGATCCGCTTCGAACCGCTGGAGGGCACGGCCGCCCGCCGGGCCTGAGCAGCGCCCACGACCTGCAACAATGGCCGCGGCAACGGTCCGCGGCAACGGAAAAGGCCGGCCCGGGTTTCCCCGCGCCGGCCCTGTTTCGCTATCGGGTCCCGGTCACTCGACGATGGTGACCTTGGCCATGTAGTCGGGTTCCTCGACCGAGCCATTAAGGCGCGGATCGCCTTTCTTGATCGCGTTCAGCACGTCCCAGCCCTCGATCAGCCGGCCCACGACGGTGTATTGCCCGTCCAGAGAAGGCGTCGCCGCGAAGTTGACAAAGAACTGGCTGTTGGCGCTGTCGGGGTGCTGGCTGCGGGCCATGCCGACGGTGCCGGGCAGGAAGTTCCGATCGCTGAACTCGGCCTTGAGGGCGGGCTTGTCCGACCCGCCCATCCCGGCGCGCGACAGGTCGCCCCCGTGCTTGCCGAACTGGACGTCGCCGGTCTGCGCCATGAACCCCTCGATCACGCGGTGGAACACCACCCCGTCATAGGCGCCGGCGCGGGCCAGCTCGGTCAGCCGCGCGACATGCGCGGGGGCCTTGGACGGGTCCAGGTCCAGCACGATGGTGCCCTTGGCCGCGCCCGAGGCGTCGACCACCTCGATCACCATGTTCGGGCCGGGGCCGTCCTCGGACGGCGGCGCTGCCACGTCCTGCGCGGCGACCATGCCGGCCGATGCCAGGAACGCCACGGAAAACAGCAGCTTACGCATCGGCAGCCACCTTGACCGAGATCATCCGGTCCGGGTTCGCCGGCGGCTCGCCCCGGGCGATCTTGTCGACATGCTCCATCCCGGAAATCACCTGCCCGTAGACGGTGTATTGCCCGTTCAGGAAGTCATTGTCCTTGAAGTTGATGAAGAACTGGCTGTTGGCGCTGTTGGGGTTCTGCGAACGCGCCGCCCCCAGCGTGCCCCGCGCGTGCGGGATGCGCGAGAACTCGGCCGGCAGGTCCGGCAGGTCCGAGCCGCCGGTGCCGGCGCGGCCGGGATTCCAGCCGCTTTCCATGTTGGCGTGTTCCACGTCGCCGGTCTGGGCCATGAAACCGTCGATCACCCGGTGAAAGGCGACGTTGTCGTATTTGCCGGCGCGCGCCAGTTCCTTCATCCGCGCGACGTGCTGGGGGGCGACATCGGCCAGAAGCTCGACCACCACCGGGCCGTCCTTCAGCTCGATGATGATCGTGTTCTCGGGGTCCTTGATCTCGGCCATCGGATCTTTCCTTTGGTTGGGTGCCCGTTGGTTGGGTGCGGGCAAGGTCTAGGCCGCGCGCGGCCGCCGCGCAACGCCCCAGCCGCCACAGGGCGCGCGGAAACATCAACTCGTCCTGACGCAGAGTTGACGCGCTGGACCGCTTGACAGACAACGCGGTGACGAACGCGGGCCGGTCCCCGCATTGCAGGAGAGATGCCGATGGCGCGCTTCAACACGCTGGATGACATGCAACTGGACGGCAAGGTCGTGCTGACCCGGGTGGACGTGAACGTCCCGATGGAAAACGGTCAGGTCACCGATGCGACGCGGATCGAAAAGATCGTGCCGACCATCCGGGCCATCCAGAAAAAGGGCGGCATCCCCGTGCTGCTGGCGCATTTCGACCGCCCCAAGGGCCAGCGCGTCGATTCGATGAGCCTGCGCCAGATCATCCCCGCGCTGGAGGCCGCCCTTGGCCAGCCCGTCGCCTTTGCCCCCGAGGCCGTGGGCGGCGACGCCAAGCGCGCAGTCGCCGCGCTCAAGCCCGGCGATGTGCTGCTGCTGGAAAACACCCGCTTCTACCCGGGCGAGGAAACCAACGAACAGGTTTTCGCTGCCTCGCTGGCCGCGCTGGGGCAGGTTTACGTCAACGACGCGTTCTCCGCCGCCCACCGGGCCCATGCCTCGACCGAGGGGCTGGCGCGGCTGCTGCCCTCGGCCGCCGGCCTGCTGATGGAGGCAGAGCTGAACGCGCTGGACGCGGCGCTTGGCAGCCCGGAACGGCCGGTGGTGGCGGTGGTGGGCGGGGCCAAGGTCTCGACCAAGCTGGACCTTTTGTCGAACCTGATCCGCAAGGTCGATCACCTGGTGATCGGCGGCGGCATGGCCAACACCTTTCTGGTGGCGCAGGGCATCGAGGTCGGCAAAAGCCTGGCCGAGCGTGACATGGCCGACACCGCCCGGCAGATCCTTGCCGACGCCAAGGGCGCAGGCTGCACCATCCACCTGCCGGTGGACGTGGTGGTAGCGCGCGAATTCGCCGCCAACGCCCCGCACGAGGTGGTGGCCGCCAACGCCTGCCCCGCCGACGCGATGATCCTGGACGCCGGCCCGGCGACGGTGGCGAAAATCCGCGAGGTCTTTGCCCTGTGCCGCACGCTGATCTGGAACGGCCCGCTGGGCGCCTTTGAAATCGAGCCTTTCGACGCCGCCACCAACGCCGCCGCCGCCGCTGCCGCCGAGTTGACGCGCGACGGACGGCTGGTTTCGGTCGCCGGGGGCGGCGACACGGTGGCCGCGCTGAACAAGGCCGGGGTCGCCGATGACTTCACCTTCATCTCGACCGCCGGCGGCGCCTTTCTGGAATGGATGGAGGGCAAGGACCTGCCCGGCGTCGCGGCGCTGATCGCCTCGAAGCGTTAAGCAGGCAGCGGGGCGGCGGATGGCGCCGCCCCTTGCCGTCGGCCCCGGCGTCCGGCGGCTGACGCCGGGTGCCCGACGCAATGGTCGCGCCATCAGGGCTGCAAGGCCAGCTTCACCCCCTTACCCGCCGACGCCGCACCATCCGCAAGGGCAAGCAGGCCGGATAGCAACGCAGCCCCCGTCGCACTGGCGGGGGCGTGGCCGCTTAATCGGCGGCAGGCGCGGCGGTGCCGTCCGGGACCGCACCGGCAGGGGCGGGG
>JAZIHR010000100.1:0-11794 GCA_036678445.1 Alphaproteobacteria bacterium
TCCATGAGGTGTGCGTCTTCGCGATCGACGGCAACGGGGGCCCGCTCAACCCGAGACTCGGGTGCCGCACCGTCGACGTCCCCGCGAACAGCACTCCGAAGGGCACTCTCGACCTCGCGAACACCGGGAACGGCACCATCACCGTCTACGGCTGGACCTTCGACGTCGACACCCCGGATCCGCTCCAGGTCCACGTCTACCTCGACGGGCGGCCGGTCCGCACCGTCCGGCCCGCCCCGGCGCGGCCCGCGCCGGCCCGCGCGCCCCCGCGCGCGCCTGCCGCGGCGGGTGGGCCGCGCCGCCCGCCGCCCGCCGTCCGCCGGTTGGCCGGGGGCGGGCGCCGGACGGGGCACTGGACGGGCCACTGGACGGGGCCGGCCCGGGCGGGATAGCTGGACCTGCCGGTCCCACCGCACAGAAGCCAACATGAAGGAGCCCCCATGCCGCTGGTCCGCATCGAACTTTTCCCCGGCCGCAGCCACGCCCTGAAGATGGAGATCGCCGAGGCCATCACCCGGGTGCTTGAAGAAAAAGCCGGAATCCCCCCTGCCTCGACCACCATCATGTTTTCCGAGGTGGCACCCAGCGACTGGGTGGTGGCAGGCAAGCCGCTGGCCCCACCGCAGGACTGAAGCGCCCGGCCCCCGCCATTCCGCGTGATCGCCCGGCCGAAAGGAAACCGCCTGTCACCGTGCGGCGGCCCGTTCCGGATCGCGTAAACCGTCCGCCAGCATCCGCGCGGCCGCCGGACACCTGCTGGCGCCGGTGATCTGCTCTGGATACCAGATCATGACTGTCCACGGGCACAGGCAAAGACCTCGGAAGCCTGCGCCAAGGGGGCCAGCACTGACGCCTGGCCCGCGATGCCACGCCCGATGAAGGCAATGGACTGGTGGCGTGTCCCGCGGTCGGTTCGGACATGGGGCACAGTCGCAGTCACGCGACTGATGTTACATCATAAACTGGCGGGGATTGGAGCGGGTGAAGGGAATCGAACCCTCGTCGTAAGCTTGGGAAGCTTCTGCTCTACCATTGAGCTACACCCGCGGCTCGCCTGCGATATACAAAGCCGCCGCCGAGGTCAAGCGGGCAGTCGGGTTCTTCGGCCGGCGCTGTTCTTGCCTGCGGGCCTGGCTTCCTTGTGAAGATATCCCGCAGAGCGTAGCTACAGCAGCCCCATCTCGGCCAGTTCGCGGACCAGCCCGGGCGGCAGCGGGTCCTCGCTGTCGCGGCCGGGGGGCAGGGCGGGGGGGGCGTCGGCCGCGGACAGGTAGCGCCAGCCCTGAAAGGGGCGCCGCGGAACGGCGACGACGCGCACCAGCCGAGGGTCGAGCACCAGCGCGCAGCGGGTGATCCCGTCCTCGCCCAGCCGTTCCTCAAGCCCCAGCAGCCGTTGCCGCGCCAGCATCACGCCCCGGAACACCCAGTAGAGCGAGCCCCCCGCCAGCAGCTCCTCGGCCCGTTTCGGGCGCATCCGCGTCACATGAATTGCCGGGCCGGCGCCGAAACGCTCTTGCTGCCATTCCTCCAGGTCCTCGGGCCGGTCGGCGCCGACGCAAAGCTTCATCATATGCACGGGTTCGGTCATGCCGACGATATAAACCCCGACGCCCCAAGTGAACAGGGCCGCCCGTGGCGCAGAGGGGTGAAAACCCCCGGTCGCGCCGGGGTTGCGAGCCGCTGTTCCACGGCGTAGGGGGTCATGGAAAGGACGCTCTCATGACTTCGCAAAACTCTGGCGCCGACCGGCCGCGGCAGGGTGAACTGATTGCCATGCTGGCATTCCTGTTCGCCACGGTCGCCTTTTCCATGGATGCGATGTTGCCGGCGCTGCCCCAGATCGCCGCGGAACTGACCCCGGACGATGTCAACCGCGCGCAGCTCGTGCTGACCAGCTTCATGGCCGGAATGGGAATCGGCACGCTGTTTGCCGGGCCAGTCTCGGACGCGCTGGGGCGCAAGCGGGCCATGGGGATCGGGTTCGCGGTCTACCTGGTCTTTTCGATCGTCGCGATGTTCGCCGGATCGCTTGAGGCGCTGCTGCTGGCACGATTCGCGCAGGGGCTGGGCGCGGCCTCGCCGCGGATCGTCGGCACCGCGCTGGTGCGTGATCTGTATTCCGGGCGCGAGATGGCGCGGATCACCAGCTTCATCATGATGGTGTTCATGATCGTGCCGGCGCTGGCGCCATTGGTCGGACAGGGGTTCATCGCGGTGCTGGGCTGGCGCGGCGTGTTCATCGGGTTTTTCCTGTTCGGCGCCCTGGGCTGGCTGTGGCTGGGGCTGCGCCAGGCGGAAACGCTGGCCCCGCAGGACCGCCGCCCGCTGCAACTGCGCAGCCTGTGGGAAGGCACGCGCGAGGTGCTGTCCGACCGGCAGGTGGTGCTGAGCACGATCACCATGACGCTGGGCTTCGGGCAGATGTTCGCGCTGCTGTCCTCGGCCCAGCAGCTGTTCGGTGAAACCTACGGCAAGGAGGACAGCTTTCCGCTGTGGTTCGCCGTGATGGCGATGCTGGCGGCGACGGGAACGCTGATCAATTCGCGGCTGGTGATGCGGGTCGGAATGCGCGGGATCGCCCGCGCTGCCTATCTGTTGCAGATCTTCGCCTCGGCCATGTTCCTGTTGCTGCTGTGGGGTGGGTTGCTGCCGGAGATGCTGCAATTCCCGGTCTTTTTCATGTGGTCGGTGGGCATCTTCACCATGGCCGGGCTGACCTTCGGCAACCTCAACGCGCTGGCGATGCAGCGGATGGGGCATATCGCGGGGCTGACCGCCTCGGTCGTGGCGGCGCTGTCGACGCTGGGGGCGGTGCTGATCGCGGCGCCGGTGGGGCTGGCCTATGACGGCACGGCCGTGCCGGTGGCGGCGGCGGGACTGATCTGTTCGGCGCTGGCCTGGGCGATCATGGGGCTGATGCGGGGCTGACCCCTGCCAGCGGGGCCGGCGGTTGACTTTGACCCGCCGGCGGCTATAAGCGCCGCTTCCATTGGTGTTGGTGGACCCCGCAAGGGGAAGCCTGTCGCCCCGCCCGGGGAAAAGGACAACGCCCTTCTGCAACGAACGAAGGAGATCAGCGATGACCAAACGCACCGCTGCCAAGTACAAGATCGACCGCCGCATGGGCGAAAACATCTGGGGCCGTGCCAAGTCCCCGGTGAACAAGCGCGAATACGGCCCCGGCCAGCACGGCCAGCGCCGCAAGAACAAGCTGTCGGATTTCGGCACCCAGCTGCGCGCCAAGCAAAAGCTCAAGGGCTATTACGGCGACCTGACCGAAAAGCAGTTCCGCCGCACCTACGCCGAGGCCGTGCGCCTGCGCGGCGACACCGGCGAAATGCTGATCGGCCTGCTGGAGCGTCGCCTGGACGCGGTGGTCTATCGCGCCAAGTTCGTGCCGACCATCTTTGCTTCGCGCCAGTTCATCAACCACGGCCACGTGACCGTGAACGGCCAGCGGGTGAACATCGCCTCCTACCGCGTCAAGGAAGGCGACGTGATCGCGGTGCGCGACCGTTCGCGCCAACTGGCCATCGTGCTGGAGGCCGTGGGCCTGGCCGAGCGTGACGTGCCCGACTACCTGGACGTGGACCACAACAAGATGACCGCGACCTTCGTGCGCACCCCGGCGCTGGGCGACGTGCCCTATCCGGTGGTGATGGAGCCGAACCTGGTCGTCGAATTCTATTCGCGCTGATCTTTCGGGATTTGCGGATCGGGCCGTCCTTCGGGGCGGCCCTTTTCGTTGCCCGCCGTCAGGGCGAGGGATATTCGGGCACGGAAGAACCGCGCCGGTTGACAGCGCGGGCGCCCGTTTCCATGGGTGGGGCATGAATCCGACGCCGGCCAATTCCGACAGCATCCCGCACGCCGACGAGGCGCTGATCGTCGATGTGCCCGGTTACGACGGGCCGCTGGACCTGTTGCTGACGCTGGCGCGCACGCAAAAGGTCGATCTGATGCAGATCAGCGTGCTGGCGCTGGCCGAGCAATACCTCGGCTTTATCGAACAGGCGCGCAGTCTGCGCATTGAGCTGGCGGCGGATTATCTGGTGATGGCCGCGTGGCTGGCCTATCTCAAGTCGCGGCTGCTGCTGCCGCCGGACCCGCTGGCCGAGGGCCCCTCGGCCGAGGATCTGGCCGCGCATCTGGCGTTCCAGCTGGAACGCCTGTCCGCCATGCGCGAGGCGGCGGCGCGGCTGATGGGGCGGCCGCTGCTGGGACAGGACCGCTTTGTCCGCGGCGCCCCCGAAACGGTGGTGCGGTCGCGCGCGACCCGCTGGCAGGCGGGGCTGATCGAATTGATGCAGGCCTATGCGCGGCTGCGCACTCGCGACGAATTCCGCCCCTATGCCTATGACCGTCGCGACATCTGGTCACTTGAAGACGCGCTGGAACGGATGCGCCGGCTGATCGGTCACGCCGGCGACTGGACCGACCTGATGCGCTTTCTGCCCGAGGGCTGGTCGGGAACGCCGGCGCGGCGGCGCTCGGCCACGGCGGCGACATTCGCGGCCTCGCTGGAACTGGCGCGGCAGGGGCGGGTCGAGCTGCGGCAAGAGGCAAGCTTTGCCCCCATCGCGGTGCGCCCGCGATGAGCCTGCCCCCGCCCGAGGACCAGCAGGAACGAATGGTCGAGGCGCTGCTGTTCGCCTCGGCCCAGCCGCTGGGCCTGCGCGATCTGGCGCGGCGGCTGCCGGCGGGCTGCGACCCGGCCGAGGCGCTGCGCCGCCTGCGCGCGCGCTATGCCGGCCGCGGCGTCGAACTGACCCGCGTCGGTGACGCCTGGGCATTCCGCACCGCCGCCGACCTGGGCTTCCTGATGCAGGAAGAGGTGGTCGAGACCCGCCGCCTGTCCCGCGCCGCCACTGAAACCCTGGCGATCGTCGCCTATCACCAGCCCGTCACCCGCGCCGAGATCGAGGAAATCCGCGGTGTCTCGGTCAGCCGCGGCACGTTGGACCAGTTGATCGAGATGGGCTGGGTGCGGCTGGGTCGCCGCCGCCAGACTCCCGGCCGCCCGGTGACCTTTGTCGTGACCGAAACGTTTCTGGACCATTTCGGCCTTGCCAGTGTCGGCGACTTGCCGGGGCTGGCGGAACTGCGGGCCTCGGGGCTGCTCGACAGCCGCCCGGGCGCGGCGCAGGGGCTTGCGCCGGGCGAAAGCGATGCCGATATCTCGGGGGACGAGCCGGGGGATGATCTTTTCGGCGATTGAGTCGTTGCCCCGAAGGGATGTGCCATGAGCCTGAACCGCCTGATCGGAACGCTGACCCGCCAACTGACGAACTGGGGGGTAGAGCGGGGCATTGATTTCTATGCCCGGCGCAGCGGCGGCGTCACAGAGGACGGCGAGCTGTCCCCGGCCGCGCGGAAACAGGCGAAAACCGCGCGCGAGACCGCCAAGCGGGCGAAAAAGGCGGCGCGGCTGACCCGGAAACTGCGCTAGGGCCGCTGGAATGGGGCGTCAGCGCGCCTGATGGAACTGCTTGGCAAGCTTGAGCCCCTGCCCCTGATAATTCGAGGCGATTCCCGCGCCGTATAGCCGGTCGGGCGGCGCGGCCATGCGTTCATAGACCAGCCGGCCCACGACCTGCCCGTGCTCCAGCGCGAAAGGCGCCTCGTGGCAGCGCACCTCAAGCACGCCGCGCGCGCCCGCGCCGCCGGGGCCATGGCCGAAACCGGGGTCGAAGAAACCGGCGTAATGGACCCGGAACTCGCCCACCATCGCCAGATAGGGCGACATTTCAGCGGCATGGTCGGGGGGAATCGTCACCGATTCGCGGCTGACGAGGATGTAGAAGGCGCCGGGATCGAGGATCAGGCGGCTTTCATCCGTGCGCAGCTCGTCCCAGAAATCCCGCGCGAGGTAGCCGCCGATCCGGTCCAGGTCGATCACGCCGCTATGCGGGCGCGCCCGATAGCCGACCAGATCGCCCGAGGCCGGGCGCAGGTCCACCGAGAACCCCAGCCCCCCGTCGATCAGCGGATCGCCGTCGACCAGAGGCTGCGCGGCATGCAGCGCAATCAGCGCCGGGTCATCCAGCACCGCCTGGCCGCGGCGCAGCCGCAGCTGGTTCAGCCGCATCCCCGGCCGGACCAGCACTGAAAAACTGCGCGGGCAGATCTCGGCGTAAAGCGGGCCGTCGTAGCCGGGGGGCAGGCGGTCGAACTCGGTCCCGTCGTCGGTCACCAGCCGGGTCAGCAGGTCCAGCCGCCCGGTCGAGGACTTGGCATTCGCCACGGCCTCGATTCCCGGGGGCAGGGCCAGACGTTCCTGAAGCGGAACCAGATAGACGCAGCCCTTTTCCAGCACTGCGCCGCCGGAAAGGTCCATCCGGTGCATCTCGAAATCGGTCAGCCGCTCGGCCACGCTGCGGCCGCGGCCGGCAAGGAACGACGCCCGCAGCCGCCAGGCGGAATCGCCCAGCCGCAGGTCAAGGCTGGCAGGCTGGATCTGGTCCGGGGCGATTGGCGTGGCGGCGGTGATCGCGCCTTCGGCGATCAGCCGGCGCAGGGCGCTGTCGGGAAGGACACCGTTCATCTCAACCCCCCAATCAAGCCTTGCTCATAAGCGAACGCCCACCCCGAAGGGTGGGCGTTTCGTGATGGTCGGGCCGGCGAGATTCGAACTCGCGGCCTTCCGCCCCCCAGACGGACGCGCTAACCAGACTGCGCCACGGCCCGACGCCGGCCATATAGAGCGAAGCGTGCCGGCTGCACAAGGGGGGCGGAGCATCGAAACGACTTTCCTGCGGTCGATTTGTTCGAAGGGCGAAAAGGGCCGGGAAAGCTGGCCGGCCCTTGCCCGAGGGATCAAACGGCACCGCTGCGGGCGCGATGCAGGGCATGGCCCAGATCGTGGCGCAGCCGCGCAGCCTCGGGGGGGAGGGGGGCCGAATGGCGGCGCAATGCCCCTGCCGTCGCGGTCAGGCGGGCCAGCCAGGTGCCGTGGTCCGCGGCCGACTGCGGTGCAGGTGGCTGTCCGGCAGGCGACGAGGGCTGCCCGAGTTCGGGAAATAGTGGCAGGGCAGGGGATGCCGGAGCGGCGGCAGGCCGAGGCGCACCCTCGGCGGTATTGCGGGCGGGCTTGCGATCGGGGCCGGGTTTCCGGGGGCGGGAACCCGCGCCGGTCGCGGCGGGGCCTGTCGAGCCGGTTTCGGGCGGGCCTGCCGTCGCGGCCAGCCGCTCGCGTCCGCGGGCGCGCACCCCTTCGCCCCGGTCAAGCGCGATCAGCCGGCGGGCGCCGCGGATAGTCAACCCTTCCTCGCGCAGGACGACGCACAGCCCGGCGGCCAGTTGCACATCCTCGGGGCGGTAATAGCGCCGTCCGTCCGGGCGCCGCACCGGCGCCAGCGCCGGAAACTGGGTTTCCCAGTAGCGCAGGACATGGGTCGCGACCCCGATCATCTGCGCGACCTCGCCGATACTGCGAAAGGCTTGCGGCGATTTCATGTCCTGGTTCCCGGTTGGCGGTCCTGTGCCCGTGGATTGCGCTTAGCGATTGCCGGCGGCGATCCGTTCCTTCATCAGGTGCGACGGGCGGAAGGACAGGACGCGCCGCGGAGTGATGGGGACTTCTTCGCCGGTCTTGGGGTTGCGGCCGATGCGTTCGTTCTTGTCGCGCACCGAGAACGTGCCGAAGGACGAAATCTTCACCTGTTCGCCCCGCACCAGCGCGTCCGAGATATGCCCCAGCACGCTTTCCACAAGCTGGGCGCTTTCGTGGCGGGACAGTCCGACCTCGCGGAAGACCGCCTCGGCCAGATCCATTCGGGTCAATGTCTTGTCGCTCATTCGCCGGCCTTTCGTTTCTGACAGAGTGTTGATCCTCAAGCGCAAAGTCAACCTGCCCCGAGCCGCGATCGTTCCGTTCCCCGCGACTGCATGTTCCGGCCCGGCCCACCCGGGCTGGATGCGAGGTCCCGGACCGTGGGCACGGCACCTTGCCAAGGCCCGTGCGCAGCCCCATTTTCATGCGTCGGATGCAATGTTTTCGGTCGCAGGGCTGCGGGCTTGCAGGGTCGCACAAGGGAGGATGCCATGGCCGGGGGATGGGCCACCGATGGTGCGGTGAACGAACAGATTGAGGTCAGCACGCAAGAGGCGCTGGCCCGGATGCGACTGCGCAACCGTCGCGGCGGCGAAAGCCTGAGCGAATGCGCGGATTGCGGCGACCCGATTCCCGAGGCGCGCCGCCGCGCCGTGCCGGGCGTCACGCTGTGCATCGCCTGCCAGACCCAGGCCGACCGCCGTTTCGTGCCCGGCGCGGGGATCAATCGGCGCGGCTCCAAGGACAGCCAGCTACGCTAGCCTGCCCTGTGCCGGGCTGCCTCTGTGCCGGTCAGCCCCCCGGGTTGCCTCCAGCCGGTCCTGGACCAGCCCGCTGATCCGCGCCAGGTCGGCAGCCAGCGCCCGCCCGGCGGAATGATCCCGCGCCAGCGCGGCGGCGGCCTGTTCAAGCGGCTTGTCCCGGGCCGAGCGGGCGACCCCGGCCAGAAAACGCGCGATATAGTCGATGGCGCCGGTGTCGGACGAGCTTGCCAGCACATCCGCCACATGCGCGAGATCGTCGTGCAGCGCACTGGCGTCGGGCTGCACGGTTTCGCTGGGGACCGCCCGCGGGCCAAGGGGCCGGGCGCTGGACGGCAGGCTGGACAGGATCATGTGCTGGAACAGCGCCAGGCTTTCCACCGGCTTGGCCAGGAAACCGTCCGCCCCGGCGGCGATCGCCGCCGCCTCGGTCCCCGGGTCGCCCGACATTCCCAGCACCGGCACGACCCCCGCCAGCCGCGCGATCAGCTGCGCGCCGTTGCCGTCGGGCAGCCCCATGTCCACGATCGCCACCCCCGGCCGATAGGTTTGCAGGTGCCGCGCCGCCGTGCGCAGGCAATCGGCGCGGCGGATCCGCGCCCCCGAGCGCAGGCAGAGCAGGCGCACGGCCTCGGACGCGAAGCGCGAATCCTCGACCACCAGCACGCTGAGCCCGGTCAGCGGCCGCCCCGGCGGCGCCACCGGCCACAGCGGCATCGGAGCATCATGCGCGACAATCTGGTTGGAGTTCATGGCAGCATCCCCTCGAATCATCCGTAAGCCCAGATTAACCGCCATTGTCCTAACGCCCGGTTAAGCGCGGTTGCCCCCGCGGGACTTTTCCTTGCCCGGCGTCCAGCCTATTGAGGGTGAAAGCTGAGGGAGCCTTGCATGATCGGACGCCTGAACCACGTCGCCATCGCCGTGCCGGACCTGGCCGCGGCGGCCGACCAATATCGCAACACGCTGGGCGCCTCTGTCGGCGCCCCGCAGGACGAACCCGACCACGGCGTCACCGTGGTGTTCATCGAACTGCCCAACACCAAGATCGAGCTGCTGTATCCGCTGGGCGACAACAGCCCGATCCGGGGCTTTCTGGACAAGAACCCCTCGGGCGGCATCCATCACATGTGTTTCGAGGTCGAGGACATCCTTGCCGCCCGCGACACGCTGAAATCGCAGGGCGCGCGCGTCCTTGGCGACGGAGAGCCGAAGATCGGCGCCCATGGCAAGCCCGTGCTGTTCCTGCATCCCAAGGACTTCAACGGCTGCCTGATCGAACTGGAGCAGATCTGATGACCATCACCGGCGGGCTGGTCATGTTCGCAAGTATCTGGTTTCTCGTGATGTTCCTGCTGCTACCCTGGGGGCATCAAAGCCAGGAAGAGGCCGGCCACATCGTTCCGGGCACGCCGGCAGGCGCCCCGGTCCGGCCGAGGCTGGGCAAAAAGGCGATCTGGGCGACGGTGATCGCGGTGCTGCTGGTGGGCGCGATCTGGGCGTTTCTCAGCGCGGGCATCGTGACCCGCGCCGACATGATGAATTTCAACCGGCTGACCCCCTGACCAGCCGGAAAGTCACAGAAAGACCGTCCGGGCAGCCACATCCGGGCGGGGCCGGTCGGGAACCTCGTCGGGGCCGGTGCCGATGTGGATCAGCCCGACGACACGTTCGTTCCCCGTCACGCCCAGATGCGCGCGGGCAAAGTCGTCGCCGGCCGCCGGGCCGGTCAGCCAGGCCGCGCCCCAGCCGGCCGCCAGCGCCGCGTTCAGCAACGACAGGCACACCGCCCCGGCCGACATCTGCTGTTCCCACAGCGGGATTTTCGGACTGTCCACCGGCGCCGACACCACCGCCACGATCAGCGGCGAGCCAAAGGCGCTGCGGGCCTTTTCGGCCGCGGCCTCGTCGTCACCCGTGGCCCGGACATGCTCGGCCAGCAGCGGCGCCAGCCGGTCCAGCGCCGCGCGTTCCAGCACCACGAAGCGCCAGGGTTCCAGCTTGCCATGGTCGGGCACCCGCGCGGCGATGGTCAGTAGCCGGTCCAGCGCCTGTCGGTCGGGGGCGGGCGCGGCCAGCAGCCTGGGCGGGCGCGAGCGCCGGTGGGCCAGGAAATCGAGCGCGGGGGGATTGGCGGGCATGGACAGATCCTCGGGCCTTGTGAAATGCCGGCCAAGGCTACAGCCCGCCCTCGCGGATGGAAAGCCGGGCTTGACGCGCCGCCCGGCACGGGCCACCCCAACCCCATGAGCAAGCCGCCCGACCTGTCCGAACTTGCCGTGCCCGGCGCCCGGATCGCGGTGCGCGTGACCCCGCGCGGCGGGCGCCAGGCGCTGACGCGCGACGAATCCGGCGCCATCCATATCCGCGTCACCGCCCCCCCCGAGGACGGCAAGGCCAATGAGGCCGTGCGCAAGCTGCTGGCCAAGGCGCTGCGGGTGGCGCCGTCGCGGCTGACGCTGGTCGGCGGGGCTACCGCGCGCGACAAGCTGTTCCGGGTGGATCTTTAGGGTCTCAGGGCCGGACCAGCCGGTAATTGCCCTCGGGCAGGTTCAGGGCCAGCCGCAGCTCGTTCAGCTGCTCCATGGTCAGCACGATGCGCGACACGCCGTCGCCATCCGGCTCCATCTGCTCGATCACCACGCGGTCGTCGAAATTCAGGATCACCACGTCCTCGTTCAGGGGGCGGGTGCCCGGGGGCGCCTCGTCCACCAAGGTAATCACGGTGGCGTCGAAATCGTGCTCGATGGTGAACATGGCCGGGCCTTTCGCGGGACGATGTGGGGTGCGTGCAACATTCGCGTGAGCGGTGGCGGCCCGCAACCCCGGAGCTTTGCAGCGGCCGGGTTTAGCCTGTAGCCTGCCGACAGGAACAATGCGGGTGCGGGACGGGTGAACATGACGACGACGGCGGCAACCACGGCGGGGACTGCGGCCACGGCGACGACGGCTGCCGGGGCCGTGCGCCCGAACCTGCCGGCCGGGCAGCGTGGCCTGCGCGGGCTGGTGCTGGCCGCGGTGGCGGTGCTGGCCGGTTGTGGTGTGCCGGGCGATATCCCGATGCCGCCGGCGGGGATGCCGGCGCCCGACCCGGTGATCATCAAGACCACCTCGGGCGCGCCGGCCACGCCGCAGGCGGCGGCGTCCAACTTTACCGCCGTGATTCGCGCGATGGAGCCGGCGGTCGAGCACGAATGTGTCGTTCGCCGCCGCCGGCCGATCAACTGCGATTTCCAGTTCGTGGTGGACGACCGGCCGGGGCTGGACATCAACGCCTTCCAGACGCTGGACGACAACGGGCGGCCGATCATCGGCTTTACGCTGGCGCTGATCGCCGCGGCGCATAATGCCGACGAGCTGGCCTTTGTCGTCGGGCACGAGGCCTCGCACCACATCCTCAACCACATCGACCAGCGCAGCGGCGCGGCCCGGGCGGGGGCGGTGATCATGTCGGGCATCGTCGCGGCCTCGGGGGCGGATG
>JAZIHR010000101.1:0-11427 GCA_036678445.1 Alphaproteobacteria bacterium
CTCCTCGCCCGAGGATGCGCATCGCGAGGAACGGGTCCGCATGACCCGGCTGCGCGCCACCATCGCCCGCCGGCTCAAGGACGCGCAGAACACCGCCGCGATCCTGACCACCTATAACGAGGTGGACATGTCCGGCATCATGGAGCTGCGCAGCACCTATAAAGAACAGTTCGAGAAGAAGCACCGCGTCAAGCTGGGCTTCATGTCCTTCTTCGTGAAGGCATGCTGCCACGCGCTGAAGGAAGTCCCCGAGGTCAATGCCGAGATCGACGGCAGCGACATCGTGTACAAGAACTTCGTGCACATGGGCGTGGCGGTCGGCACGCCGAACGGGCTGGTGGTGCCGGTGCTTCGCGACGCCGACCAGAAAAGCTTCGCCCAGATCGAAAAGGAAATCGCCGAACTGGGCCTGCGCGCGCGTGATGGCAAGCTGACCATGGCCGACATGCAGGGCGGCAGCTTCACCATCTCGAACGGCGGGGTCTATGGCTCGCTGATGTCCTCGCCGATCCTGAACCCGCCGCAGTCGGGGATCCTGGGGATGCACAAGATCCAGGACCGGCCGGTGGTGGTCGGCGGCCAGATCGTGATCCGCCCGATGATGTATCTGGCGCTGAGCTATGACCACCGCATCGTCGACGGCAAGGGCGCCGTGACCTTCCTCGTGCGTGTGAAAGAGGCGCTGGAGGATCCGCGCCGGCTGCTGATGGACCTGTGATCGCGCCCGGGGCGTTCCCTGCCGGGGACGCCCCGCAAGCCACAAGGAACCACGCCATGACCAACCAGCTGATCGCCCGCTACGACATCACCGACTATCCGCAGTTCCGCACCGAGTTCGAGGCCGATGCCGAGGACCGGGGCCACGCCTCGCTGTCCGTGCTTCAGATCTGGCGCGAGGGCGGGACCCGCGTCTGGGTGCTCTACGCCGTTGCCGACGGCAAACGCGCGCTCGACTACCTGCAAGGCGCCGGGGGCGAGGTCTTTGCCAGCCGCGCCGGGGTGCAGGCGGCCGAATACCACCCGGTGCAGACCGCATGATCGCGCCCTCGCCCGAACTGCTGGTCCTCGGACTCGCCGCGATCCTGCAAGCGGTGCAGATCGGGCTGGCGGCATGGTCGATGAACCGCGACGGGCTGGCGGAATGGAACGCCGGCCCCCGCGACAGCGCACCCGCGCTTTCGCCCCTCACCGGCCGGCTGCGCCGCGCCGTGAACAACCATTTCGAGGCGCTGTCCTTTTTTACCATCGCCGTGGTGCTGGTGCAGCTCACCGGCTCGAACTCTAGCCTGACCGCTGCCTGCGCCTGGGCTTACCTGATCGCCCGCATCCTCTATGTCCCGGCCTATGCGCTCGGCTGGGTGCCGTGGCGCTCGGTGATCTTCGGCATCGGCTTCGTCGCGACGATGGCCATGATCCTCGCGGCGATTCTGTGAACATCTTCTGTCTGCAAATATCCCGCGGGGGTCCGGGGGCGCGAAGCCCCCGGTCCGGCGGCCCTGAACAAAGGACCAAGTGATGTATGATCTGATCGTCATCGGCGCCGGCCCCGGAGGCTATGTCTGCGCCATCCGCGCGGCGCAGCTGGGGCTCAAGGTCGCCTGTGTCGAGGGGCGAGAAACCCTGGGCGGCACCTGCCTGAACGTGGGCTGCATCCCGTCCAAGGCGCTGCTGCACGCCAGCCACATGGCGCATGAACTGCATGAAAACTTTGCCAAACTGGGGCTGATGAACGCGACCGCCGACATCGACTGGGGCCGGATGCAGGGCTACAAGGACGACACCGTCGCCACCAACACCAAGGGCATCGAGTTCCTGTTCAAGAAGAACAAGATCGACTGGCTCAAGGGCTGGGCCAGCATCGAGGCGCCGGGCAGGGTCAAGGTCGGCGACACTGTCCACGAAACAAAGAACATCGTCATCGCCTCGGGCTCGGTGCCCTCGGCGCTGAAGGGCGTTCAGGTGGACAACGACGCGGGCGTGGTGGTCGATTCCACCGGCGCGCTGGCGCTGAAGACGATCCCCGAAACCATGGTGGTGATCGGCGCGGGCGTGATCGGGCTGGAACTCGGCTCGGTCTACAGCCGGCTGGGCGCGCAGGTGACGGTGGTCGAATACCTGGACGCGATCACCCCCGGCATGGACGCCGAGGTGCAGAAGAGCTTCCAGAAGATCCTGACCAAGCAGGGCTTCAAGTTCATCCTTGGTGCCGCGGTGTCGGGGGTCGAGACCACCGACACCGGCGCGACCGTGGTCTATGCGCCGAAAAAGGGCGGCGATGAACAGCGGATTACCGCGGATGTGGTGCTGGTCGCCACCGGCCGGCGCCCGTTCCACGACGGGCTGGGGCTGGAGGCGCTGGGGGTGCAGCTGACCGAGCGCGGCCAGATCGCGGTGGACGCGAAATGGGCGACGAACGTCCCCGGCATCTACGCCATCGGCGACGCGGTGCCCGGCCCGATGCTGGCCCACAAGGCCGAGGACGAGGGCATGGCCGTGGCCGCGGTCATCGCCGGCAAGCATGGCCATGTGAACTACGACCTGATCCCCGGCGTGATCTACACCACCCCGGAAATCGCCTCGGTCGGGCTGACCGAAGAGGCTGCGAAGGCCTCGGGGCGCAAGATCAAGACCGGCAAGTTCCCCCTGATGGGCAACGCCCGCGCCAAGGCGATGTTGCAGGCAGAGGGCTTCGTCAAGCTGATCGCCGATGCCGACACCGACCGCATCCTGGGCTGCCACATCATCGGCCCCGGCGCGGGCGAGATGATCCACGAAATCTGCGTGGCGATGGAGTTCGGGGCCTCGGCCGAGGACGTGGCGCTGACCTGCCATGCCCACCCCACCGTGTCCGAGGCGGTGCGCGAAGCAGCGCTGGCCTGCGGCGACGGCGCGATCCACGTCTGAGCCGCTGCCCCCTCCGCGGAAGCCACGCGAGAGGGGGGGGCAGCAAAGGGGCAGGCAAGAAAGGCCGGGCAAGACGCCCGGCCGGCCTGCGGCCGTGGGTATTTTCACCAGAAAGAAGTCTCGGCGATTTCCCGCCGACCGGCCTTGGGGCAGCTCCGGGGGGTCGCTTTGCGGCTGACGGCGCCGTTCCCGGCACGTTATGCAGGCGCACCACAGGCAGAAACCCACCCGAGGCAGCGATGACCCCGACCATCCTCCGGCCCACCCCCCGAATTGGCGCGCTGGCGCTGGTCCTGACCCTTTCCGCCTGTGGCGGCGGCAAGCCCGACACGATGTATTTCGTCGCGCCACGGGCCTCTCAGGCCGCGTTGCATCCCAACGAGACGCCCGAGCTGCGGGCGCTGATCCAAAAATATTCCCGGCTTTACGGGGTTCCCGAAGACCTGGTTCACCGGGTGGTGATCCGCGAAAGCCGTCATCGTCCCGGCGCCCGCAACGGCCCCTATTACGGGCTGATGCAGATCCTGCCGGCGACCGCTCGCGGCATGGGTTATCGCGGCAACCCCGAGGGGCTGCTGGATGCCGAGACCAACCTGAAATACGGCGTCAAATACCTGCGCGGCGCCTATCTGGTCGCCGACGGCAACCCCGACGCCACGGTGAAGTGGTATTCCCGCGGCTATTACTACGAAGCCAAGCGCAAGGGTCTGCTGGAAGCGACCGGGCTGCGCTGAACCCGCAGGACCTGTAAGCCGGGCAGCCGGGAACAAGGCCCGGCGCTGTCCTGTCCCCTGTCTGTATCGTTTTTTTTCCCGTGGGGACACGGTTGGGGACGCGGTTTTCCCGCGGAAACATGGGCGGGCACGGAAGCGCGCCGAATCGCAGCACCCGGTCTGCCGCCGGCCTACAGGAACTGCTCTCGCATCATCCGTTCTTCCATTCCGTGGCCGTGGTCGAACAGCAGCCGGTGCGCGATCCGGGGTTCGCTGCGGATCTCGACCCACAGCACCCGGTCGACCTGCTTGGAATCGGCGTCCGCCATCACCGGCCGCTTGGCCGCGTCCAGCACGTCCAGCCGGATCACCGAATCATGGCGCAGGATCGCGCCGCGCCAGCGCCGCGGCCGGAACGAGGCGATCGGCGTCAGTGCCAGCACATCCGACCCCATCGGCAGGATCGGCCCTCCGGCGGAATAGTTATAGGCGGTGGACCCGGCCGGCGTCGCCACCATCAGCCCGTCGCAGACCAGTTCCTCCATCCGCACGCGCCCGTCCACAGAGACCCGGATGCTGGCCGCCTGCGGGCCGGTGCGCAACATGCTGACCTCGTTGATGGCCAGCGCCCGGTATTCGGCGCCATCGGGCGCCCGGGCCACCATCGACAGCGGGTTGATGACGGTCACCTCGGCCGCAGAGATGCGGTTCACCAGCCCGTCCTCGGCATAATCGTTCATCAGGAAACCGACGGTGCCGCGGTTCATCCCGTAGACCGGCTTGCCCAGGTTCTGGCGCAGGGTGGACAGCAGGAACCCGTCGCCCCCCAGCGCCACCACCACATCGGCACGCGACGCCGGCACCTGGCCATAGCGTTGCATCAGCCGCCCCAGCGCGGACAGGGCGGTATCGGTTTCGCTGGCGCAGAAATGGATTGCAGTCATGGCGCGCATCCATGCACCTGCCGGCGGGCTTGGCAAGGGCCGCCGATCCAGGGATCCGTGGTTCCCGGCCCAGCTGTCCCGGCCCGTCCCGCGCACCGCCCGGCAAGTGCGACGGTTTTTCCGCCGCCCCCGCTGGCAAGCCCCGCGCAAAGCCGCTAACAGGCGGTCGAACCCGGCCCGGAGGACAACATGACCGACAGCGCGTTTTTCACCGCCCCCCTTTCGCAGCGTGACCCCGAAATCTTTGACGCCATCGGCAAGGAACTGGGTCGCCAGCGCGACGAGATCGAGCTGATCGCGTCCGAGAACATCGTCTCGAAGGCGGTGCTTGAGGCGCAGGGCTCGGTGCTGACCAACAAATACGCCGAGGGCTATTCGGGCAAGCGCTATTACGGCGGCTGCCAGTATGTCGATATCGTCGAGGATCTGGCGATCGAGCGCGCCAAGCAGCTGTTCGGCTGCAACTTCGCCAACGTGCAGCCGAACTCGGGCAGCCAGATGAACCAGGCGGTGTTCCTGGCGCTGCTGCAACCCGGCGACACCTTCATGGGGCTGGACCTGAACTCGGGCGGGCACCTGACCCATGGCTCGCCTGTGAACATGTCAGGCAAGTGGTTCAACGTGGTCAGCTACGGTGTGCGCAAGCAGGACCAACTGCTGGACATGGAGGAAATCCGCGCCGCCGCCCTCAGCCACAAGCCCAAGCTGATCGTGGCCGGCGGCACTGCCTATAGCCGCGTCTGGGACTGGGCCGCCTTCCGTGCCATCGCCGACGAGGTGGGGGCCTATCTGATGGTGGACATGGCCCATATCGCCGGGCTGGTCGCGGGCGGGCAGCATCCCTCGCCTCTGCCCCACGCGCATGTGGTGACCACGACGACGCATAAATCCCTGCGCGGGCCGCGCGGTGGCATGGTGCTGACCAACGACCCGGATATCGCGAAAAAGATCAACTCGGCGGTGTTCCCCGGCTTGCAGGGCGGGCCGCTGATGCATGTGATCGCCGCCAAGGCGGTGGCGCTGCGCGAGGCGCTGGAACCCTCGTTCAAGGACTATGCCGCGCAGGTGGTGACGAATGCCCGCGCCATGGCGGACGAGCTGATGAAGGGCGGCATCGACATCGTGTCGGGCGGCACCGACAACCACCTGATGCTGGCCGACCTGCGGCCCAAGGGCGTGACCGGCAAGGCGACCGAGGCCGCTTTGGGGCGCGCCCAGATCACCTGCAACAAGAACGGCGTGCCGTTTGACCCGGAAAAGCCGTTCGTGACCAGCGGCATCCGGCTGGGCACCCCTGCCGGCACCACCCGCGGCTTCGGCGAGGCCGAGTTCCGCCAGATCGCCCGCTGGATCGTCGAGGTGGTCGACGGGCTTGCCGCCCATGGCGAAGACGACAATGCCGAGGTCGAGGCCCGCGTCGCGGCCGAGGTCAAGGCGCTGTGCGCGCGCTTTCCGCTTTACGCGGGGATGTAAGCCGGGCGGGCTTGCGGCACTGCCGCCGCGGCCCTGCCCCCTGAATACAGTCCGCTGGACCATCCGGCGGGCTGCTTTCTGATTCGGCTTCTGTTCCGGGCGCCCGGAAGCCCGCAAGATTTCCGTCGGGGAAAAGCCGTGGGGCGTCCCTTGCCGGGGCGCCCTTATGCCAGGCCGCGGCGCACCATGATCCACACCGCCGCCGCGCCGGTCAGCAGCAGCCCCATCATCACCGCCGCCGCCACGTTCAGCGCGCCCGCCTTCCAGCGCGCCGAGGCACCCAGCGGGCGCAGATAACGCAGCAGTTCGGCGTGGGCGCGCACGGCCGGGGCGTTGTCCATCTGCCGCGCGATCCGGGGGCTGACGGCCTGCGCCTGTGCCTTGAGCAGCACCTGCGCGGCGCGACGCTGCCGGCGCGGCAGCGCCCGGCCCCGGCGGCGCATCATGGTGGCCAGATCCGGCTGGCTGCCCCGCCGCGCGCCGCCAAGTCGCTGGGCCATCAGAGCGGCCACCTCGTCGGCCATTGCCAGCACGTCGTCCCCGGCCATCCTCGTCTCCGCCTGCCTGTGCGATTCTCGGGGAAGGATAGGGCCCTTGTGGCGGCTTCGCCAGAACGGCTAGAGCATGGTCATGGAACTGTCGCTGACCATTACCGGCACTGCCGGCCCGCTGCCGCCCGTGATTCTGGCCCATGGGCTGTTCGGGCAGGCTCGCAACCTGGGGGTGATCTCCCGCGCTCTGGCCGGGACGCGGCAGGTAATCGCCGTCGATCTGCGCAACCACGGCGATTCGCCCTGGGATGCGCGACATGATTATGACGCGATGGCCGGGGATCTGGCCGAAGTGATCGCCGCGCATGGCGGGCGGGCCGACGTGGTCGGGCACTCGATGGGCGGCAAGACGGCGATGTGGCTGGCGCTGACCCGGCCCGCGCTGGTGCGGCGGCTGGTCGCGCTGGACATCGCGCCGGTTGCCTATGCCCACACCCAGACCGGCATCATCGACGCGCTGGAGGCCACCGACCTGACCGGGATCACCAGCCGCAGCGCCGCCGACCGGGCGCTGGCCGCGCATCTGGACGACGCCGGGGTGCGGGCGTTCCTGCTGCAATCGCTGGACCTGAAGACCAGCCCGCCGCGGTGGAAGATGAACCTGGCCGTGTTGCGCGCGCAGATGCAGCAACTGACCGGCTGGCCCGGGGGCGGCACTCCGTTCACCGGCCCGGCGCTGTTCCTGCACGGCGGCGACAGCCCCTATGTCGGCCCCGAGGGCAAGGCCGCGATCCGCGCGCTGTTCCCGCAGGCCGAGATCGCCTGCATCCCCGGCACCGGCCATTGGCTGCACGCCGAAAAGCCGGCCGAGGTGGCCGGCCGGGTCGCAGAGTTCCTGAACGCCTGAGGGGCGCGCCCGAGGCGCTATTCGGCGGTTATTCGGGGCTGTCGAGCGGGTCCATGTCCTGGATGCGGCGCGCCGCATACCAGCTGACCGGCAGCGAAATCACCGCCCCGATCGCCGCCGACAGCGCAATCGGCTGCCAGTGATAATATCCCATGACCAGCGCAACGATTACGCCGATACCGGCAAGCGTGGCCATCGAGATCGACAGAAGCAGCAGGAACAGACGCGGCATTTGCGACCCTTTCAGAAAATTTCCGTTTGATTCTGGATGATTCCCCGGCGCTTGCCTTGATCCAGATCAGACACGGGCAGGCCCCGGCCGGATCAGATCGGCCGCCCGGTCGCGGCGATGCGCAGGAAAGCCGGGTGCGCCCCAACCTCGGCATCCTTCACCCGGGCGCACGGGGTCATCAGACCGCGCAATTGGCGCAGAACGGCGTGTCGGGCAGCAGTTCCAGCCGTTTGGGCGGGATCGGGTTGCCGCAGCGGACACAATCTCCGTATTCGCCTGCCTCGATCCGGGCCAGCGCCGCGTCGATGCGGCGCAGTTCGGCCTGGTCGGACAGGCCCAGCGCGGACAGCACGTCATCCCCCTGCCGCTCGGCCGCGGCATCGTCCCAGTCCTTGGGCCTGGGGTCGTCCAGCTGGTCCTCGATCGACAGCAGCGAGGCCAGCAGCTCGTGCCGGCGGGCGGTCAGTATCTTGCGGGCGTTCTCGGGGGTCATGTGATCTCTCCGCTCATTCGGGAGAGAGTGCGGCGAGACAAGGGCTTGCGTCAAGTGGCCCGCCCGGACCGGGCAGCGGCAAGGGGTGCGGGCTTTGCGCGCACCCGGCACGCCGCCCGCACCGGGTCAGGAATCCATCTTCAACGCCGAAATGAACGCGCTCTGCGGGATCTCGACCTTGCCGAACTGGCGCATCTTCTTTTTCCCGGCCTTCTGCTTTTCCAGCAGCTTCTTTTTCCGGGTGGCGTCGCCGCCGTAGCATTTCGCGGTCACGTCCTTGCGCAACGCGGCCAGGGTTTCGCGGGCGATCACCCGTCCGCCAATGGCCGCCTGAATCGGGATCTTGAACATATGCCGAGGGATCAGGTCCTTCAGCTTTTCGACCATGGCGCGGCCCCGCGCCTCGGCCCGGTCGCGGTGGACCATGATCGACAGCGCGTCCACGGGTTCGTCGTTCACCAGGATCGACATCTTGACCAGATAATCCTCGCGGTATTCGCTGATCTGATAGTCGAAGCTGGCATAGCCCTTGGTCACCGATTTCAGCCGGTCGTAGAAGTCGAACACCACCTCGGCCAGCGGCAGGTCATAGATCACCATGGCGCGGTTGCCGGCATAGGTCAGGTCAAGCTGGATGCCGCGGCGGTCCTGGCACAGTTTCAGCACGTCGCCCAGGTATTCGTCGGGCACCATGATCGTGGCCTTGATGCGCGGTTCCTCGATGCGGTCGATCAGCGTCGGGTCGGGCATGTCGGCGGGGTTGTGCAGGTCGCGGACCTCTCCGTCCTTCATGTGCAGGTGGAACACCACGCTGGGCGCGGTGGTGATCAGGTCCAGGTCGTATTCGCGTTCCAGCCGGTCGCGGATCACCTCAAGATGCAGCAGCCCCAGGAACCCGCAGCGGAAGCCGAAGCCCAGCGCGGCCGAGGTCTCCATCTCGTAGCTGAAGCTGGCGTCGTTCAGGGCCAGTTTCTCGATCGCCTCGCGCAGGTCCTCGAAGTCGTTGGCATCGACCGGGAACAGCCCGCAGAACACCACCGGCTGCGCGGGCTTGAAGCCGGGCAAGGGGGCAGAGGTGGGCTTGCGTTCATGGGTGATGGTGTCACCGACACGGGTGTCGCGCACCTGCTTGATCGAGGCGGTGAACACGCCGATCTCGCCCGGGCCCAGTTCCTCGATATCCTTCATTTCCGGGGTCAGCACCGCCAGCTTGTCCAGCCGGTAGCTGGCGCCGGTCTGCATCATGCGGACCTGATCGCCCTTGCGGATCACCCCGTCCATGACCCGGATCATCACCACGACGCCCAGGTAGGGGTCATACCAGCTGTCGACCAGCATCGCCTTCAACGCCGCGTCGCGGTCGCCCTTGGGCGCGGGCAGGCGGGTGACGATGGCTTCCAGCACGTCGGGGATACCCAGCCCGGTCTTGGCGGAAATCGACACCGCATCCTGCGCGTCGATGCCGATCACATCCTCGATCTGTTCCTTGACCCGCTCGGGCTCGGCCGCGGGCAGGTCGATCTTGTTCAGCACCGGGACGATCTCGTGCCCCGCGTCGATGGCCTGATAGACGTTGGCCAGCGTCTGCGCCTCGACCCCCTGCGTCGCATCCACCACCAGCAGCGAGCCCTCGACCGCGCGCATCGAGCGGCTGACCTCATAGGCGAAGTCGACGTGGCCGGGGGTGTCGATCAGGTTCAGCACATAGGTCTTGCCGTCCTTTGCCGGATAGCTGATCCGCACCGTGTTGGCCTTGATGGTGATGCCACGCTCGCGCTCGATGTCCATGCTGTCGAGCATCTGCTCTTTCATGTCACGTTCGGCGACGGTGCCGGTCAGCTGGATCAGCCGGTCGGCCAGCGTGGATTTGCCGTGGTCGATATGGGCCACGATCGAAAAGTTGCGGATGAGATCAAGCTGGGTCATGCGCCGCTATTACAGCGCCTCGCGGGTTGCGGAAAGGGGGTGCGAGAGGGGGCCTAGCGGCGCCCCGCCAGCCGCAATTCGCGCCACATGGCGAAACCGCCCGAACCGACGATCAGCGCGGCCCCCGCCAGCGTCAGCGCGTCGGGGCGTTCGCCGAACACCACCACCGCCACGATCAGCGCGAACACCAGCCGCGTATAGCGCAGCGGCGCGACCAGCGAGGCCTCGCCCACCCGGGTCGCCACGATCATCATGGCATAGCCCGCGACGCCGACCGTGATGCAGGCGGCGAACCCCGCCGCCTCGGGGGCCGAAGGCAGGCGCAGCGCCTCGCCCCGCAGCACGGCCAGCGCCAGCCCGCCCGGAATCAGCGTGGCAAAGGCACTGGCGGACAGCTGATGCGACAGGATGTGGCGCGGCATCCGCCGCGTGGCCAGGTCGCGCAGCGCCAGCCCCGCCACCCCGATCAGCGCCAGCACCGAACGCGGCTCGAACCCGCCGGTGCCGGGGCGGATGATCAGCAGCACCCCGGCAAAGCCGACCAGGATCGCGGTCCAGCGCCGCCAGCCCACGCGTTCGCCCAGAAACAGCGCGCCGCCCAGCACCAGCGCCAGCGGCAGCGCCTGCAAGATGGCCGAGGCCGAGGACAGGTCCGTCAGCGCCAGCGCCATGACAAAGCCCATCGAGCCGACGACCTCGCCGATATTGCGCAGCACCACCGGCCGGGCCAGCAGGTCGCGGGTCCACAACCGCCCGCCCTGCCGCGCCAGCAGCATCCAGAAGATGCCCATGCCCAGCACTCCGACCGTGGCCAGCACCTGCCCCACCGGCAGGCGGGCCGACAGCGTCTTGATCAGCGCATCCTCAAGCGCAAAGGCCGCCATCGAGCCGGTCATCAGCATCACCGCCCGGCGATTTCCCGCCCCCGGGTCAGGGACCGGCGGCGGCGCGCGGCGGATCGAAGAAGGCAGCGGCGACGCCACCGGAACGGCGCCCGGGATCGGCGCGGACCCCTGCTGGGGGCCGGGCTGCGGGCGGGCATCCCCGTTCATGGCACCGGCTTTCATGGCACCCCTCGTGGTGGCGGATATGGCGGTCATATCCCAGCCAGTGCTAGACTGCCCGCGTCCCGTCAAGCACCAAAGGCCCCGCCATGAAATTCCACGTCCCCGACATGAGCTGCGGCCACTGCCGCGCCGCCATCGAACAGGCAATCGCGACCGCCGGAGGCCGCGCCACGGTCGATCTGGACAGCAGGACCGTGACGGTCGAGGGGCTGGACGCCGCCCGCGCCGCCGCCGCGATCGAACAGGCCGGCTACAGCGCCACGCCCACCCCGTAAAC
>JAZIHR010000102.1:0-11350 GCA_036678445.1 Alphaproteobacteria bacterium
GGCTATCTCAAGGCGCTGGCGGGGCCGCTGCCGATGATCGGCTTCTGCCCGACGGGCGGCGTCTCGGCCCAGAACGCGACCGCCTATCTCAGCCTGTCCAACGTGCTGTGCGTGGGCGGCAGCTGGGTCACGCCCGAGCCGATGCTGCGGGCCGGCGACTGGACGGGGATCGAGACGCTGGCCCGGCAGGCGGCCGAACTGGGCGCGGGGGCGGAACGATGACCGCCGCCGTCGCCGACACCCCGGAAAACCGCCGCCGCGCCTGGTCGAACCTGTGGGTGCTGACCACCGCGCAGGCGCTGATCGGGGCGCAGATGTCGATGGTGTTCATCACCGCCGGGCTGGCCGGGGCGATGATCGCGCCCAACCCCTGTTTCGCGACGCTGCCGGTGTCGATGACGATGCTTGGCTCGGCGGTGTCGGCGCGGTTCCTGTCGGGGTTCATGGCCCGCCACGGGCGGCGGCTGGGGTTCACCCTGGCCTGCATGATCGCGGCGCTGGGGGCGGGGACGGCCTTTGCCGGGCTGCAAAAGGGCAGCTTCGCGCTGTTCACCCTGGGCTGCGCCCTGATCGGCACCTACATGTCGGCACAGGGGTTCTTCCGCTTTGCCGCCGCCGATGTCGCCCCCGAGCCGTTGCAGCCGCGCATGATCAGCCTGGTGCAGGCGGGGGGGCTGGTCTCGGCGCTGATCGGCCCGCAACTGGCCAGCATCACGGCCGAGGCCTCGGCCGTGCCCTTCGCGATGACCTTTGCGGTCATCATCGGGCTGAACCTGCTGGGCCCGCTGATCTTTTCCATGCTGCGGATCCCGGTGCCGCCGCAGGCCGGCCACGGCGCCGGCACCACGGCCGGCACGGGACGCAGCACCTCTGAACTGCTGCGCACCCCGGAAATCGCCGTCGCGATCATCTGCGCGATGGTGTCCTATGCGCTGATGAACCTGGTGATGACCTCGACCCCGCTGGCGATGGTGGGCTGCGGCTTCGGCACCGGTGACGCGGCGAATGTGACGGCGGCGCATATGGTGGCGATGTTCGCGCCGGCGTTCTTCACCGGCAACCTGATCAGCCGCTTCGGGGCAGAGCGCATCGTGGCGGCTGGGCTGACCATCCTTGCCGCGGGGGGGGCCGTCGCGCTTAGCGGCGTGGCGCTGGACAAGTTCTACGTCGCGCTGATCCTGCTGGGGCTGGGCTGGAACTTCGGCTTCATCGGCGCGACCGCCATGGTCACCGCCGCCCACCGCCCCGAGGAACGCGGCCGGGTGCAGGGGATCAACGACACCATCGTCTTTGGTGGGGTGTTCCTGGCCTCGCTGTCGTCGGGGGCGCTGATGGGCTGCGGCGGCGGCACCGCCGAACAGGGCTGGTCGGCGGTCAACCTGGCGATGGTGCCGTTCCTGATCCTGGCCGGAGGGGCGCTGATCTGGCTGACCCTGCGCCCGCGCGAGACCGCCTGACCCGCGCTGCGGCCTTGCCCTGAACCGGCACCGCTGCGCCGGGCGGCGCGGCCGGAATGGGTATTTGGACCAGAAAGAAATCCTCTCTCCCGTCAGCGGGGGCGGGCTTCTTTCTGGCCTAAATACCCATGCAACCGTGACGCGGGCGCAAGGATCCCGCCTAGAGTCCTGTCAGAACAGCGAGCCCTGATCGGGTTTCGGACGCTTGGGTCGTGCGGGACGAGCCGGTGCAGGCGGTTCCGTCGCGGGACGGGCCGCGATCCGGCCGTCGTGGAACTCGAGCTCCAGCGCCGCGGCGGCGGCGGCGGCGGCGGCCGAGGTGAGCAGCTGCCCCTCGGGTCCGCGCACGATGGCAAAGCCGCGTTTCAGGGTTTCGGCGTGGCCCAGGGTCTGGCGCAGCCGGTCCAGCGTTTCCAGCGCGGCGCGACGCTCGGCCGTCAGCCTTGGCGCCAGCGCATCGAGCCGTCGTCCCGCCTCGGCCAGTCGCGCGCGGGCCTCGGACTGGCTGCGTTTCATGCGGGTCTGCGCGCCCTCCAGCCGCGCGGCGGCCGAGGACAGCCGCCGCGCGGCCGCCGCTTGTGCCATCCGCACCGCGCCCGGACGCAGTGCCGGCAGTGCCGCGCGGCGGCGCTGAAGGTCGCGCAGGGGCGCCTGTGCCAGCGCCGCGCCGGCACGGGCCAGCCCTTCGCGGCGGCTGGCCATGAACTGGCGCAGGGCCGACAGCGGCAGGTGCAGCGAATCGGCGCGGTGACGGCAGTCGCGCACAAAGCCGCGCAAGCTCGTTTCGAGCCGTGGCCCGGTCAGGTCCAGCCGCTGCCGCGCCGGTTCTGTCAGCGCCTGCGGCCGCCCCAGCGCGCGGCCAAGATCGCCCAGCCGCTGGGCGGGCAGTTCTATCCGTGTCCGCACACCGCGCAGCAGCCGCGCCTGTGTCTCGGCCATGCGGGCGCTGAGGTCGGCCAGCACCGGCACCGCCATTTCCGCCGCCGCCGTGGGGGTGGGGGCGCGCAGGTCGGCGGCATGGTCGATCAGCGTGGTGTCGGTTTCATGCCCCACCGCCGAGATCAGCGGGATCGTCCCCGCCGCCACCGCGCGGATCACCGCTTCGTCGTTGAAGCCCCACAGATCCTCGACCGAGCCGCCGCCGCGCGCCACGATGATCAGATCGGGGCGTGGCACCGGCCCGCCCGGCGCGATCGCGTTCAGCCGGGTGATCGCGTCGGCCACCTGCGGCGCGCAGGCGCTGCCCTGCACCGCCACCGGCCAGATCAGCACGCGCGACGGAAAGCGGTCGCGCAGCCGGTGCAGGATGTCGCGGATCACTGCCCCCGAGGGCGAGGTCACCACCGCGATCACCCCCGGCAAGAACGGGATCGGCCGCTTGCGGGCGGGGTCGAACAGCCCCTCGGCCGCCAGCGCGCGGCGGCGCTGTTCCAGCATCGCCATCAACGCGCCGACGCCGGCGGGCTCGATCTGCTCGACGATCAGCTGGTATTTCGACTGGCCGGGATAGGTGGTCAGCCGGCCGGTGGCGATGATCTCCATCCCTTCTTCGGGGCGGTGGGCCAGCCGCGCGGCCTGTCCCTTCCAGCAGATGGCGGCGATCGAGGCATTGTCGTCCTTGAGGTCGAAATACAGGTGCCCCGAGGCCGGGCGCGAGATGCGTCCTACCTCTCCGCGCACGCGCACGCGGCCGAATTCGCCCTCGATCACGCGCTTTACCGCGCCGGAAAGCTCTGAAACGCTCAGCGCCGGGGCGTTGCCGCCCGTGCCTTCGGGGGTGTCGTCTTCGAACAGGTCCATCCCCGCTTGATGGACCGGAAGCGTGCGGCGGACAAGCCGCGGGGTCTGGACAGCGCGGCGCGGATCGTTACCCCTTGGGCCCTGGAAAAAACCGGCAAGGGGGAGAGAGGGCCGATGGACCTGACGCATCTGAACCGCAAAGGGCTGGTGCTGGTCGGCTGCGGCCGCATGGGCGGGGCGCTGCTGCAAGGGTGGCTGTCGCGCGGGCTGGCGCCCGAGGCGGTCCATGTGCGCGACCCCAACGCGCCCGCCTGGGTGGCGGAACGTGGCGTTTCGGTCAACGGGCCGTTGCCCGCGGACCCTGCCGTGCTGGTGCTGGCGGTCAAGCCGCAGATGATGGGGGACGTGCTGGCGGGCCTGGGTAGCCCGGCGGGACCGCTGGTGATTTCCGTTGCCGCCGGGGTGACGCTGGCGGCTTACGGCCGCGCTTTCCCGGGCGCCGCGGTGGTGCGGGCGATGCCGAACACCCCCGCCGCCATCGGGCAGGGAATCACCGCCATCGTCGGCAACGCGCAGGCCGATGCCGCGGCGCTGGATCTTGCGCAGGCGCTGATGGAGGCCGTGGGCCGCGTCGTGCGGCTGGACGACGAATCGCAGATGGATGCGGTGACCGCGGTGTCCGGTTCCGGCCCGGCCTATGTGTTCCACCTGATCGAGGCGCTGGCCGCCGCCGGTCAGGCCGAGGGGCTGCCCGCCCCTCTGGCGCTGGACCTCGCCCGCGCCACCGTTGCCGGGGCGGGTGCGCTGGCCATGGCCGAGGGCGGCGATCCGGCGCGGCTGCGCGAGGCGGTGACCTCGCCCGCTGGCACCACCGCGGCGGGGCTGGCGCAGCTGATGGACCCGGACACGGGGCTGGCGCCGCTGATCGCCCGCACCGTCGCCGCCGCCGCCGCCCGCGGGCGCGAGTTGGGGCAATGAGCGGTGCGGAAACCAGCGGCACTGCCAGCCCGCAGATCGTCTGGGACGATTTCGCCCGCGTCGATATCCGCGTGGGCACCGTGATCCGCGCCGAGCCATACCCCGAGGCGCGGGTCCCCGCGATCAAGCTGTGGGTGGAGTTCGGCGATCTGGGCGAAAAGCGCAGCTCGGCGCAGATCACCCGCCACTACGACCCGGCCGAGCTGATCGGGCGGCAGGTGCTGGCGGTGGTCAATTTCCCGCCCCGGCAGATCGGCAAGTTCCTGTCCGAGGTGCTGGTGCTGGGCCTGCCCGACGAGGCGGGCGAGGTGGTTCTGATCGGCCCCGACCGGCCGGTCCCGAACGGGGGGAGGCTTTACTGATGCGGCTGCTGGTGACACGGCGGATGACCGAACGCGCCGAGGCGGCGATAAGCGCCGAGTTCGACGCCGATTTCCGCGACGAGACCACCCCCCTGACCGAAGCAGAGGCGCTGGCCGCGCTGCGCGACTATGATGCGGTGCTGCCGACGCTGGGCGATGCGTTCAATGCCTCGGTCCTTGGGGCAGGGGGGCGGCGGGCCGGGATGCTGGCCAATTTCGGCGCCGGCTATAACCACATCGACATTGAGGCCGCCCGCGCCGCCGGCGTGGTGGTCAGCAACACCCCCGAGGTGGTGACCGAATCGACCGCCGACATCGCGGTGACCCTGATCCTGATGACTGCGCGCCGCGCGGGCGAGGGCGAGCGGCTGGTCCGCGCCGGCGGCTGGACCGGCTGGCACCCCACACAGATGCTGGGGCGCCATGTCTCGGGCGCGACGGTGGGCATCGTCGGCATGGGCCGCATCGGGCAGGCCATCGCCCGGCGCTGCCACCACGGGTTCGGCATGAAGGTGGTGTTCCACAACCGCTCACAGGTCTCGGGGCTGGGGTTTCCGGCCACGCAGCTGCCGCTGTCCGAGGTTCTGGCGCAGGCGGATTTCGTGGTGCTGGCCGTGCCCGGCGGCGGCGCCAGCCGGCACCTGATCGGCGCGCCCGAACTGGCGGCGATGAAGCGGGACGGGTTCCTGATCAACATCGCCCGCGGCGACGTGGTGGACGAAACCGCGCTGGTCGCTGCCCTGCAAGAGGACCGGATCGCCGGTGCCGGGCTGGATGTCTATGAACACGAACCGCTGGTGCCTCAGGCGCTGGTCGCGCTGGAAAACGTGGTGCTGCTGCCCCATCTGGGCACTGCTACAGACGAGGTGCGCACCGCCATGGCCCTGCGGGCGCTGGACAACCTGCGGGCCTGGCGCGCGGGGCAGGAACCGGGGGACCGGGTGGCCTGAGCCTTCTGGCCTGCGGAACCATCCCGGAATGCGGGCGTTCAGTTCCCGTAACGCAACCGCACAACGGAGCATGCGCAATGAACTGGGATGTCATCGAAGGCAAATGGGGTCAGCTCAAGGGTTCGGTCAAGGAACAGTGGGGCGACCTGACCGATGACGAGCTGACCGAAATCGCCGGCAAGCGCGACAAGCTGGCAGGCAAGTTGCAGGAACGCTACGGCTGGGCCAAGGATGAGGTCGAAACCCGGATGAAGGATTTCTTCAGCCGCCACGGCTGAGCCGATCCGTGATCGGAGTAGGGGGGCGCCTTGCGGGGCGCCTCTTTTGCATGGGGCGTTTTGCATGGGCGCGGCGCCTTGTGGCGCGGGCGCAAGCAGGGTTTCCCCCCCCCCGCAACCTCAAAGGATATTCGGGGCAAGATGAAAAGGCTTGGGCGAGGGAATCGGGCGTGAGGGAATCGGGCGTGACGGAATACCGGCGTTATGCGGTCTATGATCCGGGGCCGGCGGGGCTGGCGGATTTCGGGGCGGCGTGGCTGGGCTGGGACATGCGGCGCGGGTGCGAGACCCGGGGCCTGGGCGGGGCGCTGGCCGCCACGCCGCGCCGCTATGGGTTTCACGCCACCATCAAGGCGCCGTTCCGGCTGGCGCCGGGCTGTTCGCCCGACATGCTGGTCGCCGCGTTTCAGCAGCTTTGCGCGGGGCTGGCCCCGGTGACCGCGCCGGGGCTGCAACTGCGGCGGATGGCCGGGGTTCTGGCGCTGGTCTTTGAGCCGCAGCCCGCCGCCGTCACCGCGCTGGCCGCCGAGGTGGTGCGCGCGCTGGACGGGTTCCGCGCGCCTCTGACCCCTGACGAATGTGCCCGGCGCCGGCCGGAACTGCTGGGCGCGGCGCAGCGCGCGTTGCTGGACCGCTGGGGCTACCCTTGGGTGATGGACGAGTTCCGCTATCACATGACCCTGACCGGCCCGCTCTCCGCCACCGCTGAGGCCGGGGCGAGGCAGCGGCTACAGCCTCTGCTGGAGGGGCTGTTGCCGTGCCCGCACCCGATCAGCGCGCTGGCGCTGATGGGCGAGGATGCAGAGGGGCGGTTCCACCTGCTGCACCACGCTGAATTGCGCGGCTGAGGGGGGCTCAGGCCGGGGTGCCGAACAGCGCCCGCGCCCGGCGCCACGCCGGCGCCAGAACCGCATGGCCAAGCGGGATCAGCCCCAGCCCCAGCGCCAGCCCGCAGATCCCGTCGAGCATTGCCATCACCAGCCAGCCCACCACCGCCGCGGCGGCCTGGGGGACCGCTTGGCTTGCCAGCCGGGACCAGTGGCGGATCGTCTCGTACGGCAGGCCCAGCCCCAGGGTTTCCAGCCCGTGCAGCACGATATTGCCCCCGACCCACAGCATCGCCGCGGTGCCGGCCACGGTCAGCCCCTGCATGAGACCGGGCATCGCCTTGACCAGCATGCGCCCGGCCGCGCGAAGCCAGCCGCCGCGGGTGCGCGCCAGCGCCAGCCCGTAATCGTCCGCCTTCACGATCAGCGCCACCGCGCCATAGACTGCTGCGGTGATCGCCAGCGCCACCACCAGCAGCACCGCGGCGCGCATGGCCAGCCCCTGCCCGGGCGGAATCGCGGCCAGCGCGATGGTCATGATCTCGGCCGACAGGATGAAGTCGGTCTTGATCGCTCCCGCGACCCTGGCCTCTTCCAGGTGGACAGGGTCGTCGGGCGCGGCCGTGTCCTGCGACTTGTGCGGATCGTGGGGGGCGAAGACATGCCAGACCTTCTCGGCGCCCTCGAAGCACAGATAGGCGCCGCCCAGCATCAGCAGCGGGGTGATCAGCCAGGGCGCGAACTGCGACAGGATCAGCGCCGCCGGCAGCAGGATCACCACCTTGTTGAACACCGACCCCTTGGCGATGCGCCAGACGATCGGGATCTCGCGGCTGGCGTCGAAGCCGTGGACGTATTTCGGGGTCACCGCCGCGTCGTCGATCACCGCGCCGGCGGCCTTGGTCCCCGCCTTGGCCGACATCCCCGCCACATCGTCCACCGAGGCCGCCGCCACCTTGGCGATTCCCGCCACATCATCGAGAAGTGCGATCAGTCCGCTCATTCCGCCTGCCTTTGCTGTCCGGTCTTGGCCCGCCCATGACCGCTTGCCGCCCGGGTCACCGGCCAACGCGCGCGGTGCTGCGCGGGTTCGGTGCCCGTGCCGCAGGTATCACGCCTTGCGCAAGCGGCAAGGATGTTCCATCACCGGCCAGTGGACTGAAAGGACGTGGACGGATGGCCGATCTGGATGTGAACGCGAAACCCACCGAAGAGATCGACCTTCGCGACGTCTTCGGTATCGACAGCGACATGAAGGTCAAGGGGTTCGCGCAGCGCACTGACCGCGTGCCGGACCTGGACCCGACCTACAAGTTCGACCCCGACACCACCCTCGCGATTCTGGCGGGCTTCGTCTATAACCGGCGGGTGATGATCCAGGGCTATCACGGCACCGGGAAATCCACTCATATCGAGCAGGTGGCGGCGCGGCTGAACTGGCCCTGCGTGCGGGTGAACCTGGACAGCCATGTGTCGCGCATCGACCTGATCGGCAAGGACGCGATCAAGCTGGTGGACGGCAAGCAGGTGACGGTGTTCCACGAAGGCATCCTGCCCTGGGCGCTGCGCAACCCCACCGCCATCGTGTTCGACGAATATGACGCGGGCCGGGCCGACGTGATGTTCGTGATCCAGCGCGTGCTGGAAGCCGACGGTAAGCTGACCCTGCTGGACCAGAACGAGGTCATCACCCCGAACCCGTATTTCCGCCTGTTCGCGACGGCGAACACCGTGGGGCTGGGCGATACCACCGGGCTTTACCACGGCACCCAGCAGATCAACCAGGGCCAGATGGACCGCTGGTCGCTGGTCGCGACGCTGAACTACCTGTCGCACGACGCCGAGGTGGCGATCGTGCTGTCCAAGAACCCGGCCTACAACACCGAAAAAGGCCGCAAGATCATCAGCCAGATGGTGACGCTGGCCGACCTGACCCGCACCGCCTTCATGCAGGGCGACCTGTCCACGGTGATGAGCCCGCGCACGGTGATCGCCTGGGCGCAGAACGCCCGCATCTTCGGCGACAACATCGGCTACGCCTTCCGCCTGACCTTCCTGAACAAATGCGATGAACTGGAACGCCAGACCGTGGCCGAGTTCTATCAGCGCCTGTTCGACGAAGAACTGCCGGAAAGCGCCGTGGTCAAGGCGGGGTGATGGGTGCCTTATCTCAGGTGGGCGAGCAGAGCTTTGTTGATGTCAAAGTTGTAACTGCGATCGTTGCAGCTCTCATCTCTCTGCTGTCCGCTTGCGTGGCCATCTACTTCAATCATCAATCACGTAAGACTGCGCTAATCTCCGTGCGGATCGCCCGCTTCAATGCACAGCAATCTGAACGGACACGCCTTCTCTCTTGGGGCAAGGAGGCGATGGACGCAATTTCCAGTTGCTATATCCATCTTCTCACACCGACTTCGGAGCAATTCTCTAGCCAAAAAAGGGACTGCTTAGCTCGGATTACATCGTTGATCGATCAAGGTCGGTGGCTGCTTCCAAATCATGAGCATGTTTCCTACGGAAAAGACAAAGAAAGTGCTTACACCGGCTTTAGACAGGCGGCGCTAGACGATTTGGTCGATGTATTCAAAATATTGATATCTATAGACCAAAAAAGTGACCTTAATGACGCCGCTTCTCAGGTTATGAAATCTAAGCGGCGTTTCACATCTGCAATCCAAGAGAAGATCGAGCCTCGTGCCGTTGAAGCAGATTTGAAAAATCTAGGCGACAGCTTAAAATGAAAAAATCCGATCCGTTCAAGAAGGTCCTGCCCGAGGCCTCCCGCGCCGGGAGCCGCTAATGCCGCCCTTGATCTCGTTCAGCGCGGCCATCGCCAGAAAGGCCATTCGGGGCAGATGAAAGCGTAAAGGCGCCGCTTCCCGCAAGGGGGCGGCGCCTTTCGCCGTCAGCCCTCGCGCGCGGCCTTGGTCGCCCTGGTCCACCAGGCCAGCTCGTCCAGCATCGCGTTCAGCGAGGGTTGCAGGACCGGCTCGATCTCGGCGATCGGGGCGTTCTGGCCGCCGCTCCAGACCTTGAAGAAATCGCTGCCGCCGATGTGAACGGCGTTGCGCAGCGGCACCATCTGCACCTCGACCATGATGTTGCGCAGATGCTCAAGCGCGCGGACCCCGCCCATCGAGCCATAGGCCAGCGCGCCGCCGGGCTTGCGGTTCCAGCCGGTGTAATCCTGGTCAAAGGCGTTCTTCAGCGCCGCGGTGATCGAGTGGTTGTATTCGGCCACCACGAACAGGTAGCCGTCGAACCCTGCCACCTTTTCCTGCCAGCGCCGCGCGCGCTCGTCCTGCGAGGGCGCCCACAGGTTCGAGGTCGCCTCGTCGAACAGCGGCAGGTCGTAGTCGCGCAGGTCCACCAGTTCAAAGTCCAGCTCCGGGTGGTTCGCGACCTTCTCCATCAGCCAGGCGGCGGGCTTGTCGGCAAAGCGCGCCTTGCGGGTCGAGCCGATGATGACGGCGATGCGGGGTCTGGACATTAACGGTCTCCTTGATTGACCAGGTTTCTGTAAGATACTTTGGTTCAGTTAGAGACCTGCGCCAGACCCCGCAAGAAGGCACCGCGATGATACCAGCCGACACCCATGACACCGGAACCTGCCAGCGCATCAGCGAACTGCTGTCCCGAATCGGCGACAAATGGACGCTGCTGATCGTGCGCGCGTTGGGGCAGGGGCCGAAACGGTTCTCGGCGCTCAGGCGCGAACTGGGCAGCATCTCGCAAAAGATGCTGACGCGGACGCTGCGCAACCTGGAACGCGACGGCTTCGTCGATCGCAGGGTGACGCCGGTCTCGCCGCCGCAGGTGGAATACGCGCTGACTCAGATGGGCATGGACCTGTTCCGCCCGATCGCGGCGCTGGCGGAATGGACCTTTGCCCACGCCGATGCGATCGACGCGGCCCGCGCGGCCTATGATGCGCGCCAGCCCGACGCCGGTCAGCGCGCGGCGTAATCCATCAGCGCCCGGAACAGCTCGGGCGGCAGGTTCTGCGGGTCGGTGATGGTGATGGAGGTGCCGGGCGGCAGCGCATCCGGCTCCTGCCGCGGCAGCGCCGGCATCTCCGCAGCAGCCCCTCGCATGGACCCTTGCGCGGCCAGCGCCATCGCCTGCGCCTCGGCCAGCCGCGAATCAAGCGCGGCGGCGCGGTCCGCCTCGATCCGGGAAAGCTGCGCATTCACCTGTGCCTGCACGTCGGCCTGAATCTGCGCAGTGACCGCACCCAGCTGCGCGTTCACCGCGTCGACCCCCGCGGCAAACCCCTCGCGCCAGGCCGCATCCACCGCCGCGCCGCAACCGGACGCCCCGGCCGCAAGCGGCACGGGCAGCATCGCCGCCAGCAGAACCAGCATTGCCCGCATCAGGCCCTCCTTTTCCGTTCCTGCCAGACGAACGCTCCGGCCGCGCCCGGGTTTCCCGGCTTCTTTCTGGCCCAAATACCCCGGGTCCGGGGCAGCGCCCCGGTCCGGCGTCAAACCCTTATGGACAGCCGCCGCCGAACGGCTCAAAACACTTGCATGAAAAAGTCCGACAACCCTGCCGATCCGTTCAAGAAGGCGCTGGCCGAGGCAACCCGCGCGCTGGCCGACGACCACGAACTGACCGTCACCTTCACCGCCGACCCTTCGGGGGTGGCGGGCGACACCATGCGCCTGCCGCAGATCAGCCGGCGCATGACCCGGGACGAGATCCTGCAGGCCCGCGGCACCGCCGACGCGCTGGCGATGAAGTTGCGCCACCACGACC
>JAZIHR010000103.1:0-11104 GCA_036678445.1 Alphaproteobacteria bacterium
CCTTGTCGTGGGCTCGGAGATGTGATTAAGTGACAGCCCCGGCTGCGCTGACCCGGCTGCGCTGACGCGCCCGGTTTTGCCCCGTTCACGTCCTTCCTGTAGGAATATCCACCGGGGGGCGCATCGCGCGGGGGGCGGCGCCCCTTGTGGCGTGCCCTCAATACCCCTTGGCGCGATCGACCAGGTGCAGCAGCGGCCGGCCGTCCATCGCGCGGCGCAGGTTCTCGGCGACGACGGGGGCGGCGGTGGCCGGGCGGGTCTCGGCGGCGATATGAGGGGTCACGGTCACGCGCTGGTGGCGCCAGAACGGATGCGTCAGCGGCAGCGGCTCGGTGCGGAACACGTCCAGCACCGCATGGCCCAGCCGGCCGGTGTTCAGCTCGGCCAGCAATGCCTCGTCGTCCAGCACCGTGCCGCGCCCGGGGTTCAGCAGCACCGCGCCGCGCGGCAGCATCGCCAGCCGCCGCGCATCCAGCAGCCCGCGCGTCTGCGGCGTGTCGGGCAGAAGCGAGATCAGCACCTCGGCCCGGTCAAGCGCCTGCCCCAGCGCGGCCGCGCCCAGCATCCGCACCCCCGCAACCGCGCGGCCCGAGGCAGACCAGCCGGTCACGTCGAACCCCACGCCGCGCAGCATCGCGGCCACGGCCTGGCCCAGCTCTCCCATCCCCAGGATCGTTACCCTGCGTCCAGAGGCCAGCGGCGGCACCACCGCGTGCCGCCAGACCCCGTCCTGCGGATAGCGGTCCATCCCCAGGTGAAAGCGCATGGTCCAGCCCAGGCACCATTCCGCCATGCCCTGCGCCAGCCCCGGATCGACCATCCGGCACAAGGGCTGGGTCAGCGTCGGGTTGCCGACGACCTGCTCGACCCCGGCCCACAGGCTTTGCACCAGCCGCGCCCGGGTAAAGGGGCGAAAGTCCATCTGTTGCCCCGACTCGGGGTAGCCGGGCGCATGGATCAGCGCATCGAACCCGGCCGGGTCGCCGTCGCGGACCAGTTCCATTTCCGGGCAGGCGGCACGCAGGGCAGGGGCCCAGCGGTCCCACAAGGCGGCGGGGGCGGCAAACAGCACCCGCATCAGCGCGGCCTGTTCACATGCGCGGATTGCACGATGCCGAACGCCATCAGCAGGATCATCAACTGTGTCCCTCCATAGCTGACCAGCGGCAGCGGTGCGCCCACTACCGGCATCAGCCCCATCACCATCCCCATGTTCACCGCGAAATACAGAAAGAACGTCCCCGCGATGCCCAGCGTCAGCAAGCTGGCGAAACGGTCGCGGTTGGTCAACGCCGAATACAGGCAGAACGCCAGGATCAGCGCGTAAAGCGACAGCAGGGTGATCGAGCCGACAAAGCCGAATTCCTCGGCCAGCGAGGTGAAGATGAAGTCGGTGTGCTTTTCGGGCAGGAAGTTCAGCCGGCTTTGGGTGCCCTGCATGAAGCCGCGTCCCGACCAGCCGCCCGACCCCAGCGCGATCTGCGCCTGGGTGATGTTGTAGCCTGCGCCCAGCGGGTCGCTGCCGGGGTCCAGGAACGTGTCGATGCGTCGATACTGGTAGTCATGGATCAGTTGCCAGTCGGTGCCGCGGCTTTTCAGCACCGCGAAGATCAGCCCGGCCCCGCCCCCGATCACCACGGCGAAATACCACAGGCTGACCCCGGCGACGAACATCATCAGCCCGCCGCCCGCCACCAGCATCACCGAGGTGCCCAGGTCGGGCTGCGCCAGCACCAGCCCGGTCGGGATCAGGATCAGCACCACCGGGATCAGCACCCACAGCGGCCGCGATACCCGGCTCAGGTCCAGCCAGTCGTAATAGACCGCCAGCACCAGCACCAGCGCGATCTTGGTGATCTCGGACGGTTGCAGCTTGACCGGCCCCACGTCCAGCCAGCGCTGCGCCCCCATGGCGTTATGGCCGAACACATCCACCGCCACCAGCAGCAGCAGGCACACCGCATAGGCCGCCACGGAAATCGAGCGCCAGAACCACACCGGCACGAAGGCCAGCGCGATCATTGCCGCCATGCCGACGACGAAACGCTTCATCTGCGGCTCGGCCCAGACCTCGGCCCGGCCGCCGGCGATGGAATACAGCATCAGGAACCCGGCGGCAGAGACCGCGGCCAGCAGGAACACCAGCGGCCAGCTGAGATACAGGATCTTGCGCCAGCCGGTCGGGGTCTGTTCGGATTTATAGTCGAGATAACCGCTCATCGTTCTGCCCGCTCTGCCGCTTCGCCTCGCTGCGCCAGCGCAGCCCGCCCCGCGCCGGTTTCCGGCGCCGCACCCGCGTTCATGCCCTGGCCCGCCCGCTGGCCTGCGCGACCGGCGGAGGCGTCAGGTTCATCCTTGCCCGCATTTCCTCGACGGCGCCGCGCTGGCCGGGCGGATAGGCGTCCAGCGGCGGGAACCCGCCCGCCAGCGCGAACAGCAGGATATCACGCCCGATCGGGCCGGCCACCGCGCCGCCGCCGCCGCCATGCTCGACCACCACCGACACCGCATAGCGCGGCGCCTCGACGGGCGCATAACAGACGAACAGCGCATGGTCGCGGCGATTCCACGGCAACTGATCGTTGCGGATCACGCCGCGCGCGCGTTCGGCCGCGGTGATGTTGCGCACCTGGCTGGTGCCGGTCTTTCCGGCCATGCGCCATTCCGGCAGCACGATGCGCGAACGCAGGGCGGTGCCGTGGTTGCCGTTCATCACCGCGTCCATGCCGGCGCGGGCGATGCGCAGGTTGGCCTCGCGCAGGCCCAGATCGGGGAAATCCGTTTCCGGGACCGCGACCCCGTTCACCGCCCGCACCAGCCGCGGCGCGATCTCGCGCCCCGTGGCGACCCGCGCCGTCATCACCGCCAGTTGCAGCGGCGAGGCCAGCACATAACCCTGCCCGATCGAGGCGTTGATGCTGTCGCCCACCTGCCATTCCTGGTCGTGGCGGGCGCGTTTCCAGGCGCGGTCGGGGGCGATGCCTTCGGCGATGGCCGACATCGGCAGTTCGTGGCGCACACCGATGCCCAGGCGGCGGGCCATCTCGGCCATGCGGTCGATCCCGATGCGCTGCGCCAGTTCGTAATAATACACGTCGCAGGACCGTTCGAGGCTGGCCACCGCCGCCACCGAGCCGTGGCCACCCCTGCTCCAACAGTGAAAGCGCCGGCCGGCGACGGTGGTGTGGCCGGGGCAGTAGAACCGCGTGCCGCCGTCGATCAGCCCCGATTCCAGCCCCGCCAGCAGCGGCACCATCTTGAAGGTCGAGCCGGGCGGATACACCCCCTGCACGGTCTTGTCGGCCAGCGGCCGGTGGTCATGTTCCATCAGCGCCCGGTAATCCGGCCCGGAAATTCCCCGCACGAACAGGTTCGGATCGAAGGTCGGCGCCGAGGCGCTGGCCAGGATGTCGCCGTTCCGCACGTCGATCACCACGGCGGCGGCGCTTTCCTCGCCCAGCCGCTGCACGGCAAAATTCTGCAACGCCGCGTCAATGGTGATCTGCACGGTGTCGCCCTGCTGGCCCTCGATCCGCTCCAGCTCGCGCATCTCGCGGCCGGCGCTGTTGACCTCGACCCGGCGGGTGCCGGCCTTGCCGCGCAGCCGATCCTCCATCCGCGCCTCGACCCCCAGCTTGCCCAGCTGGAATTCGGGCAGCATCAGCACGGGGTCGGGATCCTCCATCCGCGACAGGTCATAGTCCGAGACCGGGCCGACATAGCCTAGCACATGGGCAAAGTCGCCGCCGCGCGGATAGCTGCGCGACAGGCCCGATTCGGGGGTGACGCCGGGCAGGGCCGGCGCATTGACCGCGATCGAGGCGAATTGTTCCCAGGTCAGCCGGTCGGCCACCACCACCGGGGTGATGGCGCTGCGCTTGTCGATCTCGGCCAGCAGCGCCTCGACGGCGGTGTCGGTCATCGGGATCAGCTGGCGCAGCCGGGCCAGCACCAGCGCGGGGTCGCCGGCTTCTTCGCGGGTGATGGTGGCGCGATAATTCGCCTCGTTCCCGGCCAGCAGCACGCCGTTGCGGTCGTGGATCAGCCCGCGCGCCGGCGGCAGCAGCCGCAGCTTGATCGAGTTGCCGTCCGACAGCATCCGGAATTCATCGGCGCGGTCCAGCTGCATGGTCTTGAGCCGCCAGCCCAGCGTCGCCACCACCGCCGCCTGCACCGCGCCTAGCATCAGCGCGCGGCGGTTGATCGTGCGATTGCTGTCGGTGATGTCGCGGGCGGATTTCTTCATCGCTTCGGGTTCTTCGTCACACGGGGTGCCGGCGCCCGGGTCCGGGCATCCGGGATCATGGTTCGGGCCAGTTCAGTTCGGCCGGCGAGGGGCGGCGCAGCCCCAGCGGATGCAGCACCGCCACCACCAGCGGATAGGCGCCGATGGTCGCGATCAGGCGCAGTATATCCTGCCCCAACGGCGGCAGCGGCGCCAGTGTCGGAGGAACCAGGAACAGCGTGCGCACGGTCCGCTCGGCCAGCACCATCAGGGCCATCAGCGCCGCGACCCGCAGCCACTCGACGACGAAGCCCTGCGCGCGGCCGCGCTGGGCGCTGCGGCGCAGGGTTTCCGCCGCGACCACGGTGATCGCGGCGCCAAGCCCGGGCGGGCGGAACAGCAGGATATCGGCCAGCAGCGCCACCGCGCCGATGGTCAGCGGCGGCACCTGCGCGGGGCGGCGCACCACCCAGGCCAGCGTCATCGCGGTCAGCAGGTCGGGACCGGGCACCCCGATCCGCCCCGGTGCCAGCGGCAGCAGCGCTGCCACGATCAGCGCCAGCGCCAGCGCGACGTAAAGCGACTGGCCGGCAAGCTGGCGCTGGCGGGCGGGGGACAGCATCGCCTAGTCCGCCTGCGCGCCGGCGGCTTCGGAGGCAGCGCCGGGCAGGGGCGGGCCGATAAAGCCCGGCGCGGGCGGGCGGATCAGCAGCCCGCTGTCGGCGATCTGTTCGGCCGGGTGGCTGCGCAGCACGCGCAGAAATTCCAGCCGCCCGTAATCGGCCGCCAGCCGCACCCGCATCCGGCGGTCCGAGGTCTGCACTGCCTGCCCGACCAGCAGCCCCGGCGGGAACAGCCCGCCGTCGCCGGATGTGATCACACGGTCCCCCGGCCGCACGTTTTCCGGGCTTTCCATGAAGTCCAGATAGGGCAGGGCGGTGTTGTCGCCGGTCAGCAGCGCCTTTTGCCCCGAGGGCTGGATGGTCACCGGCAGCCGCGACGAGGGGTCGGTCAGCAGCATCACCCGGCTGGTCGTCTCGCCCACCCCCGAGATACGCCCGACCAGCCCCAGCCCGTCCATCGTGGCCCAGCCGTCCAGGATCCCGTCGCGCGCGCCGCGGTTCAGCAGCACCGACTGGCGGAATGCGGTGCCGCTGTCGGTCAGCACCACCCCCGACACGCTGGTCAGCGCCGGGTCCAGCCGGACGTTGTTCTGGGCCAGCAGCTTGGCGTTTTCCTGCTCCAGCTGCACCGCGGCCTCTTTCCAGGCGCTCATCCGCTGCAATTCGCGGCGCAGTTCCTGGTTCTGTTCGTAAAGCCGCTGATAGGACTGGAACCCGGCCACCATGCGGGCAGCGGCAGTCACCGGCGCCATCGCCCAGTCCAGCGAGGGCACGAAGCGGTCGACGAAGGCCGCGCGCATCCGCTCCGCGCGCGGGCTGTCGATGCGCCAGAACACGAACACCGCCAGCAGCGACAGCACCAGCAGCGCCACCAGCACCCGCCGGACCGGGGTCGCATAGTCATAGCTGCGGCGAGCCATTCAGGCCGCCTCAGCTGTCGTAGTCGATGACGTGGCGCAACTGCTTTTCGTATTCCAGCGACTTGCCGGTGCCCAGGGCCACGCAGTTCATCGGTTGGTCGGCAAGGCTGATCATCAGCCCGGTCTGCTCGCGCAGCGCCAGGTCCATTTCACCCAGCATGGCGCCGCCGCCCGACAGCATCACGCCGCGGTCCACGATGTCGGCGGCCAGGTCCGGGGGGGTGGCCTCCAACGCGATCATCACCGCCTCGCAGATCTGCTGCACCGGCTCGGCCAGCGCCTCGGCGACCATGGCCTGGGTGATCTCGACCTCTTTCGGGACCCCGTTCAGCAGGTCGCGGCCGCGCACCTGCATGGTGGCGCCGCGGCCATCGTCGGGCATCCGCGCGGTGCCGATCGAGGTCTTGACGCGCTCTGCCGTCTGGTCGCCGATCAGCAGGTTATGGTGGCGGCGCAGGTAGTTGACGATGGCTTCGTCCATGCGGTCGCCGCCGACGCGGACGCTGCGCGCATAGACCACGTCGCCCAGCGACAGCACCGCGACCTCGGTCGTGCCGCCGCCGATGTCGACGACCATGCTGCCGGTCGGTTCGGTGATCGGCATTCCCGCGCCGATGGCCGCCGCAATGGGTTCGGCGATCAGCCCGGCCTTGCGCGCGCCCGCCGACAGCACCGATTGCCGGATCGCGCGCATTTCCACCGGGGTGGCGCCATGCGGCACGCAGACGATCACCTTGGGCTTGGAAAACGATGTGCGCCTGAACACTTTCTTCATGAAGTGCTTGATCATCACCTCGGCGCTGTCGAAGTCGGCGATGACGCCTTCGCGCATCGGGCGGATCGCCTCGATCGAGCCGGGGGTGCGGCCAAGCATCAGCTTGGCGTCCTCGCCCACGGCCAGCACCTGTTTCTTGCCGTCCTTGACGTGATAGGCCACGACCGAGGGCTCGTTCAGGATCACGCCCTTGCCCTTGACGTAGATCAGCGTGTTCGCGGTGCCGAGGTCGATCGCGATATCGGTCGAGAAAAGACCGAAGAATGCCATGTCAGATCCCTTCCGTGCCTGCCCGATACCGCTTGTGATCTTGCCCGGCAGTCCTGCCGACCGGGCCGATTGCGGCTGCGCCCCCATATAGGCCCGGCACCCTTGGGGGAAAAGCCGATTCTGGCGCCCGGTCGCCGCGGAAAGGGGCGCGGACGGGCGATCTTTCGCCGATGGGTGCCGCCCCCGGCAGGAAAAGGGGGCGCAACCCCGTGCGCCCCCCCGATCTTCAGACCGTATACATGCTGATCGACTTGGTGTCGGCGTCCGGCGCGGTGCGTTCGCGCCGCACCTTCAGCCGGTTCAGCGCCCCGACGTAAGCCTTGGCGCTGGCAAGGATGGTGTCCACGTCCGACGCCTGTCCGGTGGCGATGCGCCCGTCCTCTTCCATCCGCACGCTGACGGTGGCCTGCGCGTCGGTGCCCTCGGTCACGGCATGGACCTGGTAAAGTTGCAGCGTGGCGTGATGCTCGAACATCGCATCGACCGCGTTGAAGGTCGCATCCACCGGGCCGTCGCCCTGCGCGGTTTCGGTTCGCTCGGCGTCGCCCACGACCATGGTCAGCGTGGCCATCGCGGGTTCACCCCCGCCGCAGACCACGCGCAGCTTTTTCACCTGCAGATAGTCGCTGTCGGTATTGGCGGCGCTGTCCTGCATCAGCGCGACCAGATCGTCGTCGTAGATTTCCTTCTTGCGGTCGGCGAGTTCCTTGAACCGCACGAAGATATCCTTGAGCTGGTTGTCCCCCACCTCATAGCCCAGATCGGCCAGCTTGGCGCGCAGCGCGGCGCGGCCGGAATGCTTGCCCATGGCGATATTGGCCTCGTTCAGGCCGATGTCGGCAGGGCGCATGATCTCGAAGGTCTCGACGTTCTTCAGCACCCCGTCCTGGTGGATGCCGGATTCGTGCAGAAAGGCGTTCTTGCCGACGATGGCCTTGTTGAACTGCACCGGAAAGCCCGAGACTTGGCTGACCCGGCGGGAAATCCCGATGATCCTTTTCGTGTCGATGCCGGTGGTCCAGGGCATGATGTCGTGGCGCACCTTCAGCGCCATCACCACCTCTTCCAGCGCGGCGTTGCCGGCGCGCTCGCCCAGGCCGTTGATGGTGCATTCGATCTGGCGCGCCCCCGCCTCGACCGCGGCCAGGCTGTTGGCGGTCGCCATGCCCAGGTCGTTGTGGCAGTGGGTGGAAAACACCACCCGGTCGGCGCCCGGCACCCGCTCGATCAGCATGCGGATCAGCGCCGCCGATTCGCGGGGCGCGGTGTAGCCCACGGTATCTGGCACGTTGATCGTGGTGGCGCCGGCCTTGATGGCGATTTCCACCACCCGGCACAGATAGTCGTGTTCGGTCCGCGTCGCGTCCATCGCCGACCACTGCACATCGTCGCACAGGTTGCGGGCGTGGGTCACGGTCTGGTGGATGCGGTCCGCCATCTGGTCCATGTCCAGATTCGGGATCGCCCGGTGCAGCGGCGAGGTGCCGATGAAGGTGTGGATGCGCGGGCGGCGGGCGTGTTTCACCGCCTCCCAGCAGCGGTCGATGTCGGGGAACTGGGCGCGGGCAAGGCCGCAGATCACCGCGTTCTGCGCCTGTTTGGCGATCTCGGACACAGCGGTAAAGTCGCCTTCCGAGGCGATGGGAAACCCGGCCTCGATGATGTCCACGCCCATTTCGTCCAGCATCTGGGCGATTTCCAGCTTTTCGGCGTGGGACATGGTGGCGCCGGGGGATTGTTCCCCGTCGCGCAGGGTGGTGTCGAAGATCAGCACCCGGTCGGCATCGCGGGATTGGGTGGTGGTGGCGCCGGTTGCGCTGGCGATGGCAGAGGTCATGTCGCGTCTCTTGATACTGTTGCTTCTGGGATGGCCGGGCGCTGCGCCAGACTGAGCGGCGGCCCGGCGGACCCGCTCAGCGCAGCGTAAGAAGCAGCAGACCGCGGAGATTCACGACAGCCCGCCCGCCCGGCTGGTCGCCGGTGGCAAGGGTCGTGGCATGGTGCATGATCCGCGTCATGGGGCGACTATACCCCGCCCGCCGCGCTTGAAAAGAGGGGCGAAAGGATTTTCCGCCCCTCTTTTCGTTCTGTCGCCTCGGGGCTGGCCCGTGCGCATGTGCGGGGGGTTACCGTCCGGCGGGACCGGTGGCGCCGACGCGGGGAAATTCGACCTTGGGGCAGCGGTTCTGCACGACCGTCTTGCCGGCCGCGCGGGCCTTTTCCGCCGACTGTTCGTGCATCACCCCGATCTGCATCCACACGGTTTTCAGCCCGGGCAGGGCGGCAAGCGCCTCGTCCACCACCTCGGGCACCGATTCGGAGCGGCGGAAGATATCCACCATGTCAACCTCGGTCCCGGCCGGGATGTCGGAAAGATTGGCATAGGTGGTTTCGCCCAGGATCTGTTCGCCCGCATGGCCGGGGTTCACCGGGATGATCCGGTAGCCCAGTTTTTGCAGGTAATGCGCGACCTCGTGGCTGGGGCGGTCGGGCTTGGGCGACAGGCCCACCACGGCGATGCTGCGAGTTTCCGCGGCGATACGGGCGATGTCGGGCTGGGTCATGGTGCTTTCCTCGTTGGCGGTTCAGGCTGAAAAAAGCGCCCGGTCATGGACCGGGCGCAAGTCGCGGAACGAGGGACAGTGATCTGAACAAGACCGTTCCGTGGCCTTGCTCATGATGTAAATGTGCACCACTGTCGCAAAGTTCCATGCGCAAGCACGGGAATGTGAGAATTTTTCCGGCGCCGGTCATCATGATCTTTGCCGCCCCGGTTACCGCGACTGCCGTTTCCACGCGCGGGCGGCCTGGTCAAGGATCGCGGGCTCGCGCCGCAGGCGTTCGCGGGCAGCGGCCGAACTGGTCAGGTAGACCGTACCGTTCAGCACCACGAAAAACTGCGGTGCTCCGGGGTGGCGTTCGCCGTCGGCCAGGGCGACCGGGCAGTTGCCGCCGAAACCGGGGGCATAGGCGCCGGGGTTGGCCTCGAACGCGGCGCGGTTGGCGTCATTGGAAAAGCGCCATTCGTGCCCTTTCCAGTGGGTCGAGATCGCCGCATCGCCCCCGACCGGACGGCCCGCGTCCCGCAGGCTGACCGCGTCCATGCCGCCCAGCGCCTGTGCCTGCGCCGGCCCCGACAGCAGTCCCCACAACGCCAGCGCGGCCAGCGCCGGCCGCCGCTGCCGCATTCCTGCCGGGACACGGCGGGTCGGGCAGGGTTGGGCCGGAGGGCTGGCGGCAGGGGGGCAGGCAGCGAAGGCAGCGGCTTGAAGGCGTCGAATCATCGCGGCACGGGGCTGAAGGGGGGCTGCGGACATCATGCCATCCTGTGTTGCATCACCACCGGCTTCGCGCAACGGCCGGTCGCGAAGATCGCCCCAAAGTGACCGCGCGTGCAGCGCCCGTGCCACAGCACGGCCTCGTCCTGCCATCACGCCTGGTTGACCGCATACAGCGCCACCGCGGCCGCGTTCGACACGTTCAGCGAACCGAAATCCGCCGCGAACGGTATCCGCACCACCTGGTCGCAGGTTTCGCGCGTGCGCTCGCGCAGCCCCGGCCCCTCGGCACCCAGAACCAGGCAGATGGCGCGGCCGGGCAGGTTCGCCAGCGCCTCGGGCAGGGTGGTGTCGGCCGCACCGTCAAGGCCCAGCACGACATAGCCCATCGCCTTCAGTTCGGTCAGCGCGTCGGCAAGATTGACCACCCGCAGATAGGGCTGGCGTTCCAGCGCCCCCGAGGCGGTCTTGGCCAGCGCCCCGGTTTCCGGCGCTGCGTGGCGGGCGGTGGCGATGACCGCGCGGGCGCCGAACACCTCGGCCGAGCGCAGCACCGCGCCGACGTTATGCGGGTCGGTCACCCGGTCCAGCGCCACGATCAGCGGACGCGTTCCCCCGGCCCCCGCGGCGGCAATGTCGGCCAGCCGGCCCCAGTCCAGCGGCCGGACCTCGACCGCCGCGCCCTGGTGGACGGATTCGGGCGCCAGCGGCACCTCGCGGTCAAAGACCCGGGCGTCGAGGATTTCCGGTTCCATCCCCGAGGCCGCGATGGCGTCGGCCAGCCGGTCGGCGGCGTTTTTCGTCACCACCAGCCGCAGCCGGGTGCGCGCCGGGTTAAGCAGCGCATCGCGGACAGCGTGCAGCCCGAACAGCCACACGGTTTCGGCCGCAGCGGCGCGACGCGCGCGTTCCTTGTCGATCACCCATGCGGGCTTGCGGGTCTTTTTGGGCGGGGTGGTCATCGGCTCTCCTGTCCTTTGCCTGATTGCGCCGCGGCGGGGCGGGGCGCAAGG
>JAZIHR010000104.1:0-11056 GCA_036678445.1 Alphaproteobacteria bacterium
GCACGGTGGCCAGCGCCAGCGCCAGCAGCGCCAGAGCGGGTGCCAGAGAGAGCGCCAGTGGCGGGGCCGGCATCATGCGCGGCGGGGCAGGGCGGGGGTTGCGCATGGTCAGCGTCCCTTGCCGGGCCGGACATGGCGCCCGGGATACATCAGCTGCGAGCCTTCGCCCACCACGGTATCGCCCGGGTCGACGCCGGATTTCAGGACCACCCGCCCGTTGGTGAAACGTTCGATCTCGACCGGAACGATCGAGACCACGCCATCGTCGATCCGCCATACCGCCGGGCCGTCGCCGGTCGCGGTCAGCGCGGTCCAGGGAATGTCGATGCCGGTGCCGGCCTTCAGATGCACCACGCCTTCGACCGCGGCGCCCAGCAGCCCGGCCTCCAGCACGGTGTTTGTCAGTCGGGGGTTGATGTCGGCGCGCACGGTGACCGCGGCGGTGGCCGGATCGACCAGCGGCGCGATTTCCGTCACCGTCGCTGACAGCCGGGTTTCCGGCCGGTCCAGCGGCACTAAAGAAACGAGCGCCCCGCTCGCCTGGTCCAGATGCGGCGAATCGGGGACGTTGAAGACCGCCTCGAACCCCGTCAATGCCGCCAGCGTCAGGATCGGCTGCGCCGCGCCGACCACCTGCCCCGGTTCGGCCATGCGGGCGGTGACCACTGCCGCCTGCGGGGCATGGATCACCGTGTCCCCGACCGCGCGCTGCGCCTGGTCGGCCCCGGTCCGCGCCGCGGCAAGCTGGCCCTGCGCGGCCGACAGCGCCTGGCTGGCCATGTCGCTTTCGGCGCGGGTCCCGACGCCCCGGCGCAGCATTTCGGCCGCGCGGATCGAGGCCTGCTCGGCCTGTTGCAGCATTGCCTCGGCTGCGGCTACGGCGGCCAGCGCCTGGTTCAGCGCCTGTTGCTGCTGCACCCCGTCGGTGCGCGCCAACGAGTCGCCCGCCTGCACCCGGTCGCCGGCGCGGACGGTGATCTCGGTGATCCGCCCGCCGGCGGGAAAGGACAGGTCGATGCTGTCGCTGGCGGCGATGGTGCCGACCAGCCGCAGGTCCAGCACCAGCGGTTGCCGAAGAACCTCGACGAATTCGACCGCGACCGGCTGCTGCGCTGTGGCCGGTCCTGCCCCCGTTTCCGCCACTGCCCCAATTCCCGCCAGCGGCAGGGCCAGCGCAAGCATCGCAGGGCACAGGTGCAATGCGCGCATTCGCATCAGGTCACATCGGCGCGCTGGTGGAACTCCGGCCGGTCCCAGCGCCCGTCGCGCAGGATTGCGGCCAGCGTATCGACGGCCCGCGCCACGTCGTCCAGGTCGTTGTAAAGCGGCGCGAAACCAAAGCGCAGCACGTCGGGGGCACGGAAATCGCCGATCACGCCCTCGGCGATCAGGGCCTGCATCACCGCATGGGCGTGGGGGTGGCGGAACCCCACCTGGCTGCCGCGCCGGGCGGGGTCGCGCGGGGAATGCAGGGTCACGCCGGGGCAGGCGGCCTCGACCCCGCGGATGAAGGCCTCGGACAGTTCGATCGAGCGGGCGCGCAGGTCGGCCAGCGCCACGCCGTCCCACACGTCCAGAGCCGCATCCAGCGCCGTCAGCGCGATGACGGGGGGCGTGCCGACGCGCATCCGCTCGATTCCCGGGGCAGGAGTATAGTTCTGGTCAAAGGCAAAGGGCGCCTGATGCCCCATCCAGCCTTGCAGGCAGGGTTGCGCGGCCTCGGCATGGCGCGGGTGCGCCCAGATGAAGGCCGGGGCGCCCGGCCCGCCGTTGAGGTATTTATAGGTGCAGCCCACCGCGAAATCCGCATCCGCACCCAGCAGGTCCACGTCGACCGCCCCCGCTGAATGCGCCAGATCCCAGACCGCCAGCGCGCCTGCGTCATGCGCGGCGGCGGTCAGTGTCGCCATGTCGTGCCGCCGGCCGGTGCGGTAGTCGACCTCGGTCAGCATCAGCACCGCCAGGTCGTCGCGGATATTCGCCGCGACCTCTTCGGGGGCGACCACGCGCAGCTCGGCGCCCACGGCCTCGGCCAGCCCCTGCGCGACATAGAGATCCGAGGGGAAATTGCCGCTGTCCGACAGGATCACCCGCCGCCCCGGCCGCAGCCGCAGCGCAGCCGAGACCGCCTGGAACACCTTGACCGACAGCGTGTCGCCCATGACCACCTGGCCCTCGCCCGCGCCGATCAGTCGCGCGATGCGGTCGCCGACCCGGCGCGGCTGCACATACCAGCCGGCGCGGTTCCAGCCGGTGATCAGCATTTCCGCCCATTCGTCCCGCATCATCGCGGCCACGCGGTCGGTCGCACGCCGCGGCATCGGTCCCAGAGAGTTTCCGTCCAGATAGGTGATGCCCTCGGGCAGGTGGAAGGCGCGGCGGGTGGCGGTGAAATCGGTCATGAGGTCCTCCTCTGTGCAGACGCTAGCAGCCTGTGGCGCCGCTGCAAGATGGGGGCTTTGCCCCCGGCCCGTGCCGGGCCTCCCCCAGGATATTTGAAACCGCCCGAAAGAGGCTTCGGGCGGTTTCAAATATCCTTGGGGCTGGCGGATGCCCGGAAAGTGGTTCGGCGGGCCGTTTTCAGTTAACTGGGGGGGGCAGGGCCCGGCCCGGCCGCGTTCGCGGGGGCAGGGTGCCCCCGTCCGGCGGTGCCGTGGGTTACCCCTCGATCCGGCCGAAATCGGCGATCAGGCGGCCGGTCTCGCGGATGCGGCTAAGCAGGTTCAGGCGGTTGCGGCGCAGGATCTGGTTGTCGCTGTTGACCTGCACCGCCTCGAAGAACGCATCGACCGGGCTGCGCAGCGCGGCGATGGCGGACATGGCGGCGGGGAAGTCCTCGGTGGCGACGGCGGCACGGATCGCGGGTTCGGCGGCATCGAGCGCGGCGAACAGCGCGCGTTCCTGATCGGTGTCGGCGTATTTCGGGTCGGCGCCGAAGGAGTATTCGACGCCGTCCTTGTCCTCGGCCTGGGCGAGGATATTGGCGGCGCGCTTCAGCCCTTGCAGCAGGTTGGTGCCGTCGTCGGTCTTGAGGAAGGCCGCCAGCGCCTCGGCCCGCTTGACCACCAGCACCAGGTCGTCATTGCCGGGCATGGTCAGCACCGCGTCGATGATGTCGTGGCGGATGCCCTGATCGCGGAGGTGGACCTTGAGGCGGTCGTGGAGGAAGCCGAGCAGATCCTGTTCATCATTTCCAAGGGATTTCACGGCAGTCTCGGGGGCATGAGGCTGATTCGAACCCTTCTTGCCATCCTGCGCTTGCTTATGGGCGCCGAACGCCGCGTCCATCCACGCGGACAGCCCCGCGCGCACCTCGTTCCCCAGCACCAGCCGGATCACCCCCAGCGCGGCGCGGCGCAGCGCAAACGGGTCTTTCGAGCCGGTGGGCTTTTCGTCGATCGCCCAGAACCCGGCCAGCGTATCCAGCTTGTCGGCCAGCGCCACCGCGACCGATACGGGGGCGGCGGGCACTTCGTCCGTGGGACCCAGCGGCGAATAGTGATCGCGTGCGGCGTCGGCCACCGCCTCGGGCAGTCCGGCGGAGAGTGCGTAATAGCGGCCCATGGTGCCCTGCAATTCAGGGAACTCGCCGACCATGGCCGAGCGCAGGTCGAGTTTCGCGACCTTGGCTGCCTGTTCCGCCAGCGCCGGGTCGGCGCCCACCGCAGGCGCGATCTCGCGCGCCAGTGCGGCGATGCGTTCCACCCGGTCGGCCTGCGACCCCAGCTTGGCGTGGAAGGTCACGGCCTTGAGCCCCTCGGCCCAATCCTTCATCCCCGCGCGGGCCTCGCGCAGGTCGTTGTCCCAGAAGAACGCCCCGTCCGACAGCCGGGCGGCCAGCACACGCTGGTTGCCGTGCAGGATGGTGGCGCCGTGGTCCGGGGTCTCGATATTGGCGACGGTGACATAGCCCTCGATCCGCCCCGTTTTGGGGTTGCGGGCGGACAGGAACTTCTGGTGCTCGCGCATCGAGGTTTGCAGCACTTCGGGCGGCAGGTCGAGGAAGCGATCCTCGATCACCCCCATCAGCGGGACGGGCCATTCGACCAGCCCGGCCAATTCGGTCATCAGCCCCTCGTCGGGGACGATTTCCCAGCCGCGGGCAAAGGCGAGATTGGCGGCCTCTTGCCGGATCGTGGCTTCGCGCTGGGCGGGGTCCAGCATCACCTTGGCGTGCAGCAGTTTCGCCGCGTAATCGTCAAAGCTGGAAACGCGGATTGGGTCGGGGGCCATGAAGCGGTGGCCGCGCGTGGTGTCGCCGGCAGTGATGCCGTCCACGGTCAGCGGCACCAGCTGCGTGCCGGCTGCGTCGGACAGGATGCACAGGATCGAGTGCAGCGGCCGCACCCAACGCAGGCTGCCGCTGCCCCAGCGCATCGACTTGGGCCAGGGAAAGTCGCGGATCGCGGTTTCCAGCACCTCGGCCACGATCTCGGTCGCGCGGCGGCCGGGGCGTTCGATGACGGCGAAATACGCCTCGCCCTTTTTCTCGGGGCGGCGTTCAAGCTGGTCAAGCGTCAGGCCGGTCGCGCGCAGGAAGCCCTCGATCGCCTTTTCGGGGGCATCGGTGCGGGGGCCCTTGCGTTCCTCGCGCACGGGCTTCGATTCCGGGGTCAGCCCCTCGACCGTCAGCACCAGCCGGCGGGGCGTGGAAAACGCCCCGGCCGATACATAGGTCAGCCCGGCCTGAACCAGCCCATCGGTGATCAGGCGGCGCAGGTCCTCGCGCGCGCGAGGCTGCATCCGGGCGGGGATTTCTTCGGAAAACAGCTCGATCAGCAGGTCCATCAGTCCATGACTCCGCGCGCAGGGTTCTTTTCGTTGAACTGGTGCCAGCCAAAGGCGCGACCGTCGGGGTAGACCACGATCACCCGGTCCACGTCGGGGCGGATCTCGGACTGGCCCAGCACCGCCACCGCATTGCCGGCCGCAAGATCGGCGGTCAGGGCGCGGGCGGAATAGCAGCGGAACCAATCGGGCCCGTTCAGCGGCGTCGCGTCTTCATAGGGGGCTGCGTCCGCGACCTCGGCCGGGTCCAGCGTAAAGCAGGCCCGCCAGCGGATCGGAGAGGACCGCGCGTCGATTGCCCGGAACCCCTCAACCACGACCTGGCGGGTGGCGCCGTCGGGCAGGGTCACCACCATTTCGCTGGCGCCAGTGATCTCGTCCACCTCTTCGTAGAACCCGTAGACTTGCAGATACCAGATAGCCGCGCCGGTCAGCACCGCGACCAGCAGCAGCATCGAAACCATGATCTTGCCGGTGCTCATGCCGCATCCCCGTTGCCGGCGCCGGTGGCGGCTTCGGTGGTCAGGAACAGGTCGGCGCAGCCCTTGGCCAGCGCCCGCACCCGGCCGATATAGGCTTGCCGTTCCGTCACGGAAATCACTCCGCGCGCGTCCAGCAGGTTGAAGATATGACTGGCCTTGATCGCCTGGTCATAGGCCGGATGCGCCATGGGAATGCGGCGGCCGGCGGCGTCGGCAGGGTCGGCGCCGAGGATGCGGTGACATTCGGCCTCGGCGTCCTTGAAATGCTGGAACAGCATGTCGGTGTCGGCCTGATCGAAGTTCCAGCGCGAATATTCACGCTCGGCCTGGCGGAACACGTCGCCATAGGTCAGCGGGATCGGCGCATCGGGGGCGTTGAAGGGCATGTCCATCACATGCTCGACCCCCAGCACATACATCGCCAGCCGTTCCAGCCCGTAGGTCAGTTCGCCCGACACCGGGCGGCAGTCATGGCCGCCGACCTGCTGGAAATAGGTGAACTGGCTGACCTCCATCCCGTCGCACCAGACCTCCCACCCCAGGCCCCAGGCGCCCAGCGTGGGTGATTCCCAGTCGTCCTCGACAAAGCGGACATCGTGGCGCAGCGGGTCCAGCCCGATCGCGCGCAGGCTGCCCAGATACAGGTCCTGCAGGTCGGGGGGCGAGGGTTTGATGATGACCTGATACTGGTAGTAATGTTGCAACCGGTTCGGGTTTTCGCCGTAACGCCCGTCGGTGGGCCGGCGCGAGGGCTGCACATAAGCCGCCGCCCACGGGCGCGAACCCAGGCTGCGCAGGGTGGTCGCCGGGTGGAAGGTGCCGGCCCCGACCTCCATGTCGTAAGGTTGCAGCACTGCGCAGCCGACAGCGGCCCAATAGTCCTGCAAGCGCAGGATCACATCCTGAAAGCAGCGCGGCCGGCCGGCGGTGCCGGGTGGGGAATTGCCGATGGTATCGCTGCGGGTCGGGTCGGGGCTGGTCATCCCTGCGTCCTTTCGCATATCTGACGCGAATGCAGGCCGCTAATAGGGGGCGGCCGGGGCCGGGTCAATCAGACCGCAGGAAAGAGGGGGGCCGCCGATGCGCAGGCTTGGGTTTCTGATCGTCGCGATGCTGCCCGGCCTGGCCTGGGCCGAGCCGGTAATCCTGCGGGTCGAGGCCAAGCGCGGCCCCGATACCGCCGCGGTGGTCAGGGACTGGGCCGCGCGCTTTCCCGAGGTGATGACCTTTCCGCTGGCCGGCGGCTGGACCGGCATCGGCATCGGCCCGATGGAACGAGAGGCCGCACAGGCCGAGATGGCGCGGCTCAAGGCCGCCGGGCGCATCCCTTCGGACAGCTTCATCGTGCCGGTGCCGGCAGGGGCGGCCTCCGTGGCCCCGGTTGCCGATGCGGACGAGGGCGCGACAGGCGAAGCCGCGGCGGACTCCGCGGCAGGGGATTCGGCCGGGTCGGATGCCGGGCCGGGTGCGGGACCAGCGGCCGGGCCTGCGGCGGGGGCCTCGACCTTTGTGCCGCCGGCCGATGGCGCGGGGCGCGGCAGGGACCTTGACGCCCCGCCCGTGTCCGAGCCCGCCGCACAGCTGCCGGCCGGCGACTACCTGCGGCTTCAGCGCTATGACACCCGCGAATCGGCCGAGGCCGCGCTGGCCGGGTGGCGCGCGGATTTCCCCGAGGCGGGGCTGTGGCAGCAGCCCGACGGCGGGTTCGCGATCACGCTTGGCCCGGTCGCGCCGGGCGTGGGCGAGGCCTGGCTGGCCGCATTCCGCGCGGCCGAACGGGTCGGGCGTTTCGCCGCCGTGATGCCGGCCGCCGAGCTGGGCCAGCCCCTGGACGCGGGCGCCGACCCGCAACTGCCCCCCGCCGGCAATGCGCCGATGCCGCCGATGGACGAGGTGCAGCGCGCCCTGCGCTGGGCCGGTCGCTATGATGGGGAAATTGACGGCGCGGCCGGTCCCCAGACCAATGCTGCCGTCGCGGCCGAGGTGCTGGCCCTGCGCGCCGCCCCTGATGCGGGATCGGCCATGCAGGCGCTGATCGACCGCCGCGCGGCCTGGCGCGATGGAATGGACCTGGTCACGCTGGACGACCCGCAATCCGGGCTTAGCCTGACCGCGCCGATGGACCGCATCGAATTCCTGCGCAACGAACAGGGCCTGTCGATCTATGGTCCCCGCAACGAATCCGGGGCGGCGCTGATCCTGTATCGCGCGCCGGGTGGCCAGCAAGAGATGCTGGATTTCACCGGGCTGGTGACCGCGCTGGGCTGGGTGCCCGCGCCCGAGCGGCAGGTCTCGAAAGGCGCTGCCAGCCTGATCGGCCGCAATGACACCCATATCGGCCAGGCCGAGGCTCGAGTCGTCGACGGCCATGTCGAGGGGATAGTGCTGATCTGGCCGCTGCTGGATGCCGAGGATCAGCCGCGCATCGCGGCCGAGATGCTGGACAGCCTGCGCACCAGAACTGATCTAACCGACTGATTTTTCTGGATTCACTGCCTGTTAGGACGGGCGGCGGCTGCCTGTTTACCACTTTGGCGTTGAATTCGGCGAAAAGCCGTGTTTTTATCGTCATGCAAGAAATTGCGTGACGATGGTGCACAGGGTTAATCCCTGTGCCGTCTGCTTCCCGTATCTTTGCGTCTGATGTGAGATTAGCCATCTCTGCTGTGCAGAGAGGGGGAGGTGTGCTGTGACATTCGATGTCAACAATACCGGTATTCAACGAGTGGCCAACCTGATTACGATCAGTTGGGGTTCCGGGAATACTCAAACCATCGATTTTTCCCTGAACCTGGGTTCTTTGTACATGGAGACAGGGAAACTTACGGGGAATGACGAATATCCGGCCGGAACCCCGGATGGAAAAATCCAGGCAGGAGAAACGATCAACCACGATACCTCATATGTTCCGATTTTTGATATACCCGACCTGAACAACGCTTCGGTGCTGGCTGTCGGGCAGATGTCGGCATTGGTGACCGGGATCTTTTACGACTACCCGGTGATCCTGGTGCAGCAGGGTAGCGCCCAATATCTGATCTATCCCGAAGGAAAGCCGAATCTCTTCGATAACATATTGGGCACCTTGGATACCAGGATCACGTTCTACAAGAATGGATCGTGGGGGCCCGGCGGCTTCGATCCTGGCGATCCGCCCTGCTTTGCCCGTGGAACCATGATCGAAACCGACAAGGGCAAGGTTGCCGTCGAAGATCTGCGCGCCGGCGATCTGGTCAGGACCATGGATAACGGCTTTCAGCCGATCGTCTGGATCCGGGGCCGCATTTTGTCGACGCAGATGCTTGCGGAAAACGAGAACCTGCGTCCGATCCGCATAAAAGCGGGCGCATTGAACGGGACAGAGCCGCTGCGCGACCTGGTCGTATCGCCGCAGCATCGTATCCTTGTCCGTTCTCGGATCGCGCAGCGCATGTTCGGGGCGCCAGAGGTTCTGGTGGCCGCAAAGCAGCTGTGCGCGATTGACGGTATCGAAGTGGCCCATGACCTTGCCGAGGTCGAATACTTCCACTTCCTCTTTGAGCGGCACGAGATCGTTTATTCCGAGGGCGCGGCTACCGAATCTCTTTATACCGGGCCTCAGGCTCTGGCCTCGGTGGGCACGGCCGCGCGGGACGAGATTTTCGCGCTGTTCCCCGAATTGCGGGACGTGGATTACGCGGCCCCTTCGGCGCGGCCGCTTGTCCCGGGACGAGGTGCGCGGAAACTGGCGATGCGACATGCGCGCAATTCACTGAGCCTGTGCGACGCCTGATGTCGCCTTGCCGCCGGGCCGGAAGAAGCCGGGCCCGGCGGCGTCCAGATTGCGCCGCATTTCAGGCGCTGGCCCGGAAAGACTTTCCGCGGCCAATACGCCCAGGGTGCCGGCATCATTTTTCAGGAAATTCCCGCTGTCCGGTGATCTGCTGATCAGCGCTGCTATTGCCGCCAGAACCGCGGCATCAGCACCACGAACACGGTAATCAGTTCCAGCCGGCCCAGATACATTCCGGCGATCATCAGCCATTTGGCCGAGGGCGGGAAATCCGCCACCCCGCCGTTGGCGGATACCTCGGGGCCCCAGACCGGGCCAATGTTGGCAATCGAGGTCCAGGCGGCGGTCAGGGCGGTGCGCGGGTGCAGGCCGGTCAGCGCCAACGCCACGATCAGCACCCCGAAGCTCAGCACGAACATGGTGAAGAAGGCCATGACCGAGTTCACCACCTCGGGGTCCAGCCGCCGCCGCTGTAGGCGCAGGGGCCGGACCTGGTGGGGCGACTGCATCTGGGTCAGCTGCCCGCGCAGGGCCTCGAACAGCACCTGGTAGCGGAACACCTTGATCGAGCAGACGGTCGAGCCGGTGCAGCCCCCGATCAGCCCCAGGAAAAACAGCAGCACGAAGGGCAGGTGCCCCCATTGCGTCACATCGACGGACGAAAAGCCGGTGCCCGAGGCAATGGTGACGACATGAAAGACCACCTCGCGCGCCAGCCCGGCCGAGGGCAGGACCGACCGCCACAGCGCCTCGTAGACCAGGATCAGCAGGCAGGCGGCGGCGATGATGCCCAGATAGGTGCGGATCTGGCTGTCGCGCCACAGCGGAACCGGGTCGCCATGCACCAGTTGCAGCATCCGCACGAAAGGGATCGAGGCAAGGATGGTGAAGAACGAGGCCGCCATCCCGAGCGAGCCGGAGAACGCGGCGAAACTGGCGTCGTAATGCCCGAAGCCGCCGGTGGAGCAGGTGGTCAGCGCGTGCATGACCGCATCGAAACCGCTCATCCCCAGCGCGGTGTAGGTCGCGGCGCAGGCCAGGGTGATGCCAAGGTAAAGCTGCGTCATCTCGGCGGCGATCTGGCCGGCGCGGGGCATGACCTTGCCCATGGTGTCGAAGCCCTCGGACCGGAAGAACTGCATCCCGCCGACCCGCATCACCGGCAGGAACACCATGGCCACGACCACGATGCCCAGCCCCCCCGACCATTGCAGGATGCCGCGCCACAGATGCGTGCCCAGCGGCAGCGGGTCCAGCCTGCGGAACACCGTGACGCCGGTGGTGGTCATCCCCGACATCGATTCGAACATCGCGTCGGTCCAGTCCGCCGCCGGGGCGCCCAGCATGAAGGGCATGGCCCCCAGCAGCGGCAGCACCAGCCACAGCCCGGTGGTCAGCAGGAACGCCTGTTCAACCACCAGCGGCTTGTCGTCGCCGGGCGTCGCCAGCGTGACCAGCAGCCCCAGCACGATTGTGGTGGCGCTTGCCACGGCAAAGGCCCGCCAGTTCGGGTCGCCGTTCGCCCAGTCGATCGCGGCGGGCGCCAGCATCAGCACGCCCATCACGACGCAAAGTTTCGAGATCGCGTGGATCACGGGGCGAATGTCGATCATGCCGGCCTCACTGCCCCCTGACGCTGCCCTTGGTCAAGCGTGCCGCTTGCACCAAGCCTTGCGGTCGGGTAATCCTGCCCGGGTCGCGGGTGTAGCTCAATGGTAGAGCAGCAGCCTTCCAAGCTGAATACGTGGGTTCGATTCCCATCACCCGCTCCAACAAACTGAATAAAATCAGTTACATGACCCGAAAAACATTGCCGAGAGTCCACAAACGCGGACACAAAAGGGCAATGTCATGGGTTACATCGACAAGATCGGCACCAGGCACAGACACATCCGGTTGATGGAATCGGGTTCGTTTGAGTTTCGCAAGCGGTTGCCCTCGGCATCGGGACTGTCGGGCGAGTTCAAGCGGCGGTTCCGGGCAGGGTGTGCGGTGACCATGGCGCAAGAGTATG
>JAZIHR010000105.1:0-10909 GCA_036678445.1 Alphaproteobacteria bacterium
GGCCAAAAGGGCGCGAAGCTGAAATCATGGGGCGCAGTCGGATGCGGCAATCGCAACGGGGTCAGGTCGATCCCTTCATCGTCATGGACGTGATGGAGGCCGCAAGCCGGGCCGAGGCCCAGGGCCGCCATATCGTCCACATGGAGGTCGGCCAGCCCTCGACCCCCGCGCCGCGCGCCGCGCTGGAGGCGCTGGGGCAGGCGCTGTCGCAGCCGCTGGGCTACACCATCCCGCTGGGAATGCCCGAACTGCGCGCTGCGATCGCCGGGCTTTACCGGCGCTGGTATGGCATCGACCTGGACCCGGCGCGGGTGGTGGTGACGCCGGGGTCCTCGGGGGCCTTCGTGCTGGCGTTCTCGGCGCTGTTCGATGCCGGCGACCGGGTGGCGGTGGGCGAGCCGGGCTATCCCAGCTATCGCCAGATCCTGCGCGCCATGTCGGTGCAGCCGGTGGGGATGCAGACCCGCGCCGAGAACCGCTATCAGCCGGTGCCCGACGATATTCCCGACGATGTGCAGGGGGTGATGATCGCCTCGCCGGGGAACCCCTCGGGGACGATGCTGGATCGCGACGCGCTGGCGGCGCTGGTTGCCCGCACGCAGCAGATCGGCGCGGCGCTGATCTCGGACGAAATCTATCACGGGCTGGATTACGGCACCCGCCCGGTCAGCGCGCTGGAGCTGACCGACGACGTGGTGGTGATCAACAGTTTTTCCAAGTATTTCAGCATGACCGGCTGGCGGGTCGGCTGGCTGGTGGTGCCGCCCGAGATGGTGCGCACCATTGGCCGGCTGGTCGCGAACATGTTCATCTGCGCGCCCCATGCCAGCCAGGTGGCGGCGCTGGCTGCCCTGTCGCCCGAGGCCGACGCCGAGGCGCAGGCCAACCTTGCCGTCTATGCGCATAACCGGCAGTTGATGCTGGACCGGCTGCCGGCGATGGGATTCGACCGCATCGCGCCTCCGGACGGGGCGTTCTACATCTATGCCGATGTTTCGGCCCTGACCGACGACAGCCGGGTGCTGGCGGCAGAAATCCTGGACCGGGCCGGTGTCGCGGTCACGCCGGGGCTGGATTTCGACCCGGTCCGCGGGGCAGGGACGCTGCGGCTGTCCTATGCCCAGTCCACTGCCGAGATCTCCGAGGGGCTGGACCGGCTGGCGGCCTTCATGGCCGGGCGCTGACCCATGGGGGTCTTGCGTCTTGCGGCGGCGGCGGCGCTGCTGGCCGCGCTTGCGGTCGTGGTGGTGCCACGGCCGGCGCCGGCCGCGGGGGCGGCGGATGTGGCGCAGGTGGAACCGTCCCGCGTCATGCTGGAGTTCGAGGGCAGGGACCGGGGCCGGCCGCGCCCGCTGGCGCTGGCCATCGGGCTGTCGCGGCCGGTGGCCCATGCCGTCGCGGTGATCGACGCGCCGCCGCGGCTGGTGGTGGACCTGCGTGATACCGAGATCCCGCCGCCCGGGTCATCGGATGCCGCGCCATCGGATGACCAGCCGTCGGATGCCGGGCCGTCGGCGCTGGCGCTGCGCTGGGGACCGGCGCCGCAGGGTGGGGCGCGGGCGGTGCTGACCTTGCCGGGGCCGATGAACCTGGACAGCGTGCAGATGACCGGCGGGCCGGCGCCGATGCTGTCACTGCGGCTGGTGCCGGTAAAGCCGGCCGATTTCCGTCCGCGCCGTGACAGCCTGGCGGTGCTGCGCGGCCTGCCCGATCCATCGGCGACCGCGCCCTTGGTGACGACCGGGAACCGGCTGCGGGTGGTGCTGGACCCCGGCCATGGCGGCATCGACCCCGGCGCACAGTCCGGCGGCATTTCCGAGGCCGCGCTGATGCTGGGTTTCGCCCGCGAATTCGCGCAGCTGCTGGACGAACGCGGCATCGAGGCAGTGCTGACGCGCGACGACGACCGTTTCGTGCCGCTTGAGGCGCGGACCTCGATCGCGCGGGCCAGGGGGGCGGACCTGTTCATCTCGTTGCATGCCGATGCGCTGCCGGCGGGCGAGGCGGCGGGCGCCACCGTCTACACCTGGGACGCGCGCTCGAACGACCGCGCGGCGCAGCAACTGGCCCTGCTGCACGACCGCAGCGACATGCTGGCCGGGCTGGACCTGTCGGATACCGACGAGGATGTCGGCCGCGCGCTGATCGACCTTGCCCGGCTGGATACCCAGCCCCGCAGCGCCGATGCGGCGCGGGAACTGGTGGCGCGGCTGGATGCGGCGGGGGTGGACATGCACCGGGTGCCGATCCGCGGGGCGGCGTTTTCGGTGCTGAAATCGCCCGACATCCCCTCGGTGCTGATCGAGCTGGGGTTCCTGACCGACCCCGACGACCGGGCCAACCTGTTCGACCCCGACTGGCGCGGCCGTGTCGCCGCGGCGCTGGCGGACGGGATCATCGGCTGGGCCGCGGAATGGACCCCCGAACAGGCTCCGGATCGGGCCCCGGATCGGGCCACCGGCGGCGATGCGCCGGCGCCGGGCAAGGCGCATCCCGGCTGATGCAACGCCGCTTTGATCCGGTCGCGACAGGCGGTATAGGAAACCCTCTGCTTGGCTATGGTGGGCCTGTCGCTTGATCCGTTTCGTCCTGAATTTCGTCGGCGCGATCTTTTCGTGGTTCGTCACCGCCGCCCTGTTCGTCGCGCTGGGAATCGGGGGGATCTTCTGGATCTACGCCCGCGACCTGCCCAGCCACGAGGCGCTGGCCAGCTACGCCCCCAAGACCATCAGCCGCATCTATTCCGGCGAAGGCAAGCTGATCGACGAATTCGCCGAGGAACGCCGCATCTTCGTCCCGATCGAGGAAATCCCCGATCTGGTGAAACAGGCGTTCATTTCAGCCGAGGACAAGAATTTCTACACCCACCACGGCTATGACCCGCGCAGCATGATCGGCGCCGCGGTGCAGGCGGTGCAGACCCGCGGGGCCAGTGTGCGCGGGGCCTCGACCATCACCCAGCAGGTGATGAAGAATTTTCTGCTCGATTCGTCGCGCAGCGTGGAACGCAAGGTGCGCGAACTGATCCTGGCCACGCGGATCGAGAGCACGCTGAGCAAGGACCAGATCCTCGAACTCTACCTCAACGAGATTTTCCTGGGGCAGAACAGTTCGGGGGTAGCGGCGGCGGCGCAGACCTATTTCAACAAGTCGCTGACCGAACTGGCCCCGCACGAGGCCGCGATGCTGGCGGCGATGCCGCAGGCGCCCTCGCGGTCGGTGGTGCGCGACAAGGACCGCATCACCGAACGGCGCAACTATGTGCTGCGCGAGATGTGGCAGAACGGCTATCTGACCGAACAGGTGTTCCGCGCCGAAGCGGCGCAGCCGCTGCGCAGCGTGCAGAACGGCGATTACCCCGCGTTCCGCAACAGCCTGCCGCCGCGCGGCTATTTCACCGATGAAATCCGCCGCCAGTTGTCGGCGCAGTTCGGCGAGGATGAATTCTTCGGCGGCGGGTTGCAGATCCGCGCCACCGTCGACCCGCAGATGCAGGAAATCGCGGCCAAGTCGTTGCAAGACGCGCTGGAACGCTATGACCGCGGCCTGGGGCTTTGGCGCGGCACCAGCGTCACCATTCCCGCCGAGGATCTGGAGACCGAACCGAAATGGCGTGCGGCGCTGGCCCGCACCAAGGTGCCCCGCGACATCGAGGGCTGGCACCCGGCGGTGGTGCTGGAACTGACCGCCTCGGACGCGGTGATCGGGATCGAGGGCGTGCCGCAGGGCGACGAGCCGCACCTGATCCCGGCCAAGGATGTGCAATGGGCACGCAAGATGCTGCCCGGCACCAAGCGCGGGCCGCAGGCGCGGGTCGCTTCGGACCTGCTGTCGGTGGGCGATGTGGTGATGGTCCGGCAGATGACCGACGACAACACCGGCGCCTTTATCCGCTGGACGCTGCGGCAGGTGCCGCGGGTGCAGGGCGGGTTCATGGCGATGGACGTGAATACCGGCCGGGTGGTGGCGATGCAGGGGGGCTTCAGCTACCAAAGCTCGGTGTTCAACCGCGCGACGCAAGCGATGCGGCAGCCGGGGTCGTCGTTCAAGCCCTTTGTCTATGCCGCGGCGCTGGACAAGGGTTATACCCCCGCCACCATCGTCGCCGACGAACCGATCACCGTGAACACGCCGCAGGGCATGTGGACCCCCAAGAACGCCGGCGGCGGCTTTTACGGCCCCACGCCGCTGCGCACCGGGATCGAGCAGTCGCGCAACCTGATGACCATTCGCATCGCGCAGGACATCGGCATGGACACGGTTGCCACCTATGCCGAACGCTTCGGAGTCTATGACCGGCTGTCGCCGTTCCTGGCCAACAGCCTTGGGGCGCAGGAAACCACGCTGTTCAAGATGGTCGCGGCCTATGCCATGTTCGCCAACGGCGGCGAGCGGGTGGAGCCCACGCTGGTCGACCGGGTGCAGGACCGCCGCGGCCGCACCGTCTATCGCCACGACCGCCGCACCTGCACCACCTGCGACATGGGCAACCTGCCCGCCGGGCAGGCGCCGGTGATCGCCTCGGACCGGGAACGGGTGATGGACGCGGTAACCGCCTATCAACTGACCTCGATGCTGGAAGGCGTGGTCAGCCGCGGCTCGGGCAAGGGGGTCAAGCTGCCGGTGCCGGTGGCGGGCAAGACCGGCACCACCAACGACGCCAAGGACGTGTGGTTCATCGGCTTTACCTCGAACCTGGTGGCGGGCTGCTATATCGGCTTTGATGAACCCCGCAGCCTTGGCTCGAACGCCTATGGCGGCACCATGTGCGTGCCGGTGTTCAACGCCTTCATGCGGCAGGCGGTCAAGCAATATGGCGGCAGCGCGTTCAAGGTGCCTCCGGGCGGGTATTTCGCTGACGTGTCCTATGGGAAATACACGATCGCGGAATATTTCCGCAACGGCACCACCGCCAGCGACCATGTGGTCGATGGTGGTTTCGGACGCTCACCCAAGCAAAGCACGGATGTGACGGAAACCTCGGACAAGGCGGTGACCACCTCGACCGGCCAGCGCCGGGTGATCCCGAGAAAGGCCGATTACGGCAGCATGAGCTCGGGCGGGCTTTACTGATCGGTCGCGGCAGGGGCGGGGGCGGCGAAAGAGGCCGCCGTTCCGCTTGTGCCGGCGGCCGGGGCGCGGTATCAGCCGCTTTCATCCCAATTGCCGTTCGCCTGTCAGGGACCGCCCATGCGTGCCGAAATCCAAGCCACCGTCGAGTCCATCCGCAAGTCGCTGGGCCTGCTCGCGCAGCGCATGGACTGGGACACCGCGCCGCACCGGCTGGAAGAAATGAACGCGATGATCGAGGACGGCGACCTGTGGTCCGACCCGGCCCGCGCGCAAAAGCTGATGCGCGACCGCCAGATGCTGTCGGACAAGGTGGAAACCTATCGCCGGCTGGACCAGGACCTGCGCGACAGCGTCGAGCTGATCGAGCTGGGCGAGGCCGAGGGCGACGCCGAGATCGTCGCCGACGCCGAGACCACGCTGAAATCCCTGGCCGAGACCGCCGCCCAGAAAGAGCTTGAGGCCCTGCTGGACGGCGAGGCCGACAGCAACGACAGCTTCATCGAAATTCACGCCGGCGCCGGCGGCACGGAAAGCTGCGACTGGGCCGCGATCCTGGCGCGGATGTATACCCGCTGGGCCGAGAAAAAGGGCTACAAGGTCGAGTTGCAGTCCGAGACCGCGGGGGACGAGGCCGGGATCCGCTCGGTCACCTACAAGATCATCGGGCCGAACGCCTATGGCTGGCTGAAATCGGAATCGGGCGTGCACCGGCTGGTGCGGATCAGCCCCTTCGACAGCTCGGCGCGGCGGCATACCTCGTTCTGCTCGGTCTGGGTCTATCCGGTGGTGGACGACAATATCGAGATCGTCATCCCCGACAACGACATCCGGATCGACACCTATCGTTCGTCGGGCGCCGGCGGGCAGCACGTCAACACCACCGATTCGGCGGTGCGCATCACCCACCTGCCGACGAATATCGTCGTCACCAGCAGCATGAAATCGCAGCACCAGAACCGCGAGATCGCGATGAACGCGCTGCGGTCGCGGCTGTATCAGCTGGAACTGGACCGCCGCAACGCCGCGATCAACGCCGCCCATGATTCCAAGGGCGAGGCCGGCTGGGGCAACCAGATCCGGTCCTATGTGCTGCAACCCTACCAGATGGTGAAGGACCTGCGCACCGGCTATGAGACCTCGGACACGCAGGGGGTTCTGGACGGCGACCTTGACGGGTTCATGGCGGCGACGCTGGCGATGGACGTGTCGGGGAAAAGCCGCTCCGAGGCGAATTCGAACGCCTGACCGGCGCAGTCAGGGCGGGGGTTTCCCCCGGCCCCCGGCCCCCGGAAGGAATTTCCGCAAGAAAAACCGGGGGCAAGGGGCAGGGCGTAGGCTCAGCCGTCCCGCGGTTCCGGCGCGGCGATCTGCGCGGCGATCTGTGCCGCCAGCCGGGCATTGGCCAGCACCAGCGCGATATTGGCATCAAGCGAGCGACCCTGCGTCAGGTCGTAGACCCGTTCCAGCAGGAAGGGGGTGACGGCCTTGGCGGCGATGCGCTTGCGGGCGGCCTCGTCCAGGGCGCGCTCGACGGCGGGAAAGATTTCGGCCCGGGGAATTTCGGCTTCGGGCGGGATCGGGTTCACCACCAGCTGCCCGCCGGGCAGGCCCAGTTGGCGGCGCATCCGGGCGGCGGCGGCGATCTGCGCCGGGTCGTCCAGCCGCAGCGGCGCGGGCAGGCCCGAATCGCGCGACCAGAACGCCGGGATCACGTCCTGCCCGACCACGATCACCGGCACTCCCAGGGTTTCGAGGAACTCAAAGGTCCGCGGCAGGTCGAGGATGGCCTTGGCCCCCGAGGACACCACCGTGACCGGCGTCGCGGCCAGTTCGTAGAGATCGGCCGAGATGTCCATGGTGTCCTGGACATTGCGGTGGACGCCGCCGATTCCCCCGGTCGCGAACACCTCGATGCCCGCCAGCGCCGCGCAGATCATTGTCGCGGCAACGGTGGTGGCGCCGGTGCGCCCGGTGGTCAGGCAGATGGCAAGATCGGCGCGGCTGACCTTCATCACATCGGCGGCCCCGGCCAGTTGTTCCAGCGTCGCGTCGTCCAGCCCGATGCGGATCTGCCCGCCGATCACTGCGATGGTGGCGGGCACCGCGCCGGCCTCGCGCACCGTGCGTTCGACCGCGCGGGCCATTTCCAGGTTCCTGGGCCGGGGCATCCCGTGCGCGATGATCGTCGATTCCAGTGCGACGACGGGGCGGCCGGTGTCCAGCGCCTCGCGGACCTCGGGGGTGAAGCTCAGCGGCAGGTCGGTCATCGGTGGCTCCTTGGAGTGCGGTTTCGGGATCAAGGGCCCAGCCGCGCGGCCGCGTCAAGAGCCCGCGCGCAGGACGCCCCCGCCCCGCAGTCGCCGCGCAGTCGCCGCGCCGGCCAAGAGCCGAGGGCGGCGACTGCTGCCGGCCGATCAGCCGGCGATGCGCAGCATCCGGTGCTTTTTCTTGCCCAGGCTGACCTTCATCCCGTCGCCCACCTCGGCTGCGGTCAGCAGCCGCTGCGGGTCGGTCACGGGGTCGTTGTTCAGCCGCAGCCCGCCTTCGGCGATCAGGCGCTTGGCCTCTTTGCCGCTGGCGGTCAGGCCGGTCTGCGCGAGCATCTGCACCACCGGCAGCCCGCCCTTGAACGCTGCGGCGGGCAGGGCGACCAGTTCCAGGTCGCCGCCGGCGCCGCCTTGCTCGAACACGTTGCGGGCGGTGGTTTCGGCGCTGGTGGCGGCATCACGCCCGTGCAGCAGGGTGGTCACCTCATTCGCGAGGATGATCTTGGCGTCGTTGATCGCCGCGCCCTGCAAGGCGCCCAGCCGGTCGCATTCCGCCACCGGCAGCTCGGTATACAGCTTGAGGAACCGGCCCACGTCGGCGTCGGTGGTGTTGCGCCAGAACTGCCAGAATTCGTAGGGCGACAGCATCGCCCCGTTCAGCCAGACCGCGCCGCCCGCCGACTTGCCCATCTTGCGCCCGTCCGAGGTGGTCAGCAGCGGCGAGGTCAGCCCCCAGATTTCCACGTCCAGCACCCGTCGGGTCAGGTCGATCCCGTTGACGATATTGCCCCACTGGTCGCTGCCGCCCATCTGCAACCGGCAGTCATATCGCCGATACAGTTCAAGAAAATCATAGGCTTGCAAGATCATATAGTTGAATTCAAGGAAAGACAGGCTTTGTTCCCGGTCCAGCCGCGATTTCACCGATTCGAACGACAGCATCCGGTTGACCGAGAAATGCCGCCCGATGTCGCGCAGGAAATCCAGGTAGTTGAGCCCGTCCAGCCACTCGGCGTTGTTCAGCATCCTCGCGCCGGTGTCGCCATAGTCGAGATAGCGGGCAAAGACCTGCTGCATCCCGTCGATGTTGGACTGGATCGCGGCTTCGTCCAGCAGCGGCCGTTCGTCCGAGCGGAACGAGGGGTCGCCGACCTTGGTGGTGCCGCCGCCCATCAGGGTGATCGGGCGGTTGCCGGTCTTCTGGAACCAGCGCAGCATCATGATATTCAGCAGGTGCCCGACATGCAGGCTGGCTGCGGTCGCGTCATAGCCGATATAGGCCGTGACCGGCCCCTCGATCAGGGCATCATCCAGCGCCTGCATGTCGGTGCAGTCGGCCAGATAGCCGCGTTCCGTGAGAATGGTCAGGAACTCGGATTTCGGGCGATAGGTCATCGGCTTTTTCCTTTCATTGCGCCTGCCTATACAGGCAGCGAGGGGCAAGGAAAAGCGAACTGGCGGGGGTGTGGATGCTGGTGCTGGGGATGATGTCGGGAACCTCGCTTGACGGGGTGGACGCGGCGATGGTCGAGACGGACGGCGAAACCATCCTCGGGTTCGGCCGCAGCGGCTATCGTCCCTATACCGCCGCCGAATCTGCGGTGCTGCACACGGCGCTTGGCCGCTGGCCCGGAGAGCCGGGCGTGGCCGAGGCCGCGGCGCTGTCGGTGGCCGCGCACGCGGCGCTGGCGGCAGATTTCCCCAAGGCCGCGCTGATCGGCTATCACGGGCAGACGCTGGCCCATGACCCGGCGCGTGGGCGCACCCATCAGGCCGGGCAGGGCTGGCGGCTGGCGCGTGCGACCGGGCGCCGCGTGGTCTGGGATTTCCGGCGCGAGGATGTGCGGCAGGGGGGCGAAGGCGCGCCTTTGGTGCCGTTCTTCCATCATGCGCTGGCCCGCTGGGCGGTGGCGCAGGGGCGGCTTGGGGCCGCGCCGGTGGTGTTCCTGAACCTTGGCGGGGTGGGCAACCTGACCTGGTGCGACCCGCGCGACCCCGACCCGCTGCGCGCCTGCCTTGCCTTCGACACCGGCCCGGCCAATGCGCCGCTGAACGACCTGCTGCGGGCGCGGCGGGGACTGGCGCGGGACGAGGGCGGGGCGCTGGCCGCCACGGGCTCGCCGGATGAAACCGTGGTCGAGGCTTTCCTGCGCCACCCGTATTTCACCCGCCCGGCGCCGAAATCACTGGACCGCGACAGCTTTGCCGGGCTGATGCCGGCGGTGGCGGCGCTGGGCGATGCGGATGCGGCGGCGACGCTGGTCCATGCCACGGCGGCCTCGGTGGCGCGGGGGCTGGGGCTGCTGCCCTCGCGCCCCGAAACGCTGCTGGTCTGCGGCGGCGGGCGTCACAATGCCGCGATCATGGCGGCGCTTGCGGCGCGCTGCAATCTGCCGGTGCTGCCGGTCGAGGCCGTGGGGCTGGACGGCGACATGATCGAGGCGCAGGGCTTTGCCTGGCTGGCCGTGCGGGTGCTGCGGGGGCTGCCGACCTCGGGTCCCGGCACCACCGGCGCGCCGCGCCCGGTCTGCGGCGGCAGGATCAGCGCGCCCTTTTGCTGAGCCGCCCCGGTAGGGCACCGGCGGGGCACCGACGGGGATTTTCGGGAACGGTTTGCGCATCGTGGGGTTGAGGGGCCGGGTGCAGGAAGATTTTCCTGCCGCTGGACTACAGAAAGGACGCCAACGATGAAAGCTCTGCTTCTCGCCGCCACGTCGTCTCTGGCCCTGACGGGCCTTGCGATGGCTCAGACCGGGACTCCGGATGCGGCCACCACCCCCACCGGACCGGCAGTGACCGTCGAGCCGGCCGGGACGGGAACCGATACGGCAACGGATGTGACGACACCGGCCGAGGCGCCCGGGACCATGACCACAGAGGTGACGACGATCACCACCATCGCCGCGCCCGACGTGAACCCGCCGGTGCTGTCGGCGGATAATCCCGCGATGCTGGGGTCATGGATGATGAAGCGCCGGGTCTGGACGACGAACCAGCCGTCCTCTGCCGCCTGGGACGACATCGCCCTGACCGAACGTCCCGCCGACTGGACCGACATTGCCAAGGTCGATGACATCGTCGTGGATCAGGACGGCAATCTGCTGGGCTATGTCGCCGACATCGGCGGGTTCCTGGGCATCGGCGCCAAGCAGGTGCTGCTGGGCAAGGATGCGCTGCATTTCATCCGCATCGGCGACGATGCGTTCTTCGCGACCAACTTTACCCGCGAGGAGCTGGAGGCCCTGCCCGATTTCGACAAATCCACCGTGTTGCAGTAAGCCTGCCGGCCGGCCTGACTGGGGGCGCCCTTCGGGGCGCCCTTTTGCGTTGCGGCCGGAACCCTCGTCCGCTGGTCGGGTTGATCCGGCAATGCCCGGGACCATACCACAGGACAAGGATCTCATGTCATGCTGAGCAAGCATCTTCTGGGGACGGCCGCAGTGCTGTCATTCTTTGCCACGGGTGCGCTGGCGCAGGCCGGCGCCGATGCCGTCACCGATCAGGACGCGGCCGCCGCCACGGCCGCGGCGACGGGCACCCAGACCCCCGAAACCCCCGCTCCCGAGACC
>JAZIHR010000106.1:0-10542 GCA_036678445.1 Alphaproteobacteria bacterium
GGGCGGGCGGTGGCATGGCTTTACGCACGCATGGGCGCCGAGGTCATCATCACCGGCCGCAAGCCCGACAAGATCGACACGCTGGTCGCCGCGCTGCGCGCCGCCGGGCACCGCGCCGGGGGCGAGGTGGTGAACGTGCGCGACCGCGCCTCGGTCGAGGCGTTCTGGGACCGGGTCGGGGTCGGGCGTCCGGTCGATATCCTGGTCAACAGCGCCGGCGGGCAGTTCCCGCAGGCGGCCATCGACATCAGCCCCGGTGGCTGGAACGCGGTGATCGACACCAACCTGAACGGCACCTGGCACATGATGCAGGTGGCGGCGCAGAAATGGCGCGATACCGGCCACCCCGGCAACATCATCAACATCGTGGTGGTGACGACCGGCGGGCTGCACGGCATCGCCCATTCCATCGCCGCGCGCTCGGGGGTGATCGGGCTGACCCGCGCGGTGGCGGTGGAATGGGCGCAATACGGGCTGCGGGTGAACTGCGTCGCCCCCGGCGCCATCGAGACCGACGGCTGGAACGTCTACGCCCCCGAGGTCCGCGCCACCTATGCAAGCTCGAACCCGATGATGCGGGTCGGCACTGCCTGGGATATCGCCGAGGCCTGCGCCTATCTGGGCGGCCCCTCGGGCGGGTTCATCACCGGCGAGGTGCTGACCGTGGACGGCGGCGGCCAGCACTGGGGCGAGACCTGGACCACCGGCAAGCCGGATTACTTCAAGACCTGACGCGCCCCCGTGGCGCGCCAGCGGTCTCCCCGAACGCCGGCCCGGCAGGGCCCGGCGCTATTCCCGGTTGCGCAAACCGGCAGGATCGGCCCAGAGTTGCCTTGCCAACCGGCCGTCCACGACACCAGGCCGGCCGCACAAACAGGGAGTCTCGCATGACCAGTCTGACCCGGCGCGCGCTTCGTGCCGCCGCCTTCGCTGCGACCATCGCCGCATTGCCCTTGTCGGTGCAGGCGCGCGAATTCATCAACGTGCTGACCGGCGGCACCTCGGGGGTCTATTACCCGCTGGGCGTGGCGCTGTCGGAAATCTACGGCAAGGGGATGCCCGACGCGCGCACCCAGGTGCAGGCCACCAAGGCCTCGGTCGAGAACCTCAACCTCTTGCAGCAGGGCAAGGGCGAGATCGGCTTTGCGCTGGGCGATTCCGTGGAAATGGCCGTGGCCGGCAACCCCGAGGCCGGGTTCTCGGCGCCGCTGGACCGTCTGCGCGGCATCGCCGCGATCTATCCCAACTACATCCAGATCGTGGCCTCCAGGGAATCGGGGATCAGGACGCTTGAGGATCTCAAGGGCAAGCGGCTGTCGGTCGGCGCCGCCAAGTCGGGGACCGAACTGAACGCCCGCGCGATCCTTGAGGCCGCTGGCATGACCTACGACGATCTTGGCAAGGTCGAATACCTGCCCTTCGCCGAATCGGTCGAGCTGATGAAGAACCGCCAGCTGGATGCCACGCTGCAATCGGCCGGGCTGGGGGTGGCCTCGCTGAAAGACCTGGCGACCTCGATCCCGATCGAGGTGGTGGCCGTCCCCGAGGAGGTCGCGGCCAAGCTGGGCGGGGCCTATATTCCGGTCGCGATTCCGGCCGGAACCTACGAAGGGCAGGATGCCGACGTGCCGGCGGTGTCGGTGATCAACATTCTTGTCACCCACGAAGGCGTGTCGGACGAAACCGCCTATCAGATGACCCGGCTGCTGTTCGAAAACCTCGACACGATGAGGGCCGCCCACGCCGCGGCGAACGACATCGACCCGGGAAAGGCGGCGCAGAACCTGCCGCTGCCGCTGCACCCCGGGGCCGAGCGTTACTACCGCGAAGCGGGCATCCTGAAGTAACCCCCCGCCGCCGTCCCGCCCCGGCGTCGCGGCGGCGATAAAGGCCAAGGCCATGGCCGGGGGCAGGCAGTCCCCGGCCGTGCATCCTTCCCCCCGGCCGGGCCGCCGCCGCCGCGCCCCGCTGCCCGTCCGGGCGCCGGCCGGCCAGCGCCCCGCAAGGGGGCCGATCGCACCACCTTGGCGCGGGTTTCGCGCCGGGCTTCCATTCCCGAGGCTCTGATGTCCCATTCCACCATCTTAGAACATGGCGACCCGCAGGGTCGGATCGACCTTGGGCTGCACGACCCGCTGGCCGAAAGCTTTCCGCGCTCGCCCCAGGGGCTGCTGCTGTTCTGGGTCGCCGTGGCGTTTTCGCTGTTCCAGATCGCCACCGCCGCGCATCTGCTGGATTTCCCCAGCCAGGTGGTGCGGGCGGTCCACGTCGCCTTTCTGCTGGCGCTGACCTTTCCGCTGCTGGCGCTGGCGCGGCGGCGCGGCCCGGTGGTGGTGGCGCTGGCCTGGGTGCTGGCCGCGGGCGGCGTCGCCGTCGCCGCCTATCAGTCCGCCGAATATACCGAACTGCTGCTGCGCGCGGGCTCTCCCAACCGGATGGATCTGGTGATGGGGGTCGTCAGCATCGCCACGGTGTTCCTGGCCGCGTGGTGGCTGATGGGTCCGGCGCTGCCGATCATCGCCGGGGTGTTCCTGGCGTATTGTTTCTTCGGGCAATACGCGCCGGGGATGTTGCAGACCCGCGGCTATGACTTCGGCCAGGTGGTCGAGCACATGGGCTATGGGACCGAGGGGATCTACGGCATCCCGATCTATGTCAGTTCGACCTATATCTTCCTGTTCATCCTGTTCGGCTCGTTCCTGGAAAAGGCCGGGATGATCAAGCTGTTCACCGACGTGTCGCTGGGGCTGGTCGGGCATCTGCTGGGCGGGCCGGCCAAGGTGGCGGTTATCAGTTCGGCGCTGATGGGAACGATTTCCGGCTCGGGCGTGGCCAATGTGGTCACCACCGGCCAGTTCACCATCCCGCTGATGAAGCGCTTCGGCTATCGCCCCGCCTTTGCCGGAGGGGTCGAGGCCACCGCATCCATGGGCGGGCAGTTGATGCCGCCGGTGATGGGCGCCGTCGCCTTCATCATGGCGGAAACCCTGGGCGTGCCTTACGTCGATATCGTCAAGGCGGCGCTGATCCCGGCGATCCTGTATTTCGGCGCGGCCTTCTGGATGACGCATCTCGAAGCCGGCCGCAGGGGGCTGGTCGGCATGGCGCGGGCCGAACTGCCCAGCGCGCGGGCCGCGGTGCGGCAGGGCTGGTATCTGCTGGCGCCGCTGGCGGTGCTCGTCTGGTTGCTGTTTTCCGGCTATACGCCGCTTTACGCGGGCACGGTCGGGCTGGCGCTGACCATCGTGCTGATCCTTGCCGGCTCGGTCATCCTGGGGCTGCCGGCGGGGGTGATCCGCACGGTCCTGTGGGTCGGACTGGGGCTGCTGATGGCGGGGCTGTTCAGCCTGGGCCTGTCCACCGCGGTGCGCTGGGTCGGCATCACCGTGCTGGCGCTGATCGTGGTGAACGCAGTCAGCCGCGGCGGGCGCGAAACGCTGTGGGCCTGTGTCGAATCGCTGGCCGAGGGCGCCAAGACCGCGCTGCCGGTCGGCGTTGCCTGCGCGCTGGTCGGCATCGTCATCGGCACCATGACGCTGACCGGGCTGGCCACCACCTTTGGCAGCTTCATCGTCAACATCGGCGCGGGCAGCCTGTTCCTGTCGCTGCTGCTGACCATGGTCACCTGCATCGTGCTGGGGATGGGGATCCCGACGATCCCGAACTACATCATCACCAGCTCGATCGCCGGCGCGGCCTTGCAGGAACTGGGGGTGCCGCTGATCGTCAGCCACATGTTCGTGTTCTATTTCGGAATCCTTGCCGACCTGACCCCGCCGGTGGCGCTGGCCTGTTTCGCCGCCGCGCCGATCGCGCGCGAAAGCGGGCTCAAGATCAGCTTCGAGGCCATCAAGATCGCCGCCGCCGGGTTCGTGGTGCCGTTCATGGCGGTCTATACCCCGGCGCTGATGTTGCAGGACGGCGGCCCGCTGACCGCTGCCATCGGGTTCTGGCCGGCGGTGGTCTATATCGTCGTCAAGACGGTGGTGGCGGTCGGGCTGTGGGGCGTCGCGGTGATCGGCTGGCTGGGCCGGCCGATGAACCCGGCCCAGCGCCTGCTGGCCGTCGCTGCCGCCTTTACGCTGGTCGCGGCGGTGCCGGTCTCGGACGCCATCGGCGCGGCGCTGGCGGCGCTGTTCGTGGCGCTGTGGTTCCTGCGCCGCCCGCGCAAGGCGGCATGAGCGGCTGCCTGATGGCCGGCGCGCTGGCGCTGGCCGTCAGCCATGGCTTTACCCTGTCCTGGACCCATTCGGTCGAGCGGGTCGAATGGGTCGAGCACTGGCGGGTCGAGGACGGGCGCCTGCATCTGGACCGCGCCGCCGTCCGTGGTTCCGGTGCGGGGATGGAGCCGGGCGCGGACGCCGTGTTGCAGGACGGCTGGTGGGTGTGGTCGCCGGGGCTGGCGGTGCCGTCGCTGGTGCTGGCGGCCTCGGGGGCGACGGGGCAGGGGTGGCGGCTGTGCAGCGACAGCGGCTGCCGGGTGCTGGGGCAGGATGCGGGCGCGCCGCTGCTGCTGGCCCCCTGCGCCGCCGGGGTTGCCGGAGGCTGAGGCGCCGGGGACAGACCGCGCTTACGTCTCCAGCCCGACCCGTTCGCGCATCCGCGCCAGCATCTGCATCTGTTCGGCAGTCAGCGCGATGCCCTGCGCTTCGGCCCGGGCGCGGGCGGCAAAGCGGCGCTGCGAGGGCAGGCGCGCCCCCTGGCCGACGATCGCCTCCAGCAGTGTTTCGGCTTGGGTGAAGGGGTCGGCGCGGCCGCCGGCGAATCGCTCGGGGCTGAACGCCAGCAGCAGCTCGCCGTGTTTCGGGGCCAGGGTGGTGGTGCCCAGATAGTCCAGTGCCTGCGCGCTGGTCATGTCGCCGATCATCGCGCCCGCCAGCAGCTCGATCATCGTCGAGATGGCCGAGCCCTTGTGCCCGCCAAAGGGCAGCATCGCGCCGTCCAGCGCCGCCTGCGGGTCGGTGGTGGGGTTGCCGTCGCGGTCCACGGCGCAACCCTCGGGCAGGGGTTTCCCCGCGATGCGGTGCAGTTCCACGTCGCCGCGCGCCATGAACGAGGTCGCAAAGTCGAACACATAAGGCTGCCCGCCCGGCCGCGGCCAGCCAAAGGCAAGGGGGTTGGTGCCCAGCAGCGGCTGCGAGCCACCCGCGGGCGCCACCGTCGCATAGCTGGGGCACATGGCGATGCCGGCCAGCCCCAGCGCGGTGATCTGTTCGATTTCGGGCCACAGCGCCGAGAAATGCGTGCAGTCGTTGATGACCAGCGCGGCCAGCCCCAGCCGCCGCGCGCGCTCGGCCAGCGTTGGCAGCCCGACCGCCAGCCCGGCCACCGAATAGGCGCCGTTCGCGCGCACCTGGATGACCCCGCTGCCGTCGTCGTCCAGTTCCGGCGTGGCCTTCACGTCCACCTTGCCGGCCTCGATGGTGCGCAGGCAGCCCTCGATCCGGTAGATCCCGTGCGAGGCGCAGCCGTCGCGCTCGCCCGCGACGATCACCTGGGCCACGGTCCGCGCCTGCAATCCGGACGCACCCGTGGCAAGGAATATCCGCTCGACCTCGGCGGTCAGCTGGTCGATGGTCATGGTGGCGGTGCCGGTCATCTTGTCCCCTCGGTTGGCTGCATCTGTCGTTGTGCGGAATGCATACTTTATGTATGCAATGCCGACAACGCGCATGATCAGGAGACCCCGCCCAAATGTCCCCGAACCCGCTTTTCACCCCGCACGGGAAACATCTGATCGCCGGCGAATGGGTCGGCGCCGAGCCGCGCTTCCGTTCCGACCCGGCGCATGGGCCGGCGCATGAGTTCAGCAGCGGCAACCCCGAGCTGGTGGACCGCGCCTGTCAGGCGGCCGAGTCGGCGTTCTGGGACTATGGCTATTCCTCGCGCGAGGACCGCGCCCGTTTCCTTGACGCCATCGCCGAGGAAATCGAGGCCCGCGCCGCCGCGATCACCGAAATCGCCACGCAGGAATCCGGCCTGCCCGAGGCGCGGCTGCAAGGAGAGCGTGGCCGCACCACCGGCCAACTGCGGCTGTTCGCCGACCATATCCGCAAGGGCGACTATCTGGACCGCCGCCATGATCCGGCGCTGCCCGACCGCCAGCCGCTGCCGCGCCCGGACATCCGGCTGATGCAGCGCCCGATCGGGCCGGTGGCGGTGTTCGGGGCGTCGAACTTTCCGCTGGCATTCTCGGTTGCGGGCGGGGACACCGCGGCGGCACTGGCCGCGGGCTGCCCGGTGGTGGTCAAGGGCCACCCCGCCCACCCCGGCACCAGCGAGATCGTGGCCGAGGCGGTGGATGCCGCCCGTCAGCGGCTGGGGCTGCACCCGGGCGTGTTCAGCATGGTCCACGACGGCGGGCTCGCGGTCGGTCGGGCGCTGGTCCAGCATCCGCTGATCTGTGCCGTGGGCTTTACCGGCAGCCTTGTCGGGGGGCGGGCGCTGTTCGACCTGTGCGCGCAGCGCCTCGACCCGATCCCCTTTTTCGGAGAGCTGGGCAGCGTAAACCCGATGTTCCTGCTGCCGCAGGCGGTCGCCGCGCGCGGGGACGAAATCGCCCGGGGCTGGGCCGGCAGCCTGACCATGGGCGCCGGGCAGTTCTGCACCAACCCCGGCCTGGCCGTAGTGTTGCAGGACCAGGCCGATGCGATCCTTGCCCCCATGCGCAAGGCGCTGGCGCAGGTCGGCGCGCAGGTCATGCTGACCCAGGGGATCGCCGCCGCCTATCGCCGCGGGCGCGAACGCATCGCCGCGGTGCCGGGGGTGCGCGAGGCGCTGAGCTCGATGTGCGACCAGCGCAATGCCACGCCGAACCTGTTCGTGGTCTCGGGCGAGGACTGGCTGGGCAACCACGACCTGGGCGAAGAAGTCTTCGGCCCGCTGGGCTTGCTGGTCACCGCGCGCGATCAGGACGAGATGCTGCGCATCGCCCGCAGCCTGAACGGGCAACTGACCGCGACGCTGCACATGGACGCGGGCGACGCCGGGCTGGCGCGGCAACTGCTGCCGGTGCTGGAACGCAAGGCCGGGCGGGTGCTGGCCAACGGCTTTCCCACCGGGGTCGAGGTCTGCGACGCTATGGTGCATGGCGGCCCCTATCCGGCCAGCACCAATTTCGGCGCGACCTCGGTCGGCACCATGTCGATCCGCCGTTTCCTGCGCCCGGTCAGCTACCAGAACCTTCCCGGGTCGATCCTGCCCGAAGACCTGGCCTGAGCCACGCCGCGCCCAGGTCTGCGGCCGCGGCCTGGGCGTCGCGGCCGCATGGGTATTTGGACCAGAAAGAAATCACGCTTCTGCCCGGAAAGAGGCTTCTTTCTGGCTGAAATACCCATGCGAGATGGCCGCGTGGACCGCGCTGCCGGTCAGGGCGCCGGGGGTGCCGTGGCGGCGGTTTTGCATACAGCGTGTATTTATCATTGATTTGTGGATGGCGAGGGGCAATAAAAAACCATGGATTCGGCGGATGGAGAACCGGATCTGGTTAAGGGAGTGGAGAACGACATGAAATTCGCCTCGATCATTGCGGCCGCGGTCGCCACGGCCTCGATCGCCGCCCCGGCGCTGGCCGACAAGCTGGACGACATCATCGCCTCGGGCAAGCTGCGCTGTGCGGTGGTGCTGGACTTCCCGCCGATGGGCATGCGCGACGCCGACAACAAGCCGATCGGCTTTGACGTGGATTACTGCAACGATCTGGCCGCCGCGCTGGGGGTCAAGGCCGAGATCGTCGAGACCACCTTCCCCGAGCGGATCCCCGCGCTGGTGTCGGGGCAGGTGGACATCGGCGTGGCCTCGACCTCGGACACGCTTGAGCGGGCCAAGACCGTGGGCTTCTCGATCCCCTATTACGCTTTTGAAAACGCCGTCGTCGTGAACGACAAGGTCGATATGGCCGATTGGGAGGGCATGAAAGGCAAGACTGTCGGCGCCACCGCCGGCACCTACGAGGCGATCTGGCTGGAAGGCAAGGTCAAGGAATGGGGCGAGGGCCAGTTCCGCCCCTACCAGAATCAGGCCGACGTGTTCCTGGCGCTGAGCCAGGGGCAGCTGGACGCCACCGTCTCGACCGTCGAGGTGGCCGAGGCGAACGTGAAATCCGGCAACTTCCCCGGTATCCGCATCGTGGACAAGGCGCCGATGGTGCCCGACTATGTGGCGCTGATCGCGCTGCGCAGCGAGTTGGGGCTGATCGACTATCTGAACCTGTTCATCAACCAGCAGGTCCGCACCGGCCGCTATGCCGAGCTTTACGCCAAGTGGGTGGGCGAGGGCGAGCCGGCCGACCTGACCATCAAGGGCGTCTATCGCTGACGCGCCCCGCCTGATCCGGCGGCGCGGCCGGGGTCGCGCCGCCGAACCCTCATCCAAGGCAAGGCGGTCATGTTCAACTATACCTTCCAGTGGAAGCAGGCGCTGACGCGGCTTCCGCAGATGCTTGACGGTGCGCTGGTCACCATGCAGGTCGCGCTGTTGTCGATGGCGATCGGGATTGCGCTGGCGGTGGTGCTGACGCTGTTCCGGCTGTCGCGCAGCCGCGTCCTGTCTGGGATTGCCACCACCTGGGTGGAAATCGCCCGCAACACTCCGGCGCTGTTCCAGATCTACATGGCGCATTTCGGCATCGCCAGCTTCGGGATCCATTTCAGCCCGTGGACCTCGTTGCTGCTGGGGATCACCTTCAACAACGCGGGCTACCTGGCGGAAAACTTCCGCGGGGCGCTGAAGGCCATTCCCGACACGCAGGCGCGGGCCGGGCGCTCTCTGGGCCTGTCCGAGTTGCAGGCGTTCCGGTTCATCGTGATGCCGCAGATGCTGCGCATCTCGTTCCTGCCGATGACCAACCAGATGGTCTGGGCGATCCTGATGACCTCGCTTGGGGTCACCGTGGGCATGAACACCGATCTTTACGGGGTCACGCAGGACCTGAACGCGCTGACCTTCCGCACCTTCGAGCTGTTCGCCGTCGCCGCCGTGATCTTTTATCTGATCACCAAGGTCATCCAGATCGGCGCGCGGCTGCTGGCCCGCCGCATGTTCCGTTATTGAGAGGGGGCAGGGATGTTCGATACCGCATTGTCGGCCAACGACCTGATCTTTCTTGCCAAAGGGGCGGGGATGACGATCTTCGTCACCCTGATCGCCGTGTTCTTCGGAACCGTGCTGGGGATCGTCTTTGGCATCTTCCGCTATCAGGTCGGGCCGGTGATCGCCGCGCCGCTGACCTTTGTGCTGGACGTGTTCCGCTCGATCCCGCTGCTGATCCAGCTGGTGCTGGCCAACGCCTTTCTGGGAATGGTGCTGCGGCTGGGGCTGTCGGGGCTGACCGTCGCCTGCATCGTGCTGACGCTGTATACCTCGGCCTATTGCGCGGAAATCGTGCGGGGCGCCATCGAATCGGTGCCGCAGCCGGTGCGCCGCGCCGCGCGGTCGCTGGGGCTGAGCTGGCGGCAGGACATGACCAACATCGTGCTGCCGCTGGCGATCCGGGTGGGGCTGCCGTCCTGGATCGGGCTGTCGCTGGGCGTGATGAAGGATTCGGCGCTGGTCTATGTCGTGCAGGTGACCGAGCTGCTGAAATCCACCCAGATCCTGATCACGCGGCTTCAGGAACCGCTGCTGCTGCTGATGATCTGCGGCGCGTTCTATTTCCTTATCAGCTTTCCCGTCGCGCGGCTGGGCGGATACCTTGAAAAACGGTGGACCCATGATTGAGATCCAGAATGTCCGCAAATCCTTTGGCACGCTCGAAGTGCTCAAGGGGATCGACCTGACCGTGCAGAACGGCGAGGTACTGACCATCATCGGCGGCTCGGGGTCCGGCAAATCGACGCTGCTGACTTGCATCAACGGGCTTGAGCCGATCGATTCCGGCCGCATCCTGGTGGACGGGGTCGAGGTTCACGCGCGCAGCACCGACCTGAACAAGCTGCGCCAGAAGATCGGCATCGTCTTTCAGCAATGGAATGCTTTTCCGCATCTGACGGTGCTGGAAAACGTCATGCTCGCCCCGCGCAAGGTCAAGGGGATGAGCAAGCCCGAGGCCGAGGCGATGGCCGTCAAGCAGCTTGAACACGTGGGCTTGGGCGACAAGCTGTCGGTCTATCCCTCGCGCCTGTCGGGCGGCCAGCAGCAGCGCATGGCGATTGCCCGGGCGCTGGCGATGTCGCCGAAATACATGCTGTTCGACGAGGTGACCTCGGCGCTGGACCCGATGCTGGTGGGCGAGGTTCTGGACACGCTGCGGCTGCTGGCCTCGGAAGGGATGACGATGATCTGCGTCACGCACGAGATGAAATTCGCGCGCGAGGTGTCCGACCGGGTGGCGTTCTTCCATCAGGGGGTGATGGCGGAAATCGCCCCCCCGGCCGAGCTGTTCGGCGCCCCGAAAAGCCCCGACCTGCAAAAATTCCTGGCGGCGACGACATAAGATGGCACAGCCGGATGTGATCGTCGTCGGCGCCGGGGTCGTGGGGCTGTCCGTGGCACTGGCCTTGCAGATGCGGGGGCTGGACGTGGTGGTGCTGGACCGAGAGGGGC
>JAZIHR010000107.1:0-10243 GCA_036678445.1 Alphaproteobacteria bacterium
TGGGGGCATTGGGCGACGTGGCGTCGCTGTGCAAGCTGGTGGGGTCCGTTGGTGGAGCAGGAGAAACCGGCGTGAGAGGATCGGCCGCGCCCGGGGCGGGCGTGTATTCGACCAGCAACGGGTCGCGGCGCGGGGTGGACGGGTCAGTCATGGGGGCGTCCCCGGTTGCGGGCCCTGCTGGGTTCGGAAATCATTTTCATGCGTCCGTCCCTATCTATAGTCGATCGCCGAGCAGGAATTCGGCGGCGCGGTCCATGCGGATATGCGGTGGCCCGGCGCCCGGGCGCAGCGTATCGGGGGCGGGGGCGAAGTTCATCACCTTGTAATCCGCATCCAGCCAGTGGGTGGCGCCCTCGGCTGCTGGGCGCAGCAGGTCGGCGGGGTTGTCGGGCAGTTCTCCGGGGTAGAGCGCGGCCTGCCGACCATCCATCAGCGTGCCGCGGACCGCCGGGAAATCCTGCCCGTCCCGGTGGATGATTTCCTCGGTCGTGCTGCGCAGGGCGGCGATGGCCAGCGCCTCGGTCCGCGCACCCTGGAAATCGGCGCGGTCGCGGGCCTCGCGCAGCATCGCGGTCAGGATGGCGGTCAGCCGCGGGTGCTGGGTGTGGTGCAGGTGGTCGGCCTTGGTCGCGGCAAAGAGGATGCGTTCCACCCGCCGCGTGCCCAGCAGCTGCGCCAGCCAGCCCGCGCGCCCGGGGCGAAAGGCGGACAGGATGTCGGCCATGGCGCGGCGCATGTCCTCGACCGCGCGGGGGCCGGCGTGGATGCCGCCCAGCATGTCAACCAGCACCACCTGCCGGTCGATGCGGGCGAAATGGTCGCGAAAGAAAGGACGCACGACGCGGGACTTATACGCCTGGAACCGGCGGCGGAATTCGCGCCACAGCGGTGAATCGGGCAGGTCGGGCAGGGGCGCGAAGGTCAGCGCGGGCGAGCCCTCCATCTCTCCGGGCAGCAGGAAACGGCCGGGGGTGGTGTCGGAAAACCCCGCGTCGCGGGCGGCGGCCAGGTGCGCGACATAGGTGCGGTTCAGCTGCTGCGCCGTCGGTTCGTCAAAGGGCGCGGCCGGGTCGAGGCGGGCGAGTTCGGCGCGGAAGGCGTCGGCGCCGGGCCGGCCCTGCATCCGCGCCAGCACCTCGGCCGACCATTGCGCGAAGCTGCGGTCCATCAGCCGCAGGTCCAGCAGCCATTCGCCGGGATAGTCCACGATGTCCAGGTGCAGGTTCCGCGTGCGCTTCAGCCCCGCCAGCACGCCGCGCGGTTGCAGCCGCAGCGACAGGCGCAGTTCGCTGACATGGCGGGTGCCCTCGGGCCAGTGCGGGTCGGGGCCGGTCAGCGCGGCCAGGTGGCGTTCAAAGTCAAAGCGGGGCACGGTGTCGTCGGGCTGGGGTTGCAGCCAGGCCGCGGCGATCGAGCCATCCGCCGCCGCCCGCAGCCCCGGCATCCGGCCCCGGTCCAGCAGGTTGGCGACCAGCGAGGTGATGAACACGGTCTTGCCCGCGCGCGACAGCCCGGTCACGCCCAGCCGGATCACCGGGTCAGAGAGTCCGAGGCCGCGCATCAGGGTGCCGGCGGTATCGGTCAGGGCCATGCGGTGCTCCTGCTAAGCGATGGGTCTGAGATAGGCGGTTGTGGGGGCAACGGCCAGATGTCGCGGGTGGTTGCCTGCGTTGCGACCGGGGCGCTGCCCCGGGGGCTTTGCCCCTTTCTCGCTAGAAATGGTCCGCCGGACCACTTCCCGAGCGCTCGGAAGCCCGGGATATTTCCTGACAGAAGATGCGCGCAGGTTTGCAGCGGCGGGCGATTTCCGTCACCAGAGGCGGATGGACGAGAGACTGCCCATTGACGAGGTGATCCCTGAACTGCGTGCGGCGCTGGCGGCGCAGGGGCGCGCGGTGCTGGTGGCACCGCCCGGCGCGGGCAAGACCACGCGGGTGCCGCTGGCGCTGCTGGACATGATCCCCGGCCGCATCGTCATGCTGGAACCGCGGCGGTTGGCGGCGCGGGCGGCGGCCGAGCGGATGGCCTCGACCCTGGGCGAGCCGGTGGGTGGGCGCGTCGGCTACCGCATCCGTGGCGAATCGGTGCCGGGCAGCCGCATCGAGGTGGTGACCGAGGGCATCCTGACCCGGATGATCCAGTCCGACCCCGATCTGCCCGGCATCGGCTGCGTGATCTTCGACGAATTTCACGAACGCAGCCTGAACGCCGACCTGGGGCTGGCGCTGGTCTGGGAATCCCGCGCCGCGCTGCGCCCCGACCTGGCGCTGCTGGTGATGTCGGCGACGCTGGATGCCGCGCCCGTCGCCGCGCTGCTGGACGGGGCGCCGGTGGTGCGATCCGACGGGCGGGCATTCCCGGTCGAGACCCGCTGGCTGACCCGCCCGCTGCCCTCGGGCGCGCGGCTGATCCCCGAGGCCGCGCGGCTGATCGCGCAGGCCGAGGCCGAGACCCGCGCGCTTGGCGGCACCATCCTGACGTTTCTGCCCGGCGAGGGCGAGATCCGCCGCGTCGCCGCCCTGCTGGACGTTCCGGCCGAGGTGGTGCCGCTGTTCGGCGCGATGGAGCTGTCGGCGCAGCGGGCGGCGCTGGCGCCTGCAAAAGCGCGGCGGATCGTGCTGGCGACGGCGATTGCGGAAACCTCGCTGACCATTCCGGGGGTGACGGTGGTGGTCGATGCCGGCCGGGCGCGGCGGGCGCGGTTCGATCCGGGGTCCGGCATGACCCGGCTGGTCACCGAACGGGTCAGCCGGGCCGAGGCCGAACAGCGCCGTGGCCGCGCCGGGCGGGTGGCGCCGGGCATCTGCTATCGCATGTGGGCGCGCAGCGAAGAGGGCGGCCTGCCTGCCTTTGCCCCGCCCGAGATCGCCACCGCCGATCTGGCCGCTTTGGCGTTGGAGCTGGCGGCCTGGGGCTCGGACAGTGGGCTGGCGTTCCTGACCCCGCCGCCCGCCGCCGCGCTGGCCGAGGCGCGGGCGCTGCTGACCGGCCTGGGCGCGCTGCGCGACGGGCGGATCACCGGCCACGGGCGGGCGCTGGTGGCGCTGCCGGTGCATCCGCGGCTGGGGCACATGCTGCTGCGGGCCGGGCGCCGCGCCGCCGATCTGGCCGCGCTGCTGGCCGAGCGTGATCCGCTGCGCGGGGCGCCGGCCGATCTGGCGCTGCGGCTGGCGGCGCTGCGCGACCCGCGCGCCTATGCCGACCGCCACCCCTGGCCGCTGGATCGCGGCGTGCTGGAACGTATCCGGGCCGAGGCTGCACGGCTGCGCCGGCTGGTCCCCGATCGCCCGGCGCTGCCCGCGGGCGCGATGGCGGCGCTGGCCTATCCCGACCGCATCGGCCTGCGCCGCAAGGGCGATGCGCCGCGCTATGTGCTGTCGGGCGGCAAGGGCGCGGTGCTGGCCGAGGGTGACCCGCTGGGGGCCGAGCGTCTGATCGTCGCCACCGACCTTGACGGCGACCCCCGCGAATCGCGGGTGCGCGGCGGGGTGGCGCTGGCCGAATCCGACCTGCGCGCGCTTTACGGTGACCGGATCGAGACCGTCGAATCGGTCACCTGGTCGCGCCGCGAGGGCCGGGTTCTTGCCCGGCGGCAGGAACGCTTCGGCGCGCTGGTGCTGTCGGACCGCGCGCTGGACGACCCCGACCCCGATGCGGTGGCGCTGGCGGCGTGGCAGGGGCTGGCCGATCTGGGCCTGCCCTGGGGCCGTTCTGCCGCGCGGCTGCGGGCGCGGATCGCGCTGGTCGAGGGGCTGGCGGATGTGTCCGACGCCGCGCTGCTGGCCGACGCCGGCTGGCTGCTGCCCTGGCTTGGACAGATGCGCAGCGCCGCCGACCTGCGGGCGCTGGACCTGACCGAGGCCCTGAAGGCGCTGATCGGCTGGGACGGCCAGCGCCTGCTGGATCAGGCCGCGCCCCCGGCCTTTACCACGCCCTTGGGCCGGCGCATCCCCATCGACTACGACGCCGAAACCCCCACCATCGAGGCGCGGCTGCAAGAGCTGTTCGGCGTCACCAGCCACCCGATGGCCGGCAGCCGTCCGCTGCGCATCCAGCTGCTGTCCCCGGGGGGCAAGCCGGTGGCGGTGACCACCGATCTGCCGGGGTTCTGGCGCGGCGGCTACGGTGACGTGCGCAAGGACATGCGCGGCCGCTACCCCCGCCACCCCTGGCCCGAGGACCCGACCGCCGCCGACCCGACGCTGCGCGCCAAGCCTCGCGGGACGTAAGCGTTATTGCAGGTCGGCAAAGGCCGCCTGCAACCGCTCGACCGCCTGAACCACCCGCGCGCGCGGCGTAGCGAGGTTGAAGCGCATGTGACCCGCACCCCCCAGCCCGAAGCTTTCGCCGTGGTTGGCGGCGATGCGCGCGCCCTGCTCGATGCGGCGGTGCAGTTCTGCGGGCGCCATGCCGGTGGCGGTGAAATCGACCCAGGCCAGATAGGTCGCCTGCAACTGCATTGGCTTCGCTCCGGGGATTTCGGCCAGCCCCCGGTCGAAAATCGCCGCGTTCCCGGCGATATAGGCGGTCAGGGCATCGACCCAGGCCGCGCCCTCGGGCGAATAGGCCGCCGTCACCATCGGCAGGCCGAACAGCGCCGGAGAGATCCCCAGCGCCCCCATCTGCGCCGCGTAACGCCTGCGCAGGGCGGGGTCGGTGATGATCGCATTGCCGGTATGGGCGCCGGCGATGTTGAAGGTCTTGGTGGCCGCGGTCAGCGTCACCAGCCGGTCGCGGATGTCCGGCGCGGCCAGCGCGGTGACGCTGTGGCGCGGCGCGCCGGGCAGCACAAGATCATGGTGGATCTCGTCCGACACCAGGATCAGGTCGCGCTCGCGGCAGAACGCGGCGATCTGGCGCAGTTCGTCCACCGACCAGACCCGCCCCCCGGGGTTGTGCGGAGAGCACAGCACCAGCAGCTTTTCCCGCCCCGTCAGCCGCGATTCCCAGCCCTGCCAGTCCAGCGCATATTGCCCGTCGCGCAGCGCCAGCGGCAGTTGGGTCACCTCTCGTCCGGCGGCTTTGATGACGCGGGCGAAGGCGTGGTAGACCGGCGTCATCAGCACCACCGCGTCGCCGGGGCTGGTAAAGGCGGCGACTGCCAGCGCGGTGCCGTTGACCAGCCCGTGCACGGTCAGGATATCCTCGCGCCCGATCCGCCAGCCGTGGCGGTTGTCCATCCACCAGCGGATCGCGTCCAGATAGGGCGCGTTTTCGCCGGGATAGCCGTAGACGCCATGGGCGACGGTGCGCTCTAACGCGCGGCGCACCCCTGCCGGCGCGGCGAAATCCATGTCGGCCACCCACATCGGCAGCGCGTCGGGCGCATCCAGTCCAAAGACATGGGCCATGTCGTCCCATTTGTTCGACATGGTGCCGCGCCGCTCGATGGGGGTGTCGAAATCGGGGGCGGTAAAATCGGAAACCGGCGGAATGGGGCGGGTGTGGGTGGTCATCGGGCTCTCCTGTCGCGGGTCCGAACATAGCGGGTTGTTGCGCGGCCGGAAGCCATGTCCTATCTGCCACGCATGACGCGCCCCATCCTTCTGTTCCCCGACTCCCGACTGCGCAAGGCCTGCGCCCCCGTGGGCCGGATCACGCCCGAGATCGAAACCCTTGCCGCCGACATGCTGGCAACGATGTATGCCGCGCCGGGGGTGGGGCTGGCCGCCCCGCAGGTCGGCGTGCTGAGCCGGCTGTTCGTCATGGACTGCAACCGGGACCCCGAGACATCGCGCGACCCCGTGGTGATGGTGGACCCCGAGATCCTGTCCGTGTCCGAGACCCTGAACCTGCATGAGGAAGGCTGCCTGTCCTTTCCCGAGCAGTATGCCGAGGTTACCCGCCCGGCCGAGGTGCGGATGCGCTGGACCGGGCTGGACGGCAAGACGCACGAACGCGATTTCGACGGGCTGTGGGCCACCTGCGCCCAGCACGAACTGGACCACCTGAACGGGCGGCTGTTCATCGACCATATCGGCCCGATGAAGCGGCAGATGATTTCGCGCCGCATGACCAAGATGAAGCGCGAACTGGCGCGGGCCTGAGCCATGGCGGTGCGGACCTGCATCCCCTATGCCGACCGTCGCCTGCACCGCCCGGCCGCGCCGGTCGCAGCGGTGACGGACGAGACCCGCGCCCTCTGGGCCGACATGATCGACACGATGGAGGCGATGCCCGGCGTGGGTCTTGCCGCGCCGCAGATCGGGGTGATGCTGCGGCTGGCGGTGGTCGATGCCTCGGCCGGGCGGGGGCAGGCGGTGCGCATGGCCAACCCCGAGGTGCTGCACGCATCGGTGAAGCTGCGCGCGCATGAGGAAGCCTCGCCCAATCTGCCCGGCGTCTCGGCGGTGATCGAGCGGCCGCGGGCGGTGACGGTGCGGTTCCTGAATGCGGACGGAGAGGTCGAGGAACGCGATTTCGTCGGGCTGTGGGCGACCAGCGTGCAGCACCAGATCGACCATCTGGACGGGCGGATGTTCGTGGATCACCTGTCGGCGCTGCGCCGGCGGATGCTGGTCGCGAAATCGGCGAAGTTTTCGCGCGGATAGGCGCTGCCGGACCGGGGCGCTGCCCCGGACCCCGGGATATTTTCATGATGAAGAAGGAGCGGGCGATGCGCGTCGTGTTCATGGGAACGCCGGAATTCTCGGTCCCCGCCCTGCGCGAGATCGCGGCACGGCACCAGGTGGTCTGCGTTTATTCGCAGCCTGCCCGCGCGGCGGGGCGGGGGCAGAAGCCGCGGCCCTCGCCGGTGCAGGTGGCGGCCGAGGCGCTGGGGATCCCGGTGCGCACGCCCCTGCGGCTGAGGGATGCCGAGACGCAGGAGGAGTTCGCTGCGCTGGGCGCCGACGTGGCGGTGGTGGTGGCTTACGGTCTGATCCTGCCGCAGCCGGTTCTGGACGCGCCGCGGCTGGGGTGCCTGAACATCCATGCCTCGCTGTTGCCGCGCTGGCGGGGGGCGGCGCCGATCCATCGCGCGGTGATGGCCGGCGATGCGGAAACCGGCGTTGCCATCATGCAGATGGAGGCCGGGCTGGACACCGGCCCGGTGCTGGCCGAGGCGCGCACCGCGATCGGGGCCGAGGACACCACCGCCGATCTGCACGACCGGCTGGCCGCGATCGGGGCCTCGCTGGTTGTCGATGTGCTGGGGCGGCTGCCCTTGCCCGCGGTGCCGCAGCCGGCCGAGGGCGTGACCTATGCCGCCAAGATCGACAAGGCCGAGGCGCGGATCGACTGGACCCGTCCGGCCTCCGAGGTGGACCGGCTGATCCGCGGGCTGTCGCCCTTTCCCGGCGCCTGGTGCATGGCGGGGGGTGAGCGGCTGAAGCTGTTGCGGTCATGCGTGGTGGCGGGGGATGGCGCGCCGGGCGAGGTTCTGGGCGGCCTCATCGTCGCCTGTGGCGAAGGCGCCGTCGAGATCACCGAAGTGCAGCGCGAGGGGCGGCGCGCCGTCCCCGCCGCCGAGGCGCTGCGCGGCATGGTGCTGCCGCCCCGGCTGGATTAGCGGCGGCCAAGGCTTTTCGCGCCGCGCGTTCCGGGCTATCGGGCAGGGATGAGCCTGCGCCCCCATCTGACCGCGACCTTCCTGCTTGGCCTGCCGTTGGTCGGCACTCATGTCGGCCGGATGCTGATCGGGGTGACCGACACCATTCTGATCGGTCGCTACGGCGTGCTGGAGCTGGCGGCGCTGGTGCTGGCGACCTCGTATTTCTTCATCCTGATGATGCTGGGCTTGGGCTATGCGCTGGGGGTGATGGGGGTGATCGCCAGCGCCCGCGCGCAGGGCGAGGCGGCCGAGCTGCGCCGCTCGACCCGGATGGCGCTGTGGGTTTCCGTGCTGCATTGCGTCGTGATCGCGCCGCTGATGTGGTGGTCGGGGCCGATCCTGGTCGCGCTGGGGCAGGAACCGCAGGTGGCGGCGCTGGGGCAGCAGTGGTTGCGGGTGATGCTGTTCGCGATGCCGGCGGCGCTGACCGGGATGGTGTTCAACAGCTACCTGGCGGCGCTGGGGCGGGCGAACCTGGCGCTTGTGATCACGATAATCGGGTTGCCGGTCAATGCCTTGCTGAACTGGCTGTTGATCTTTGGTCACTGGGGCCTGCCCGAGCTGGGGGTGCGCGGCTCGGGGCTGGCCAGCCTGACGGTCAACTGGCTGCAACTTGCTGCCCTGGCCGGCTGTGCCGCCTGGCTGCCCGAGGGACGCGAATACCGTCTGTTCCAGCGGTTGTGGCGCCCTGACTGGCAGGCATTCCGCGGCATTCTTGCGCTGGGGCTGCCGATCGGGCTGACGCTGGTGGCGGAAACCGGCATGTTCACCGGCGCCAACGTGCTGATGGGCTGGTTCGGGGCCGAAGCGCTGGCCGCCCATGGCATCGCGCTACAGATCGCGGGGCTGACCTTCATGGTGCATCTGGGCATCTCGAACGCCGCGACGATCCGGGTAGGGACCGCGCATGGCGGCGGCGATGCGCTGGGGCTGCGGCGGGCGGCGCTGGCGGCGATCATCCTGTCGGCGGGTTTCGCGGTGCTGCCGATGACCGCATTCCTGGCGATCCCCGAGACGCTGACCGGGCTGTATCTGAACCCCTCGGACCCGCGCGCGCCGCAGATCGTGGCGCTGGCGGCCTCGTTGATGGTTTATGCGGGGCTGTTCCAGCTGGTCGATGCGATGCAGGCCATCGCACTGGGGATCCTGCGGGGCATGCAGGACACGCGGGTGCCGATGTGGCTGGCGATTCTCAGCTACTGGCTGATCGGCCTGCCCGCCGGCTGGGTATTCGCCTTTCCGCTGGGGATGGGGCCGCCCGGCCTGTGGCTGGGGCTGCTGTGCGGGCTGAGCGCGGCGGCGGTGCTGCTGATGACGCGGTTCTGGCACACGGCGCCACGCCCCGGATCGGGACCAGAGGCAGGTGCCCTGGCATAGGCCGGGCCGGACTGGGGGCCACCGCTCTGGTCCGTGGCGCGCAACCCCGCTAGACTGGGCGCGTCCCGCCACCCGAGGTTCCCATGCGTCCCGTCTTTGTCCAGTTCCGCTGCACCCCCGGCAAGACCTATGAGGTCGCCGACGCCATCTACGACCGCGAGGTCGTCAGCGAGCTTTATTCGACCTCGGGGGAATATGACCTGCTGGCCAAGGTCTATGTTCCCGAGGATCAGGACGTCGGCCATTACCTGTCCGAACGGCTGTTCGACATTCCCGGCATCAGCCGGACCCTGACCACGATGACCTTTCGCGCGTTCTAGGCGGCGGGCTGAGGACCGGGCGCGCCCGTGTCGAGGCTGCGCAGCAGCGCGGCCAGTTCCGGTTCCGCCACCAGCGTCGCGGCCTCGGCCGGGGGCATCCAGCGGCGGATGCGCTGGCCCTGCTCGGGGAAGTCCTCGGCCAGTTCCAGCACCGGCACCAGAAAGCTGCGCACCTCGACCGGAATCGGCGGGCCCTCGCCGTCGTCCGGGAACTTGTCATAGCGATAACTGCCGATCTCATGCGCGTCCTCGGCGCGGACGCCGGCTTCTTCCCACGCCTCTTGCAGCGCGGCCCCGGCCAGGCTGCGGTCGCGCATCGTCCAGCCCTTGGGAATGATCCAGCGTCCGGTGCCGCGGCTGGTGATCATCAGCACCTGCCCGGTTTCCGGGTCGCGGCAGATGGCGCCGACCTGCAAGGCGCGGTCGCCGTTGGCCAGAAGCCGTTTCAGGCGGTGTCCCCAGGATTTCATTCGCCGTCCCTTTCGACGGGGCCGCGCAGGGCCTTGATCGTGCCGCGCATCGTCTTGGCGTTCAGCCGGCGGCGCTGGCTGCCCAGCGTCGGCCGTGTCGGGATACGCGGCCGGGGCGCGACCAGCGCCTTGCGGATCAGCTCGGCCAGCCGCTCGCGCGCGATTTCGCGGTTGCGGGCCTGACTGCGGGTGTCCTGCACCGCGATCAGGATGGCCCCGTCCGAGGTCCAGCGCCGCCCCGCCAGCCGCCGCAGCCGCGCCTTGACCGGCGCCGGCAGATGCGGCGAACGCTCGGCCTCGAACCGCAGCTCGACCGCGGTCGAGACCTTGTTCACGTTCTGCCCGCCCGGCCCCTGGGCGCGGGTGAACTGTTCGGAAAGTTCCCAGTCGGAAAGAGTGATGGTGTCGTTGATGCGCAGCATGGGGGCAAGATGCGGTCGCGGTGCCGCAATGGAAAGGGGCGGTGCGGCAAATGTCACCGGATAAAGAGGCCGGGCGGGCGAAAACCCCCGCGCCTGCCGGGC
>JAZIHR010000108.1:0-10180 GCA_036678445.1 Alphaproteobacteria bacterium
GGCGTGGACCTCGGCCCAGTTCGTGCCGGCGGGCAGGTGGCCCGGGTCGCCCATCCAGGCAAAGGGCACCCCGGCCGCCAGCGCCGCCACGGCGAGTTCCGGGCCGATGCCGGCCGGTTCGCCGCAGGTCAGGATCAGCGGCGGGGGCGCAGGGGGCCGGGCGGCGGCGGTCACGGGCGGCGCATCAGCGCGTCGGCGCGCAGTTCCGCCAGATAGGCGTCGGCGGCGATGTTCACCTTGTGGTTGAAGATCGCGGCCCGCACCTCGTCGCGCGAACGCAGCGGCGGCTCTGCGCCGGCAAGCCCGGCGGCGGCGGCCGCATCGCTGGCCGCGTTTTCGGCGCTGGGCGCATCGGCGGCCGAGGGCGGCGGCTGCATGTCCTCGCGCCGCGCGGGCACGGGCAGGCCGGGCAGGGTGGTCGCCATGTCGGGTTCGTCGATCAGCGTCGGCGTGCGCCGGCACAGCATCACCAGCCGCGCGCCGTTGCCATAGTCGATCACCGTGCCCTCGTTCGCGTCAAGCGAGGCGAAGCGCTGCGCCACGTCCAGCGGCACCGACGACAGCGGCAGGGTCTGGCGCCGGATCACGTCCCCGGCATAGCGGTTCGCCTGCACATAGACCTGATCGCAGCTGTCGGCGACCGAAAGGATCTGCGCGCCCTCGGCCGCCGAGGGCAGGGCGAGCTCGACATATTCCACCGTCTGGTTCCCCGCGCCCGCGCGCAGCCGGCCGCGGGTGTCGCGCAGGTAGAACAGCACCACCGCGCCCGGGACGGACAGCGGCGGGCTGATCGCGTTCGGGGGGATGTGCAGCAGAATATCGCGCAGGCCGGGGGCGAGGTTGTCGATCGAGGTCCAGGGCAGGCGCCCGCCCTCGGGGGCCGTCGGGACGGCCGAATACTGGCGGGCGGCGGCGGCGAACTGCGCCTCGCTGCGGACGGTTTCCGACAGGCGCTGGGCGATGGCCTGAGCCTGCGCCTCTTGCCCCGGCGGGGCGGGAATCACCAGTTCCGACAGCAGTATCTGGGTGACGATCGGGGTTTGGATGTCCTGTTCCAGCGCCTGTTCGATCTCGCGGTCGCTGACGCGGATATTGGGGACGAGGCGCTGGCGGATCACCTCGCGCCAAGCGACATTGACGCGGACGAAATCGCGCCACGCCTGGCGTTCCACCCCTTCCGAGGCCAGCGCGGCGGTAAAGCCGGCGGTGTCCAGACCGGCCCGGCCGGCGAATTCGGCCAGCCCGGTTTCCAGCCCCTCGTCGGTGACGCGAATACCCATCGACTCGGCCGCCTGCATTTTCAGCCGGTCGTCGATCAGCGCCTGCAATGCGGCGTCCTGGGTGGCATCCGGCGCGCGCAGGACCTGCATGAAGCGGGCGCGCTGCGCCACCTCGTAGCGGGTGACGGCCGAGTTGTTGACATAGGCAACCGGGGCCAGCGGCCCCTGCTGGGCCAGCGCCGGCAGCGCCGCCGTGCCCAGAAACACCGCCATCATCGTCGCGTGAGCTATCCGCCGCATCGTTGCCTCATTCCTCGTTGGCGCCAATCTAGCGCAGACAGCTGCGCCGCGCCACAGTTGCCGCGTCGTTGTCGTTCTGGCGGCCGAAACCGCCCAGCCGCACCGACAGCCCCACATCCGTGTCGGACCGCAGCGTGTTCGACGAGGTAAAGCGCCGGGCCACCGACAGGTCCACCGTCACGCATTCGTTGCGGTATTCCAGCCCCAGCTCGGCCTTTTGTGCGCGGCTGGCGGCAAAGTCATAGCGGCTTTGCGCGGTCAGCCGCCAGCCGGGCGCCAGTCGCATCCCGGTGGTCGCGGTCAGTTCCGATACATCGTCCAGCCGGCCCGGCTCGGTCGCCGCGTCGATCCACAGGTAGCCGGCCGACAGCTGGAACTCGGGGCGCAGCCAGCCCACCCGCAATTCGTTGCGATGCAGGCTCAGGTCGTCGTCGATCAGCGCCCGGTTGGCCATCGCCAGCCCGTTCGGCCCCGAATAGGTCGCCGAAAGCAGCCAGTCCGAGCGGCGGCCCGACAGCATTTCCCCGTCCGGGTCAAAGGCCGGGTCGGGGCGCGAGCGCAGCACCCGGCCGGCGGTCAGCCCCAGCGACCAGCCCGCCGGGTCGATGCGGGTCCAGCCCAGCCCGATATTGGCGCGGAAACCGCCCTCGACCACGTCGCGGCCGGGCAGGCGGTCGATGGAAAACAGGTTGCCCTCGTCGAACTCGACCAGAGAGGAATCCTCGTTGGGGATCGCGTCGTTGTCCGAGGCGCGGGGCGACCAGACGAACTGCGCCACGGGTTCCAGAACATGGGTGACGCCGCCGCCCTGCGAGATCAGCGGCCAGCGGAACTCGACCGCCGCGATCGGCGTGACCCGCGCCTGCGAGGAATCGAAGCTGCTGTCGTCGCGGATCCGATAGAGATCGGCGTCGATCCGGGCCTGCGCCGTCCCCACTACCCCGCCGGGCAGGATCTCGACCCGATGCCAGTCCAGCCGGGCCGAGCCGCGGACCATGTCGCGCCCCACGATATCGGTGTTCGAGCTGCGCTGATGGGCGTGGACGGAATATTGCAGCCGCGCCGACCCGCCCAGCAGGTCGGGGCGGAAGCGCCGTTCCCACAGCGCGTCGGCGACCAGCCCGGGCGAGGTGGCGTTGTTCTCGCCCGCGCGGAAGGTCTCGTAGCGGCCGATACGGGCGGCAACCAGCCGGTCGCTCGCCACGCGGTCGATGGTGACGCCGCTCCATAGCCGGTCGGCGTCGGTGACGTCGTAATCCAGCAGATAGGGCCGGTCGCTGACCGACTGAAGCTGCACCCCCAGCCAGTAATCATGGGGCAGGCGGAAACGGGCGGCGCCGAACAGGTAGCCGCGGGTGCCGGGCTCAAGGTCGTCGCGGCTGATCGCGCCTTCCAGTTGCAGCGCGCCGTCGGTGAATGCCTGGCGATAGCGCAGTTCCAGCGTGGTGGTGCGGCCGGCCGACAGATACGGGGTCAGCGTCACGTCGGCGCTGTCGCCCAGCGTGATGAAATAGGGCAGCTTGATCCCCACCCCCAGCCCCGAGGTCGTCCGCAGTTGCGGCGTCAGCAGGCCGGTCATCCGGTCCACCGTCGGGTCGGGGGCGGAAAACCGCGGCAGCATGGCGATGGGCAGGCCAAAGGCGCGGAACTGCGCGCGCTCGAAATACAGGCGGCGGGTTTCGGTGTCATGCGTGATCTGGCGCGCACGGATTTCCCACAGCGGCGTCGGATTGCTGGCGCAGACCTGGCAGGACGACGCGACCACATGCGACAGCGTGGTCATCCGCCCCTCGCCGCTGCGCCGCACCTCGGTCGCGGCCAGTTGCAGCTCGCGCGCCAGCACCAGCCGCGCGCCGCTCAGCAGCCCGTCGCGCAGCCCTTTGTCCAGTTGGGCGGCATCGGCGACCAGCACGGTTTCGTCGTCGCTGCCGGCCTTGGAGGGTTCGGACAGGTGGATCGGCCCGTCGATGCGCATGGTCCCCGAACTGCCGTCATAGACCACCCGTTCGGCGATCAGCCTGACGCCCTGATACCACACCACCACCCCCCCCGAGGCCGTCAGCACCCGGTCGCCGGACAGCTCGATCCGGTCGGCCAGCAGCGTGGCGGGGCGGTTGTCCTCGGCCCCGGCCGGGCCTGCCGCCGCCGCGTCCTGCGGCGGGCGCGAGGGCGCGACCACCACCGGAAGCCGCAGCAGGCTGGTGCCGTCGGCCAGCATCCCCGAGCGGCCGGTCGTTTCGGTCGGGGCCAGCGCCGCGCCCTGCCGGCCGCTGGCGTCGGGAACGAAGGTCTGCGCGGCCCCCGGCAGGGGGGCCAGCGTCAGCAGCGCCGCCGCTCCGCAGGTCAGGACACGCCGCATCCCGCTGAGGCCGGGGCCGTGCGGACCGCGGGTCGGCGGCAACAGGGGCGCGCGACGGCAGGGAAGGGTGCAGCGGGGGTGAAAGGGTGCAGCGGTCATCCGTCCTCCAGCCCCAGCAGGGCGGCCAGCGCCAGCATCGCCGCCACCAGCGGCGGCACGAAAGCGGCAAGCAGCGGCGGGATCTCGCCGGTCTCGCCCAGCACCTGCGTCAGGTTGCGCAGGAAGAACAGCCCCACCCCCGAGATGAAGGCGCTGAGCACCAGCACCCCGGCCTTGCGGCCCCGCATCGGCCGCATGGTGAACACGGCGGCGACCATGACCATGGCGCCCATCAGCAGCGGACGGGCCAGTTCCATCATCAGCCAGACGCGGTGGCGCAGCGCGGTGAACCCGGCGCTTTCAAGCCCGGCGATGAATTCGGGCAATTGCCAGATCGCCACCGCCTCGGGGGCGCCAAAGCCGTCGCGGATGCGGGCGGCGGTCAGTTCCGTCGGCAGAGTCAGGTCGGGCAGCTCCATGGCGGCCAGTTCCGGGTTGGGGGTGCGCAGCGGCCATTCCTTGACCTCTCTCAGTGCCCACGACCCTGCCTCCAGCCGCGCCGACCGGGCCACGATGCGCCGCACCGGCCCGTCGACCGCGTCCAGCACCATGAAGGTCGCGTCGTAAAGCGTGGTGGCGTCGGGGCTGGCGCGGCCCGCGCGAATGACGATCTGCCCGCCCTTGTCGCCGGTGCCGGCGGCGCCCGGCGCCACCGCTTGCCGCAGCCAGACCCCGCCCCGCCCCAGCGAGATCGCCTGCGCCGCGTTGCCCTTGGCCACCGCCGCCGCCTGATCGTAGCGTTTGCTGGTGGCGGCAACCATCGGGTTCATCACGCTGACCAGGATCGCCCCCAGCAGCATGGCGGTGATCGTCGGCGCGGCAAGGATGCGCAGCCCCGAGCGCCCCGCCGCCCGCATCGCCACCAGCTCGGACGAGCGCGACAGCCCCAGGAACAGCGCGATCCCCGCCAGCAGGGTAATCAGCGGCAGGATGGTATAGACGCTGGCGGTGATGTTCAGTGCCGACAACCCGGCCAGCCCGGCCAGCCCGATTTCGGCATTGCCGCCGAAGCGGCGTATCTGCTCGATGATGTCGATCAGGAACAGGATCGCCACGAAGACCGCGCTGACCAGCAGAAACTGGCGCAGGAAGCGCCGCGCGACATAGCGTTGCAGGATCACGGCGCCACCCCCGGCGCCGGAGGCCGGATCCGGCGGGGTCGCGCGGCCAGCCACAGCGCCCCCGCCACCATCGCCGCCCCCGCCAGCGCGGGCAGGTAAAGCAGCGGCCAGCGTTCGGGCGCCTGCGCGGCCTGCGCGATGGCGGCGGTGGACAGCATGTGGACGACCAGCAGCGCCACGACGGCCCAGATCGCCTGCCGCCACGCGCCGAACCGCGAATACCCGCCCAGCAGCAGCATCGCAAAGCCCAGCAGCGCCCCCACCGGCGCCAGCAGCGGCTGGGCCAGCCGCTCATGCGCCTCGGCGCGGGCGCGGGCGGGGGTGGTGCCGGTCGCGTCCAGCAGCGCCTGATCGGGGTTCATCAGCCGCCAGGTGGAATAGTCGCGCAGGTCGCGCCCCGGCTTGCTGCGCACCGACAGCATCGAGCCGATGTCGTAGGTCAGGTCCGAAAACCTTGTGGTGGACAGGCGCGGCGCCCCTTGGGCCACGGTTTCCAGCGTCTGCACCATCCCGCGCAGCATCACCAGCCGCGGCCCGTCGTCGGTGCGCAGCATCATCGCCTCTTCCGCGGTATAGGTGATCTGGCGGGCGGGGCTGCGCGCATCCTCCAGGAACAGGTCCAGCAGCCGCCCGTCCGGCGCGATGCTGCCGATGAACAGGGTCACCCCTTCGCCCGGATACTGGAACGAGCCGGCGCGCAGGAAGCTGGCGGTGACGTTTTCGGCGATGTCGGCCTGCCGGTCGGCCAGCCGCGCCCGCGCCGCCGGCACCAGCCCGTGGGCCAGCGCCGCCACCATCAGCGCCACGATCAGCCCGAAGACCAGCGGCGCCCGCGCCAGCCGCCAGGGCGACAGCCCCACCGCCTGCATCACCGTCAGTTCGGATTCCGAGGCGAATCGGCTGGTGCCGTAGATCGTCGCCGCAAAGGCCGCGACCGGCAGCACCAGCGAGATCACCAGCGGCAGGGTCAGCGCGGTGAATTCCAGCACCACCAGCGCGGTCTGCCCGTCCTGGATCAGTTGCTCGAACAGGCGCACGGCGCGGTTGATCCAGTAGACCGACACCAGCACCAGCGCAAAGAACCCGAACTGCGTCAGGAACTGCAACAGCATGTATCGGTCAATGCGGGTCATGGGCGTCCTGTCCGGCTCTGCCCATGATTAGCGGCTGCGCCGGGCCGGCGAAAGCCCGTCGCCGGCCGGCATGGCCCTGGCGGCGTCCGCCCGCCACCGCTGCTCTGGTCAAGCGCAGACCCCGTCGTTACGGTCGTGCTGTTTTCCAACGACGAAGGCCAGCCCGCGATGAACCACCCCGTCGAAATCCGTTTCATGCCCGAGGCCGAGGCCGATCTTGCCGCGTGCGAGGGCCGCCTGGTCCTGCTGATCGGCGAGCGCGACCAGTTGCCCAAGGGCCTGCCGCCTGCCGCCCGCAAGGCCCTGGTCCGCGCACTGGCGTCGAAGCAATGGGCCGAGGTCAAGCCCGGCGCCGCGCTGGACATCGCCTTTCCCGCGGGGCTGGCGGTCGATGCGGTGCAACTGGTCCGCCTGCCGCGCCGCGCCGATGTGGCCACGGCGCGCAAGGCCGGGGCCGCGGTCGGCGCCCGCATGGGCAAGGCCGAGGTGACGGTGCTGTGCGGCGGCCACCCGCGCATCGCCGAGCTGACGCTGGGGATCGCGCTGCGCGGCTATGATTTCTCGACTTACAAGACCCGGCCCGGCACCGGGGACGACCCGGCGGCTGGCGGCGATGCCCCGGCCGAGACACCGCAGGCGGTCACCCACGGCGCCGCACCCGATGCGCGACTGAACGATGCCTCGGGTCAGCCGGCAGGGCTTGCCGGGGACGGGCAAGAGGCAGAGACCCCGCAGCCCGGCAAGGCCCGCGTCACCGTGCTGTGCAACGACCCCGAATCTGCCGCCCGCACCGCGCAGGACGGTGCCGCGCTGGCCGAGGGCGTGTTCTTTACCCGCGATCTGGTCAACGAACCGGCGAACGTGCTGACCACCTCGGACTTTGCCGACCGGCTGCTGGCGATGCGCGAGCTGGGGCTTGAGGTCGAGGTGCTGGACGAGGACGAACTGTCCCGGCTGGGGATGCGGGCGCTGCTGGCGGTGGGGCAGGGCTCGGACAGCCCGTCCAAGGTGGTGGTGATGCGCTGGCAGGGCGGCGGCGATGCCGCGCCGCTGGCGCTGGTCGGCAAGGGCGTGGTGTTCGACACCGGCGGCATTTCCATCAAGCCCGCGCAGGGGATGGAGGAAATGACCATGGACATGGGCGGCGCCGGCACTGTCGCCGGCGTCATGCGGGCGCTGGCGCTGCGCCGGGCGCGGGCCAATGTCGTGGGCGTGGTCGGGCTGGTCGAGAACATGCCCGACGGGCGCGCGCAGCGGCCGGGCGACATCGTGCGCTCGATGAAGGGCGACATGATCGAGGTGATCAACACCGACGCCGAGGGGCGGATGGTGCTGGCCGATATCCTCTGGTACGCGCAGGAACGCTTCCAGCCGGCGGCGGTGGTCAACCTCGCCACGCTGACCGGCGCGATCATCGTGGCGCTGGGCCACGAAAAGGCCGGGCTGTTCTGCAACGACGACGCTTTGGCCGGCCACTTGGTAAAAGCGGCCGAGGCCGAGGCCGAGGGCATCTGGCGGATGCCGCTGGCCCCCGCCTATGACGAGCTGATCAAGTCGCGGCTGGCCGACGTGAAGAACTCGGGCGGGCGCCCGGCAGGCTCGATCACCGCGGCGCAGTTCCTGCAACGCTTCATCCGCAAGGGCACGCCCTGGGCGCATCTCGACATCGCCGGCGTGGCGCTGCCGCCCAAGGAAACCACGCTGGCCCCCAAGGGCGCGACCGGCTGGGGGGTGCTGACGCTGGACCGGCTGGTGCGCGACCGGTTCGAGGCCTGAGAGGGGGAGGCCGCGCCGCCGTGGGCAATGCGCTGTTCTACCACCTGACCCGCTCGCCCGCGGCGCGGCTGGTGCCGCTGCTGCTGGGAAAATCGCTGCAAGCCGGCTGGCGGGTGGAACTGCGTGGCACCGACCGCGCACGCATGGCGCGGCTGGACGACGAGCTGTGGCTGGCCGAGGGGTTCCTGCCCCACGGCATGGCCGGCGGGCCGCATGACGCAATGCAGCCGGTGCTGCTGACCTTGGGTGGGGCCGAGGGCGGCAACACAGGGGCGGATTGCCTGATCGCGCTGGACGGCGCGGCGGTCGCGCCCGAGGAATGCGCCGCCGCGCAGCGCATCTGCATCGTCTTCGACGGCAACGACCCACCCGCGCTGGAACGCGCCCGCGACCAGTGGCGGGCGTTGACCGGCGCCGGCGTCACCGCCGAATACTGGTCCGAGGCCGGGGGCCGCTGGGAACGCAAGCGCTGAACCGGCAGGCTTGCCTTTGCGCCATCGTTGCAACGGGGCCAGCCCCCGGACCCCGGATATTCGGGGCAGGATGAAAACCCGTTCCGCGGGCGGCCAGTCCCTTCTTTCTGGCGAAAATACCCCGGGGTCTGGGGCAGCGCCCCGGTCCGGCGGTGCGGCGCGCTCAGCGTTCCAGCACCATCGAATCGCCCTCGAAGCTGACCCGGGCAAAGCGGCGCAGATAGTCCATTCCCATCAGCGAGCGGTCGATGTCCGCCTGGATCACCATCGCCGGGACATTTTCATCGACGATGTCACCGATCGCCACGCGGTCCAGCCGCACCGTCGCGGTCGGCACGATGCCGTTGGCGGTGCGCGCCTGCCCGGCATAGACCAGCCGGTCCAGGTCGATCCCGGCGCGGCGTGCGTCGCGCTGCGACAGGGCCAGTGCCGAGGCGCCGGTGTCCACGATGAACCGCACCGGCGTCCCGTTCAGTTCGGCCGTCAGGTGGAAATGCCCGTCATTGCCCAGCGGCACCTTGATTCGCGCCGGGTCCAGCATCGCCTGCCGGGGCATGACATCGCGGCTGATGTCCTGCCACAGCCCGGCCGCGCCGATCGCCGCCAGGAAGATCAGCCCCCAGGCCAGCACCGCCCTCAGGGTCGAGCCGGCGTCGCGGCGGAACTCGACCAGCACGAACGCCCCCAGCGCCAGCAGCAGCAGGGTCAGGTAGGCCAGTCTGGCGGGGTCGATCGTCATGGGCTCTCCGTGCGGGTTTCCTGCATCTGGGGGCTTCGACGCCCTTGTGCCAGACGTCGCGCGGCTCTGCGACAGGGTGTCGTGATCGTGAAAGGACTTTCGGATCAGCGCGCATATCCTTATATGCGAGTGGCGGCGGTTCGCCGCACGGGGCAAAATCACCCGACTACGGAGAAAGACGATGCACGCACCTTCACCCATGGCGCTTCTGCTGATCGCCATCGTCGTCCTGGTTCTGTTCGGCCGGGGTAAGGTCTCGTCCCTGATGGGCGAGGTCGGCAAGGGAATCACCGCCTTCAAGAAGGGCGTCCGCGAAGGCGCCGACGAGATCGAGCGCACCGCCGATGCCGCCACCGACCGCACCACCATCGCGGCCGAACGCACCGCCGACGATCTGGAAGCCGCCGCCGCCCGGGCCCGGGCCGAGGCCGACCGCATCCAGGCCGAGGCCGAGGCCGCAAAGGCCGCCCGGGCCGAGGCAATGCGCGACGTGACACCGACCGACGGCAACCGCCCGTAACGCGGGCGGCGCGCACGGCGCGCAAAGGGGGTCAGTTCAATCATGCTGGATGTCGGCTGGACCGAGCTTTTGCTGATCGGGGTGGTGGCGCTGATCGTCATCGGCCCGAAGGATCTGCCGGTGATGTTCCATTCGCTGGGCCGGATCATGGCCCGCGCGCGCGGCATGGCGCGCGAGTTCACCTCGGCGATGGAGGATGCGGCCAAGGCCTCGGGGCTGGACGAGGCCACCAAGGACCTGCGCGATCTCAAGAACCTGACCAGCCCGCGCTCGATGGGCGTCGATGCCTTGGGCCGCGCGGCCGAGAAATTCGAGAAATGGGATCCGATGCAGCCGGTGCGCAATGGCAGCAAGGCGCAGCCCGACCCTGCCGCGCCGCAGCCCCCGGTTGGAAGCGCCCCTGCCGCCGGCTCCGCGCCGGCCAGTCCGGTGCCCGCCCC
>JAZIHR010000109.1:0-10123 GCA_036678445.1 Alphaproteobacteria bacterium
GCCCTTGGGGCGGGGCGATTTCGGCTTGGGGGCCTGCCCGATTTCCCGGGCGGCCTCGGCGGCGGCCATCAGTTCCTCGGCGATCTCGATAGCCTCGTCGGGGTCGAAATCAAGCGGCAGATCAATGCCCTCGCCCTCGACATAGATGCGCACCATGCCCAGATCCGTCGGCCCGATCTGGAGATTGGCGGCGGTGTCGCTTTCCTTGTTGATCCCCATGGCATCGTCCCTTGCGCAGCCTGCGCCCGCGGGTCTAGCCCACCGGCGCAGGGCCGGCAAGTCGGGCTTGCATCCCCCCCGGCAAGCGTTTATCTGAAGCGCCTGTGCCGCCTTAGCTCAGTTGGTTAGAGCGCCGGATTGTGGATCCGGAGGTCCCCCGTTCAAGCCGGGGAGGCGGTACCATCCCCCAGCTTCGGCCCCCTTGTCCTGCTGCTGCCGCTGCCCGCTCAGGGTTCGGCAAGCTCCTGCAACCATTCGGAAAACAGGTCCAGCGACCGCTGCGCCTGCGCCTGTGCTGGCCGGATCAGCGCATAGGGCGAATGCCCGGTCAGCACCTGCGGGCAGGGCTGGCGCAGCGTGCCCTCGGCCAGCGCCTTGGCGGCGAAGATGTCGGGCAGCAGCGCCACGCCCATTCCCGCGTGGGCGGCCGCGATCACCATGCCGAAATGCTGGAACCGCGGGCCGCGCAACTGGCCGAACGGCTCGACCCCGGCGGCGGCAAGCCAGTCGCTCCAGAGTTCGGGGCGGGTGGATTGCTGGATCAGCGGCCAGTTCAGCAGTTCGGCCGGGTCCAGCGCCGCGTCGCCGATCAGCGCGGGCGAGGCGACCACGATCAGGTTTTCGGCGCAGATCGGCAGCACTTTGGTGCCCGGCCGCGCCATTTCCACCCGCTGCAACGCCGCGTCAAAGGGCGAATCGTCGAAATCGACCGGACCCAGCGCCTGCGCCAGGTCGATGCCGATTCCCGGATGGCGGCGCGAAAACCCGGCCAGCCGCGGGATCAGCCAGCTGGTGGCAAAGCTTGGCAGCACCGCCAGCCGCAGCACGTCCTCGCCCCCGCCAAAGGCCATCACCATCCGCGCCGACGATTCGATGCGGTCCAGGATGTCGCGCGCGTCGCGCACCAGCGCGCGGCCGGCGTCCGACAGGATCAGCCGCTGGCGTTCGCGGTGAAACAGCCGCACGCCCAGCCGGTCTTCCAGCGTGCGGATCGAACGGCTGACCGCGCCCTGCGTCAGGTTCAGCGCCTCGGCCGCCGCCGAGGCCGTGCCCAGGTCGGCGCTGTAAAGCAGGGCGCGCAGTTCCTGCACGGTCGGGGTATAGGATGGCCGGTTCTGGCGGATCATCAGGAAAACTCATCAACTTTGCAGGAAACATCGTTATCCCTGCCTGCAACGCTTCGCTAGACCCGGCTCAGCAGATGGAGAGGAAATCATGCCCGCACTCAAGGCCCCCGCACTCAAGCCCAAGGACGCGCCCGACCTGAACCGCTTCGACTGGGAGGACCCGTTCCGCCTGAACGACCAGCTGTCCGAGGACGAGCGGATGATGCGCGACAGCGCCCGCGCCTATGCGCAGGAAAAGTTGCAGCCGCGGGTGATCGCCGCCTATCGCGACGAGGCGACCGACCCGGACATCTTCCGCGAGATGGGCGAAATGGGGCTGCTGGGCGTGACCGTCCCCGAGGAATACGGCGGGCTGGGCGCATCCTATGTCAGCTACGGCCTGGTCGCGCGCGAGGTCGAGCGGGTCGATTCGGGCTATCGCAGCATGATGTCGGTGCAGTCCAGCCTGGTGATGTATCCGATCTACGCCTACGGGTCCGAGGAACAGCGCCGCAAATACCTGCCGAAACTGGCCAGTGGCGAATTCATCGGCTGTTTCGGCCTGACCGAACCCGATGCCGGTTCGGACCCCGGCGGGATGAAGACCACCGCGAAAAAGACCGCCAGCGGTTATGTGCTGAACGGGTCCAAGATGTGGATCTCGAACAGCCCGATCTCGGACGTGTTCGTGGTCTGGGCCAAGTCCGAGGCTCATGGCGGCAAGATCCGCGGCTTTGTGCTGGACAAGGGCACCAAGGGCCTGTCCGCCCCCAAGATCCAGGGCAAGCTGTCCCTGCGCGCCTCGATCACCGGCGAGATCGTGATGCAGGACGTCGAGGTCGGCGAGGATGCGCTGCTGCCGCATGTCGAGGGGTTGAAGGGGCCGTTCGGCTGTCTCAACCGGGCCCGTTACGGGATCAGCTGGGGCGCTCTGGGCGCGGCCGAGTTCTGTTTCCACGCCGCGCGGCAGTACGGGCTTGATCGCCACCAGTTCAGGCGGCCGCTGGCCAACACCCAGCTTTACCAGCTGAAACTGGCCAACATGATGACCGAGATCACCCTTGGGTTGCAGGCGAGCCTTCAGGTCGGGCGGCTGATGGATGCGGCGCAGGCCGCCCCCGAGATGATTTCCATCGTCAAGCGCAACAACTGCGGCAAGGCGCTGGATATCGCCCGGATGGCCCGCGACATGCACGGCGGCAACGGCATCTCTGAGGAATTCCAGGTCATGCGCCACGCGCAGAACCTTGAAACCGTGAACACCTACGAGGGCACCCACGACGTGCACGCGCTGATCCTTGGCCGCGCGATCACCGGGCTGCAGGCCTTCGCGTGATGGATGCGCCGCTGAAAGGGCTGCGCGTTGTCGAGCTGGCGCGCATCCTCGCCGGCCCGTGGATCGGCCAGACCCTGGCCGATCTGGGCGCCGAGGTCATCAAGGTCGAGGCCCCCGAGGGTGACGACACCCGCACATGGGGGCCTCCGTTCCTGGAGCGGCCGCGGCCGGACGGCGGCACGGAACGGGTCGCGGCGTATTTTCATGCGGCCAACCGCGGCAAGACCTCGATCACCTGCGACTTCAAGGACGCGGGCGATCTGGCGCGGCTCAAGGATCTGATCGCCACCGCCGACGTGGTGGTGGAAAACTTCAAGGTCGGCGGGCTGAAACGTTTCGGGCTGGACTACGACAGCCTGTCGGCGCTGAACCCGCGGCTGGTCTATGCCTCGGTCACCGGCTTCGGGCAGGACGGGCCGCGCGCGACCCAGCCGGGCTATGATTTCCTGATCCAGGGCATGTGCGGGATCATGGACCTGACCGGCGAACCGGAGGGCGAGCCGCAGAAGGTCGGCGTGGCCTGGATCGACATTTTCACCGGGCTTTATGGGGTGATCGGCATTCAGGCGGCGCTGGCGGAACGGGAACGGTCCGGGCGCGGGCAGCAGGTGGACCTGTCGCTGCTGGACGTGGGCGTCGCGGTGCTGGCCAATCAGGCGATGAACCATCTGATCGGCGGCACGGTGCCGCGGCGGCTGGGCAATGCGCATCCCAATATCGTGCCCTATCAGGTGTTTCCGGCCAGTGACGGGCATCTGATCATCGCCTGCGGCAACGACCGGCAATTCGCCGGGCTGTGCCGGGCGCTGAGGCTGGGGCCGCTGGACAAGGACCCGGCCTATGCGACCAACCCGGCGCGGGTGGAACACCGCGGGCGCCTGTGCGCGATGATCTCGGACGCCACCGCCGCCCGCACCCGGGCCGAGGCCATCGCCGCGCTGGAATCCGAGGGCGTGCCCGCCGGGCCGATCAACAGCGTCGCCGACGCGCTGGCCGAGCCGCAGGTGATCGCCCGCGGGCTGCGCATCACGCCCGAGGGCATCCCGGGGCTGCGCACCCCGATCCGGTTTTCGCGCAGCGAACTGGTGCTGGACCGCGCCGCGCCGATGCTGCCGGAAACCGGGGACGACCGGGAACGGGGCTGACCGGCGCCCCACCGCGCCCCGCGCATCCCGCCGCGCCCCGCGCCTCCCGTGCATCCCGTTGCGTTTCCGTTGCGGCCGCACGCCCCTGTGACCCGCTGTCGCGGCGGACTGGCTGAACCGTGCCGGGATGGATATGTTCGGCGCGGAAAGCTGCCGCAGGCGATGAAAGCAGGGTGCATGACCGAACAGAGCCGACCGATTCTGGAACTCGACCGGGTCTCGCGCCGGTTTGGCGACCGATACGCCCTGCGCGAGGTTTCGCTGGAAATCATGCGGGGCGAGGTGGTCTGCCTGGTCGGCCCCTCGGGCTGCGGCAAGTCGACGTTGCTGCGGCTGATCGCCGGGGTCGATGCGCCCGACAGCGGCCGCATTGTGCTGGACGGGCAGGAAATCGCCGGCCCCTCGCGCTTTGTCGAACCCGAGGATCGCCGCGTCGGCTTCATGTTCCAGGACTACGCGCTGTTTCCGCATCTGAGCGTGCGCGACAACATCCTGTTCGGCCTGCGCCACCTGCCAAAAGCCCAGGCCGCGGCGCAGGCCGACCATATCATCCGCCGCATCGGCATCAGGGAACTGGCCGCGCGCCATCCGCATGAACTGTCGGGGGGCGAACAGCAGCGGGTGGCGCTGGCCCGTGCGCTGGCGCCGCAGCCGCTGGTGCTGCTGATGGACGAGCCGTTTTCCAACCTCGACCGGCGGCTGCGCGAGCATGTGCGGATGGAATCGCTTGCCACTCTGCGCGACGTGAACGCGACTGCCGTCATCGTGACCCACGACCCCGAAGAAGCCATGTCGATCGGCGACCGGGTGGTGCTGATGCGGGCGGGGCAGGTGGTGCAGACCGGCACTGGCTACAGCCTGTATGACCGCCCCGACTCGATCTACGCGGCGCGGTTCCTGGGCCCCTGCAACCAGATCCCCGCCCGGGTCCGTGGCGGGCGCGCCGAGACCGTGCTGGGCTCGTTCCCCGCCCCCGGTTTTGCCGAAGATGCGCCGGCGGTGGTCTGCATCCGCCCCAAGGCGCTGTTCCCGGTCGATATCTGCGCCGACCGCCGCGGCGCCGACCTGCGCGGCACCCTGGTCCAGCGCAGCTTTCTGGGCGAGGTCGAGCAGCTGACCCTGCGGGTCGAGGGGCTGGGGGCGCCGCTGCGGCTGCGCACCTCGTCGCGGCTGGACACCATGCTGGGCGAAATCGTCCGCTTCGGCATTGATGCCGAGCAGGCCATCGTCCTGCCGCCCGAGGACGACGCCGCAGGGGACCTGCCCGATTCCGATTCCGATTCCGACCCCGGCCTTGCCGGCGCCTGTGCGCCGGTTGCATCCGCCGCCGGTGCCTGAGGCCGTGGCGTGTTCCTGCGGCGGCAAGAATACTTGACTGTAAAAGTCGGTCATGGCATTGCGGGCTGGCGCCGGGCATGGCCCGGCACGGGGTAGGGTAGCTGAAAGGACCCGCAGATGATTTCCCGCTTTTCGCTGCGCGTGGCCTTGGCGGGCAGTGCAGCCGCCGTCCTGGCCGCTTTGACGGGCTCGGCCGTGCTTGCCGATGAAGTCAACATCTACACCACCCGCGAGCCGGGGCTGATCCAGCCGCTGCTTGACGCCTATGCGGAAAAGACCGGGGTGCGGGTGAATACCGTGTTCCTCAAGGACGGGATGCCCGAACGGGTCGCCTCGGAAGGGGCAAGCTCGCCCGCCGACCTGCTGATGACGGTGGATGCCGGCAATCTGGCGGACCTGGTGGACAAGGGCCTGACCCAGCCGGTCGAATCCGCCGTGCTGGCCGAAGCGGTGCCGGAAAACCTGCGCGACGCGGACGGCAACTGGTTCGCGCTGTCGATGCGCGCGCGCGTGCTCTATGCGGCCAAGGATCTGGGGCTGGACAGCTTTCGCTATGCGGATCTGGCCGATCCCCAATACAAGGGCCGGGTCTGCATCCGTTCCGGCCAGCATCCCTACAACACCGCGCTGTTCGCCGCCTATGACGTGCACCACGGCACGCAGGCGACCGAGGAATGGCTGACCGGGATCAAGGCCAACCTGGCCCGCAAGGCCGCCGGCGGCGACCGCGAGGTCGCCAAGGACATCCTGGGCGGCATCTGCGACATCGGCATCGCCAATTCCTATTACGTCGGGCTGATGCGTTCGGGCCGCGGCGGGGACGACCAGAAAGCCTGGGGCGACGCGATCAAGGTGATCCTGCCGACTTTTGAAAACGGCGGCACCCACGTCAACATCAGCGGCGCGGCGGTGGCGAAATACGCGCCGAACCGCGATCAGGCGGTGGCGCTGCTGGAATACCTGGTCTCGGACGAGGCGCAGGAGCTTTATGCCAAGGCCAATTTCGAATATCCGGTCAAGGCGGGCGTGCCCGTCGATCCGATCGTCGCCGAGTTCGGAGAGCTGACGATCGACCCGACCCCGATCATCGAGATCGTCGCAAGGCGCAAGGAAGCCAGCGAGCTGGCCGAAAAGGTCGGTATCGACAACTGAAGCGGGAAAGGGGCCGGGCGGCGGCGCTGCTGCGTTGCCGTGCGGCCGGTTGCATCTCATGGACATGTCCGCCAACACGCTGACCGAACCCGTCCGGGCCGCCCACGCAACGCCTGCGGTATCCGCGGCGGTGGCGCGGTCGCGCTCGGGGCGGCTGTGGGTGGTGGCGCTGGCACTGGTCGCGGCGCTGGTCGCGGTGCCGGTGCTGGCGCTGTTGTGGGAAGCCTCGCGCGGGTCGCAGGGGCTGTGGTCGCACATGCTGGCCCATGTCCTGCCACAGGCGGTCAGCCAGACCGCGATCCTGCTGGCGGGGGTGGGGGTGCTGGTGACGGTGATCGGCACCTCGACCGCCTGGCTGGTCACGGCCTATGACTTTCCCGGCCGTCGCTGGCTGGAATGGCTGCTGCTGCTGCCGCTGGCGGTGCCGACCTATATCATCGCCTATGCCTATCTGGATATCCTGCATCCGCTGGGGCCGGTGCAGACCGCGATCCGGGCGGTGCTGGGCTTTGACAGCCCGCGCGATTTCCGCCTGCCCGACATCCGCTCGATGACCGGGGCGATCCTGCTGCTGGGGCTGGTGCTTTATCCTTATGTCTACCTGACCACCCGCGCGATGTTCGTGACGCAGGCCGCCAATCTGGTCGAGGTCTCGCGCAGTTTCGGGGTGACGCGGCGTGGCGTGTTTTTGCGGGTGGCGCTGCCCCTGGCGCGCCCGGCCATCGCGGTCGGCGTGTCGCTGGCGCTGATGGAGGCGCTGAACGACATCGGCGCGACCGAGTTCCTGGGGATCCACACGCTGACCAACTCGATCTACACCACCTGGGTCACGCGCTCGGACCTGCCGGGGGCGGCGCAGATCGCGCTGGTGATGCTGGCGGTGGTGGTGGCGCTGGTGGTGCTGGAACGCTGGGCGCGGCGCAGCCAGCGCTACTGGACCAGCGCGCAGCGGTCGCGGCCGCTGGCCCGCCACCGGCTGGGGCCGGTCGCGGGGCTTGCGGCACTGGCGGCGGCGCTGGTGCCGGTGATGCTGGGGTTCGCGTTCCCGGCGCTGCACCTGTCCATCGAGGCATTCCGCCGCGTGCAGGCATCAGGCGTGTCGCCCCGGCTGGCAGGAGAGGCGCTGAACACCATAATGCTGGCAGGCTCGGTCACGGCTCTGGTGGTGGCGGCGGGGCTGCTGGTGGCATTTGTCACCCGCGCCTTCCAGTCGCGCACCACCGCCGCGCTGGGGCGCGTCGCCTCGATCGGCTATGCGATGCCGGGCACGGTGGTGGCGATCGGCATCCTGATTCCCGTCGCGGCGCTGGACCGCAGCATCGACGCGCTGGCGCGGGACTGGTTCGGGGTCTCGACCGGGCTGTTGCTGATCGGATCCGGGGCGGCGCTGTCCTACGCGTATTTCGTGCGCTTTCTGACCATCGGTTCGGGCGGGGTGGAATCGGGGCTGGCGCGGCTGCCGCGGTCCTATGACCATGCCGCGCGCTGTCTGGGCCGGGGCAGTTGCGGCACGCTGTGCCATGTGCATCTGCCGCTGTGCCGCGCGGCGCTGGCCTCGGCCGCGCTGCTGGTGTTCGTGGACTGCATGAAGGAACTGCCGGCGACGCTGCTGCTGCGGCCGCTGAACTTTGAAACCCTCGCCACCCATCTTTACGGCGAGGCCGCACGCGGCACCTACGAAGAAGGCGCGATCGCGGCCCTGCTGATCGTTGCGGTGGGCACATTGCCGGCCATCTTGCTGGCGCGGGTCGGCGGCAAGGCAAGCTGAGGCCGCGCCGGGCGGAATGGTCGGAACAGGGGCGCGCCGTGCCCGGCGTGGTGAAACAAGCCATTCAAATCCTCGACCCAAGTGGCTAAGTCTGGAACCGCGACTAATCCAATCCACTGCCTGCGCGGCACAGACAGGACCCCGCCTTGACTGATCATCACCAAGGGACCGTTCACGACACCATGACGCTGCTGACCGGCGCTACCCTGTTCGGCATGGCGCTGGCGACGCTGGATGCGTTCGCCCTGCCGGGCCCCTGGGGGCCGGTGGGGCTGGCGCTGGTCTACCTGGCCGGAGGGGTGCCGACGGGCTGGCGGGCGCTGCGTGTCCTGTGGCACGACCGGGTGCTGGACATCGACCTGCTGATGATCGTCGCGGCGCTGGCGGCGGCGGCGGTGGGTGCGCCGCTGGAAGGCGCGGTGCTGCTGACGCTGTTCGACCTGTCGCACACGCTGGAACACCGCGCGATGGGCCGCGCCCGCCGCGCGGTCGAGGCGCTGATGGCGCTGCGCCCGGCCAGCGCGCTGCGCCGCGACGCGGACGGCGCGGTGACCGAGGTGCCGGTGGGCGAACTGCGCCCCGGCGACGTGGTGATCCTGCGCCCCGGCGCACAGGTCCCCGCCGACGGCATGGTGATCGAGGGCGAGGGCTCGCTGGACGAGGCCACGATCACCGGGGAATCGATGCCGGTCCACAAGACGTCGGGCGGCAAGGTGTTCGAGGCGACGGTCAACCTTAACGGAGTGCTGGCGGTGCGCGTCGACCGCTCGGTCGAGGACAGCACCGTCGCGCGGATGATCGAGCTGGTGACCCAGGCCCAGCACGCCCGCGCGCCCTCGGAACGCTTCAGCGACTGGTTCGGCCAGCGCTACACCGCGGCGGTGCTGGCAGGATCGGTTCTGGCGCTGCTGGCGTTCCTGTTGCTTGGCTGGGATACGCGCGACGCATTCTACCGCGCCGCCACGCTGCTGGTCGCGGCCAGCCCCTGCGCGGTGGTGATCTCGGTGCCGGCGGCGATCCTGTCGGGGCTGGCGGCGGCGGCGCGCGGGGGGGTGCTGTTCAAGGGCGGCGCCGCGCTGGAAATGCTGGCCGACGTGGAAACCTTTGCCTTTGACAAGACCGGCACGCTGACCACCGGCAAGGCGGTGGTGACCTCGGTCGAAGCGCAGGGCGACGAACGCGAATTCCTGTCGCTGCTGGCGGGGCTCGAGGCGCAGTCCGAACACCCCATCGCCGATGCGATCCGCCGCTATGCAGCCGAACAGGACATCGCCCCCGCGGCGGTCCGCGACGTGGTGTCGCTTGCCAGCGCGGGGATCACCGGCCGCGATGCGCAGGGGAATGAACTCTGGGCCGGGAACCTGCGCATGGCCGAAAGGATGGGGGCCGACCCCCATGCGGATTCGCGCCCCGAACTGCACGACCAGGCACAGACGATCGTCTGGCTGGGCCGCGGCCCGCAGATCCTTGGCGCCGTCGCGGTGGCCGACCGCCCGCGCGAGACCTCGGCCGAGGGGCTGGCCGCCCTGCGCCGCGGAGGCGTGGGCGCGATCGCGATGATGACCGGCGACCGCCGCCCCGTCGGGCTGCGGATCGGCGCCGAGCTGGGCTTCGGCCCCGACGAAATCCACGCCGATCTTCTGCCCGAGGACAAGGTGCGGCTGGTGGGCGAGCTTGCCTCTCGGGGGCGGGTCGCCTTTGTCGGCGACGGGGTGAACGACGCCGCCGCACTGGCCCGCGCCGATGTCGGCATCGCCATGGGGGCGGCCGGCAGCGATGTGGCGTTGCAGGCGGCGGACGTGGCGCTGCTGTCGGACGACATGGGCAGGCTGGCCGGGGCGCACCGGCTGGCGCGCAGGACCCGGCGGATCATCCGGCAGAACCTGGTGTTCTCGCTGGGCATGATGGTGTTGCTGGTGATCGGCAGCCTGTTCTTCGCGCTGCCGCTGCCGCTGGCGGTGCTGGGCCACGAAGGCGGCACCGTGCTGGTGGTGCTGAACGGGCTGCGGCTGCTGGCCGACCCGATCCGCGCGGACGGGGGGCGCACCCGGTCCCGGCG
>JAZIHR010000110.1:0-9977 GCA_036678445.1 Alphaproteobacteria bacterium
GGTCAAGGCGGCGGGCAGGGTGGGGGCCAGGGCGGCAGCGCCGGCGGCAGCCGCGGCCCGGATTTCGACGACGAGATCCCGTTCTGAGCGACGCCTGATCCCGAACACAAACCCCGCCGTTTCGGCGGGGTTTTTTTGTTGCAATTCAGGAGAGTGGCGGCTGTGATGCAATCGTCGCAGCCCGCAGCGAAAGGACATGGCCGCCATGACATTCTATGCCCATTCCGGCAACCACCCCGACCGCAGCGACTGGCAGCTGCTGCCCGACCATCTGGAAAGCACCGCCCGGCTGGCGGCGGAATGGGGCGCCCCGCTGGGGCTGGCGGCGGCGACGCATCTGGCCGGGCTTTACCATGATTTCGGCAAATACGACCCTGCCTTCGACCGGGTGCTGAACGGCGGCAATGGCCGGGTGGATCATTCGACCGCGGGCGCGGCGCTGCTGCACGCCCGCGCCTCGGGCGCCGCGCGGGTGGCTGCCGAGGTATTATGCTACCCGATCCTGGGCCACCACGCCGGGCTGCCCGACCGCACCGGCGCCGACAGCAGCATGGAGCGGCGCCTTGAGGGGTTTCGCGACCCGGTGGCGCCGGAAATATCAGCCGCGGCGACCCACGGCCTGGGGCCTGCGCTGGACAAGGTTTTCAAGGAACTGGCCGCGCTGGGCCTGCGCGACGGCTTTGACCTGTCGGTCGCCACGCGCATGGTGTTTTCCTGCCTGGTCGATGCCGATTTCCGCGATACCGAGACATATTATGCGCGGCTGAATGGCCGCATCCCCGACCGCGACTGGCCGGCGCTGGCCACTCTGCTGCCCGGCTGGCGCAAGCTGTTCGACACTCACATGGCGGGCTTTGCCCTCGACAGCGACCTCAACCGGCTGCGCGCCGAGATCCTGTCGCATGTGCGGCAGGGCGCGGCGATGTCCCCGGGCCTGTTCACCCTGACCGTGCCCACCGGGGGCGGCAAGACGCTGGCCTCGCTGGGGTTCGCGCTGGACCACGCCGCAAGATACGGGCACAAAAGGATTATCTTTGCCATTCCGTATACTTCGATCATAGACCAGACTGTCGGTATCTTCCGCGGCCTGTTGGGCGACGGGGTGCTGGAACATCATTCCGCCATCGACGACGAAAAGCTTGCCCGCAATGAAAAACTCGCGCCCGAAGGCCGGGAAAAACTGCGCCTTGCCATGGAGGACTGGGCCGCCCCGCTGGTGGTCACCACCAACGTGCAGCTGTTCGAAAGTCTGTTTGCCGCGCGCCCCTCGCGCTGCCGCAAGCTGCACAACATCGCCGACTCGGTCATCGTCCTGGACGAGGCGCAGTGCCTGCCGCGCAAGCTGCTGCTGCCGACGCTGCGGATGCTGGACACGCTTTGCGCGCAATACCGCTGCTCGGTGGTGCTGTGCACCGCGACGCAGCCGGCTTTCGACAGCCGGCAGTTGAAACAGGGTCTGCCGCTGGAAGGGCGCGAGCTGGCCCCCGACCCCGACGCGCTGGCCCGCCGCCTGCGCCGCGCCCGTATCGTACAAGAAGGCGAGATGGACGATCCCGCGCTGGTCGCGGCATTGCGCGGCACCCCGCAGGGCATGGTGATCGTCAACAGCCGCGCCCACGCGCTGGACCTGTTCAATGCCGCAAGGGCCGAGGGGCTGGACGGGCTGATCCATCTGACTACCCGCCAATACCCGGCGCATCGCCGCGCGATCATCGCCGACATCCACGACCGCCTGAAATCCGGCGCGCCCTGCCGGCTGATCGCCACCAGCCTGATCGAGGCCGGGGTGGACCTGTCGTTCCCAAGGGGCTGGCGGGCCGAGGCGGGGCTGGACAGCTGTGTGCAGGCGGCCGGGCGGGTGAACCGCAACAAGGAATGGCCGGTCGAGGACAGCATCCTGACGGTGTTTTCCGCCCCCGGCCGCCCGATGCCGCCCGAAGTGAAGTCGGGGGCCGAAACCATGCGCAGGGTCGCCGCCCGGCACGCGGAAAACGGCGACGACCTGCTGTCGCTTGCCGCCATCCGCGACTGGTTCGAGGATGTCTATTGGAAGACGGGCGCGGAAAACATGGGCCGAAAGATGGCCGAGGCAATGGTGGCGGCCGAAACAGGCACGAATTTTCCCTTCCGCACCATGGCCGGGAAATACCGGATGATCGAGACCACCATGGTCCCGGTCATCATCCGCGGTGACGCGGAGGCGCAGCAGGCGATCTGCGAGCTTGGAGTCGGGACGATCTCTTCGGGCCGGCTGGCGCGGGCGCTGCAACCCTATACCGTGCAGGTCCCCGCCCGCGCCCGCGACCTGCTGATCGGCAACGGCCACGCCAGCTTCCACCGCCCCGACCTGCGCGGCGACCAGTTCTGCGTGCTGGACAACGATTCGCTTTATCGCGCCGAGACCGGGCTGTGGTGGGAACACGCGGATTACCTGAGCGAGGAATCCTGCATGATCTAGCCTTGGTTCCCATCCGGGGCAGAGCCTGCGGCGAAATGGGGCTTGCCGCCCCGGTTTCCTGCGCTAGTCTTCCATAAATGTAAGGGGAAACCATGGCTTACGGTATTCGCCTGCTCGTTCGGGGGCGGCACGGGCTGTTCACACGGCCGGAGTTGAAGGTCGAGCGAATGTCCTACGACGTGATGACGCCCTCGGCCGCGCGCGGCATCCTCGAGGCGATCCACTGGAAGCCGGCGATCCGCTGGGTGATCGACCGCATCCATGTGCTGGAACCGATCCGCTTCCAGTCGATCCGCCGCAACGAGGTCGGCCACCGCGCCCCCGCCGGCAAGGTGAAGCAGGCGATGAAGCGCGGCGATCTCGAGGGGGTGCAACTGCTGGTGGACGAGGACCGCCAGCAGCGCGCCTCGACCGTGCTGGTCGCGCCCCGCTATGTGATCGAGGCGCATTTCCGGCTGACCCCGCAGGCCGGCCCCGACGATACCGAGGGCAAGCATCTGGACATCTTCAACCGCCGCGCCGGGCGCGGGCAGTGCTTCCACCAGCCCTGCCTGGGCACGCGCGAGTTTGCCGCCGATTTCGAGCTGCTGCCCCAAGGCGCGCCGCTGCCCCCGCGCAACCCCGCGACGCTGACCGCCGAACATGGTTTCGGGACCCCGCGCGACCTGGGCTTCATGCTGTGGGACATTGCCCATGACCGCCCCGGCCGCCCCTCGCTGTTCTTCCGCGCCGGGCTGGTCGACGGGGTGATGGAGGTGCCGCAGCCCGGCAGCCCGGAGGTGAAGGGATGAGCATGCTCGCTTCGCTGGTGCGGGCCTATGACCGCCTGCCCGACGCGCCGCCCTTCGGCTTTTCCGCGGAAAAGATCGGATTCTGCGTGGTGCTGAACGACGACGGCTCGGTCGCCGCGGTCGAGGACCTGCGCGGCGACGAGGGGAAGAGGCCAACTCCGAGGAGAATTATCGTTCCTGCAATTCCCAAACGCTCGGGAAGTACACCACGTCCCAATTTTCTGTGGGACAATATCAATTATGCATTGGGAGGGGGGAAGCTATCGAATCCCGCAGACAAGAGGTTCGAATCATTCCGAGACAAGCATCTGGAATATCTTTCTGGCATCGACAGTCCTGAGTTGCGTGCATTTTGTGCATTTCTTGACAGTTGGAGCGCCGAGAACATCGAGAAGTATTTTTCGAGAAACGACCTTCCGACAGAAGGGATCGTGTTTGCGATGTCAGGCAGCTATCGCGAGCATTTTTTGCACGAGACGCCGGAGGTTCGAGAGTTCTGGGATTTAAACAGAAGCCGTTGGGTCGCCATTGAGGGAAAGAGTTCAAATCCGTCGATATGTCTCGTTACCGGGAAAATGTCCCCGATTGCGCGCACACATCCACCTATCAAGGGTATGTCGGGCGCGGGCGGAAAGAGCGAGATGGCTTTGATATCGTTCAACGACGATGCATATGAATCATACGGCCACGAACAGGGCGACAACGCCCCGGTGTCCGAGGCCGCGGCTTTTGCCTATGCCGCGGTGCTGAATCGCTACCTGGACAGGGACAGCGGCCACCGCATCCAGATCGGCGACGCCTCGACGGTGTTCTGGGCGGATTGTGCGGATGAAAAGCAGGTCGGAGTTGCCGAGCTGTGGACCGGAAAGATGCTGGGCGCCCGCAGCAAGGCCGGCGACGCCGAAACCCTCGTCGAGAGCCAGATCGAGAACAATCTTCTGGCCCTGCGCGACGGCAAGCCCCTGCGCGAGATCGCGCCGCGGCTGGCCCAAGGGGTGCGTATCTTCCTGCTGGGGCTTTCCCCCAATGCAGCGCGGCTGTCGGTGCGCTTCTACTGGGAAGGGGATTTCGGCACACTGGCGCGCCACTATGCCGATTACCTGCGCGACGTCGCGATGGAGCCGGCGCCGGCGCGGCCGGTGTTCTCGATCCGGGCCGCAACCCTGCGCACCGCCCCCGCCGAAACCCGCAACGGCCAGCTGAAATACGACGGCGACCGGGTGTCGCCGCTGCTGTCGGGCGAGCTCTTGCGGGCGATCATCAGCGGCGCCCGCTTTCCCCGCGCGCTGCTTGGCCTGCTGGTGCTGCGGGTGCGCAGCGACCACGTGCTGGACCGCATCCGCATCTCGCTGATCAAGGGGCTGATCCTGCGCGACATGCGGCTGGACGGCCGCCTGCCCAAGAACGCCGATGGCTCTGACAACAAGGATTACCTGATGCGTGCCGATCCCGACGACCCCAACCCCGCCCGCCGCCTTGGCCGCCTGTTCGCACTGATCGAACGGGCGCAGCTGGCCGCGCTGGGCGACGGCATCAATGCGACGGTCAAGGACAAGTTCCTGGGCGCTGCCGCCGCAACCCCGGGGCGGGTGTTCCCGAACCTGCTGATGAATGCCGAGAACCACCACCTGAAACGGCTGCGCAACGGCCACTCCGACGCCGACTGGATCAAGGACGCCGAGCACGCCAGGCGCGTCGCCGCCGGGCTGGGCCGCGACATCGGCCAGCTTTGGGCCAGTCTTTCCGATGCCGCGCCCCTGCAGCACTCGACCGAGGAACAGGGGCTGTTCCTGGTCGGCTATTACCAGGAACGCTACGCCAGGCGTGACACCGGGACCTTCGGTGAAGAGCCCGGCCCCGCAGAAAACGACACCGAGGAGTAAGACCTGATGACGCCGATCACCAACCGCTACGATTTCGTCTTTCTCTTTGACATCAAGAACGGCAATCCCAACGGTGACCCCGACAACGGAAACATGCCGCGGATCGACAACGACACCCAGAGAGGGCTGGTCACCGACGTCGCGCTGAAGCGCAAGATCCGCAACTATGTCGAACTGAAACACGCAGGCGCGCCGCCGAACCGCATCTACATGCGCGAAAAGGCGATCCTGAACCAGACCCACGCCGAGGCCTATGCTGCGCTCGGCCTCAAGTCCGATGCCAAGAAGCTGCCCAAGGAAGAAGAGGGGCGCAACATCACCCGCTGGATGTGCGACAATTTCTACGACATCCGCAGCTTCGGCGCCGTCATGACCACCGAGGTGAATGCAGGCCAGGTGCGCGGACCGGTACAGCTGTCGTTCTCAGAAACGGTCGAGCCGATTCTGCCGCAGGAGGTGACGATCACCCGTTCCTCGGTCACCAACGAAAAAGACGCCGCCAAGGAGCGCACTATGGGGCGCAAGTACATCGTGCCCTATGGGCTGTATCGCTGCCACGGCTTCGTATCGGCCAGCCTGGCGGGAGACGCGACCAAGGGCACCGGGTTTTCGCAACAGGACCTCGACCTGCTGTTCGAGGCGCTGTGCAACATGTTCGAGCACGACCGCTCGGCCGCCCGGATGGAGATGAACACCCAGCAGCTGATCGTCTTTCGCCACGACAGCGCGCTGGGCAACGCCCCCGCGCACCGGCTGTTCGAACGGGTGCGGATCGGCCGCAACGACCAGGGCGAGTTCCGCGAGATCGGCGACCGCCGCTCAGACAACCTGCCGCCGGCGCGGAAGTTTTCGGACTATATCGTGCAGGTGGACGAGGCGGGGCTGCCCGAGGGGGTCGAGATTCTCGAACTGCTGTGACCATGACAGGGGCCGACGACCCCATCCCCCTCTCGGCGCTGCAACATGCAGTCTACTGCCTGCGGCAGGCGGCGCTGATCCATCTGGAGCGGCTCTGGGCCGAGAACCGCTTTACCGCCGAAGGCGACGTGCTGCACGCGGTGGCCGACAAGGGCGGGCACCGCAAGGCGCGCGGGGTGCGGCGGGTTCTGGCGCTGCCGCTGGCCTGCCGGCGGCTGAACCTGGCCGGCACCGCCGATCTGGTCGAGTTCATCCCCGGCCCCGATGGCGAGACCGCCTTTCCCGTCGAATACAAGCGTGGCAAGCCCAAGCTGCACCGCGCTGACGAGGTGCAGCTTTGCGCCCAGGCGCTGTGCCTTGAGGAAATGACCAGCCGTCCGGTGCCCCAAGGGGCGCTGTTCTATGCCCAGACCAGACGCCGCGTCATCGTGCCCTTCGACGCCGATCTACGCGCGTTGACCGAAGCCACCGCCGCCGATCTGGCGCAGGTGCTGGACAGCGGCATTACGCCCCCGCCGACGCCGCACAAGACCCGCTGCCGCGCCTGTTCGCTGCTGGAACTGTGCCGGCCGCAGGCGGTGGCCCGCCCGGTCCGGCAGTGGCGCGACCGGATGCTGGAAAGGGCGCTGGAATGAAGAAGCTGCTCAACACCGTCTATGTCACCACCGAGGGCGCCGCGCTGAAAAAGGACGGCGAGAACCTCGTGGCCGAGGTCGAGGGCACCGAAAAGGCCCGGGTGCCGATGCACATGCTGGCCTCGGTCGTCGCCTTTGGCCCGATCCTGCTGTCGCCGGCGCTGATCGGCGCCTGTGCCGGGCGCGGGATCTCGGTGGTGCTGCTGGACCGCGTCGGCCGATTTCAGGCGCGGGTCGAGGGGCCGGTTGCGGGCAATGTCCTGCTGCGGCGCGCGCAATACCGTGTCGCCGACGCGGCGGTGGAGGTGGTGCGCTCGATCGTCATGGGCAAGATCGCCAACCAGCGCGCAGTGATCCGGCGTGGCCTGCGCGATTACGGTAGCGAGATGGCAACCCCGGCCCGCGAAGCGTTGGAGCGTGCCAGCGACCGCATGGCGGCGATCCTGCGCCGGGTGCAGCTTGCCGATGACAGCGTTGACCTGTTGCGCGGATCCGAGGGCGAGGCCGCGACGCTGTATTTCGGCGCTTTCGACCACCTGATCCGCTCGCCCGACGCCGAGTTGCGCTGGACCGCCCGTTCGCGCCGGCCGCCGCTGGATGCGATGAATGCGCTGCTGTCCTTTCTTTACACGCTGCTGACCCATGACTGCCGCTCGGCCTGCGAGGCGGTGGGGCTGGACCCCGCGGTGGGGTTCCTGCACCGCGACCGTCCCGGCCGCCCCAGCCTGGCGCTGGACCTGATGGAAGAGCTGCGCGCGCCGCTGGCCGACCGGCTGGCGCTGTCGCTGGTCAACCGCCGTCAGCTGCGCGCCGGCGATTTCCGCCGCATGGACGGCGGCGCGGTGCTGCTGACCGATGACGCCCGCCGCACCGTCCTGACCGCCTGGCAAGAGCGCAAGAAGGAAGAGCGCCTGCACCCCTTCCTGCAGGAAAAGGCCCCCTTCGGGCTGGTCCCCTATTTGCAGGCGCAGATGCTGGCCCGCCACCTGCGCGGCGACCTGGACGCCTATCCCCCCTGGTTCTGGAGCTGAGATGCTGGTGCTGGTCACCTATGACATGAACACCATGGACGCAGCCGGCCGAAAACGCTTGCGCCAGGTGGCCCGCGCCTGTGAAGATTACGGCCAGCGGGTGCAGTTTTCGGTCTTCGAGATCGAGGTCGACCCGGCACAATGGACCCGCCTGAAGGCGCGGCTGGAAGGGATCATCCACCCCGAGCTGGATAGCCTGCGCTATTACTACCTTGGCGCGAACTGGTCGCGCCGGGTCGAACACGTCGGGGCAAAACCCGCAGCGGACCTGAACGGCCCGCTGATCCTGTAGCCCCACGCCCGCTGCGAACCACAAGCGTGCCAGTATTCCCGGCAAGGTTCGCAACCGGACTGCTGTTTGAAATCGCTAGACATATTTCCCCCACCCGGCCCGGGAGCCCCTCCCAGGCCCCCAAACCCGTCAGCCTCGCAGCTAGAGCCGAGATTGTGAATGTAAAACAATGCGGTATAGAGAGGCGGGTCGCCCCCTGCACGGGGGCGTGGATCGAAACATCAGTTCAGTCGGCACCGTGTAGCCGCCCGCCGAGGGTCGCCCCCTGCACGGGGGCGTGGATCGAAACAGGCGTTGCCGGCGGAATATGCGGTCGCCGCGCTGGGTCGCCCCCTGCACGGGGGCGTGGATCGAAACGTACGCCGGTCGGGGTCGGGTTTGCCGAGGCCGAGGTCGCCCCCTGCACGGGGGCGTGGATCGAAACGTCCATGTCCTGCGCCGCGACGGCGCTGCGCAGGGTGTCGCCCCCTGCACGGGGGCGTGGATCGAAACCTGGCTGCCTCGGCAGGACTGTCCTTTGCCACCTCGTCGCCCCCTGCACGGGGGCGTGGATCGAAACCATGGATCGGCGTCACGATCCTTTTCAGCTTGCGTCGCCCCCTGCACGGGGGCGTGGATCGAAACTTGATCCGCGTCATGTTGGCGGTGTTGTTCGACAGGGTCGCCCCCTGCACGGGGGCGTGGATCGAAACCAGAAGGTGAATGTCAGCCGCGTAGCGGCCCCGGCGGTCGCCCCCTGCACGGGGGCGTGGATCGAAACATAGACGAAGATCATACCGTCGAGGGGGGTGATGGGTCGCCCCCTGCACGGGGGCGTGGATCGAAACCCGTTTTCATAGCGCGAGCAAAAGCCCGGGCCATAGGTCGCCCCCTGCACGGGGGCGTGGATCGAAACTGACCAGCCAAGGTAATTGCTCAGCCCGACTTGCGGTCGCCCCCTGCACGGGGGCGTGGATCGAAACGATCGAACGGGACTGCACCTTGGTGAATATGATGGAGGTCGCCCCCTGCACGGGGGCGTGGATCGAAACATGGCTGAAGCTCTCCTGTTCGTGGTGTTGAGCCGGTCGCCCCCTGCACGGGGGCGTGGATCGAAACCTCCAAAAAAAAACGGCCCCGCCATGTGGCGGGACCGGTCGCCCCCTGCACGGGGGCGTGGATCGAAACTGATCGATCCCGGCAACCTCGCGGGTGGTGCGCCGGGTCGCCCCCTGCACGGGGGCGTGGATCGAAACCTCATGGCTCAGGCCCGTCGCGTCGGGGTGCGCGGTCGCCCCCTGCACGGGGGCGTGGATCGAAACCAGCCATGAGCGCCCCGGCCTCGGGGTCCGCGGCGAGTCGCCCCCTGCACGGGGGCGTGGATCGAAACCTGTCCGTAGATTGCGAGGGCAAAGACAGGAATATCGCGTCGCCCCCTGCACGGGGGCGTGGATCGAAACCTGTTGGACGTTCCTGCCGATCAGACCGAAGCTCTGGTCGCCCCCTGCACGGGGGCGTGGATCGAAACCTGGCAGCGAACATGGGGACGAAGGCCAGCGGATTGCCGTCGCCCCCTGCACGGGGGCGTGGATCGAAACCCAGAAGGTGAATGTCAGCCGCGTAGCGGCCCCGGGTCGCCCCCTGCACGGGGGCGTGGATCGAAACCGGCATGACGATGAGCGGCGCAGCCTTGGCGCAAGGTCGCCCCCTGCACGGGGGCGTGGATCGAAACCTCGTAGGCTCCAGACGTGTGGTAGGAAAACAACGGGTCGCCCCCTGCACGGGGGCGTGGATCGAAACTTACCCTTCAGCTTCCCCTTCGCCCTGGCGATCGCGGTCGCCCCCTGCACGGGGGCGTGGATCGAAACATATCGTTAAGGGCGATGAACGGGATGATCGAGGTCGGTCGCCCCCTGCACGGGGGCGTGGATCGAAACTTTTAGAATGGGGGCTGTCTGGCAAGGGAGGGGCGGGTCGCCCCCTGCACGGG
>JAZIHR010000111.1:0-9573 GCA_036678445.1 Alphaproteobacteria bacterium
GTCCGGGCCTGCGCGGCACGATCCCCACCCGCACCGCCGCGCAGGCCCGGACCACCGCCGCGACCTCCTCGACGGTCCGGGGGGCGGCCAGCAGCCCGCCCTGCCCCGCGTGATAGCCGCGCGGCTCGTCCAGATGCCGCGGTTCAAGCGGGCGCAGGACGCCCTCGGGCAGCATCGCGGCCAGACGCGCATCCGCAGGGTTCAGCATCGTCCCCAAGCCCCTTTTCCCTTGTAGAAATATCCCGGTGTCCGAGGCAGAGTGTCCGGAGCAGAGCCCCGAAGCTGCCTATCCCGCCCCGGTCCGCCCGCGCCGGTCATGGCGCAGGTTGGAATACAGCACATGATTGCGCCAGCGGCCATTGATCTGCAAATAGGACTGCGCCACGCCTTCATACTTGAAGCCGGATTTTTCCAGCACCCCGCGGCTGGCGGCGTTTTCGGGCAGGCAGGCGGCCTCGATCCGCGACAGGTCGAGGGGACCGAAAGCATAAGCGACCATCGCGCCAATCGCCTCGCGCATGTAGCCTTGGCGGGCAAAGGGCAGGCCGATCCAGTATCCCAGCGTGCCGACCTGCGCCGGGCCGCGGCGAATCCCGTCCAGCGTGATCGCCCCCAGCAACACCCCGTCGCGGCGCACCAGAAACAGCGGCAGCGCGGTTCCGTTGCGGCTGGATCGCGACGCCCAGTAGACCCGGTTGCTGAACGAGCGCCGCGTCAGGTGGTCGGCGTGCCAGACGGGTTCCCACGGGGTCAGGAACGCGCGGCTTTCGGCGCGCAGGCTGGCCCAGGCGGTGAAATCGGCGTGCGCGGGCAGGCGCAGCACCATGCGTTCGGTTTCCAGCCGGGGCGCATGGCGGCGCCAGAACATCACGCCACCAGCCGCCTTGCCAGATCCTCGCGCGCGGGCGCGGCCGTGACCGGGCCGTAAAGCGCCAGTGCCGGGCGGGCGCGGGCGATGATCCGCTGTGCATGGTCGCGCACATCGGCGGCGGTGACCGCGTCGATGCGGGCCGCCACCTCGGCGGCATCCGGCACGCGGCCCCAGATGCTCAGCGCCCGCGCCATGCGCTCGGCCTGCCCCGAGGGGCTTTCCAGCCCCATCAGCAGCCCGGCCTTGAGCTGCGCCTTGGCGCGCGCGACCTCGGCTTCGGCCAGTTCCTCGGCCGAGCGGCGGATCTCGTCGATGGTCAGATGCGCCAGGTCGGCCAGTTGGTCGCCCGAGGTTCCCGCATAGATCGTCACCATGCCGGTGTCGTCATGGAACCCCGATTGCGCAAAGATCGAATAGCACAGCCCGCGTTCCTCGCGGATCTTCTGGAACAGGCGCGAGGACATGCCGCCCCCCAGCGCCGCGGTCCAGATCTGCGCGGAATAGAAATCCGGGTCCAGATAGCCCGGCCCCTCGAACCCCAGCGCGAAATGCGCCTGTTCCAGCCGCTTGACGCGGCGCGCCTCGGTGCCCTGCCAGACCGCACCTTGTCGGACCACGCCCGCCAGCGGCGACAGATGGCCGAAAATCTGTTCGGCTTGCCGCACCAGCGCATCGTGATCGACCGCGCCGGCGGCCGCCACGATCATCTGGCCGGGGCCGTAGTGTTCCGCCACGAAACGCGACAGGTCGCCCCGCGAAAACCCCGAGACCCGCTCGGCCGGGCCAAGGATGGTGCGGCCCATGGGCTGGTCGGGATAGGCGGCCTCTTGCAGCCAGTCGAAGATCACGTCGTCAGGCGTATCCAGCGACTGCCCGATTTCTTGCAGGATGACCCCGCGCTCGACCTCGATCTCGCGCTGGTCGAACACCGGGTTCAGCACGATGTCGCCGATCACGTCCAGCGCCAGCGCCACGTCCCCCGACAGCACCCGCGCGTAATAGGCGGTCACGTCGCGCGAGGTATAGGCGTTGATATAGCCGCCCACATCCTCGATCGCCTCGGCGATCTGCAAGGCCGACCGCCGCGCGGTGCCCTTGAAGGCCATGTGTTCAAGAAAATGCGCGATGCCGTTCTGTTCCGGGCGCTCGTCCCGGCCGCCCGCGTTCACCCACACGCCGACCGAGGCCGAATGCAGCCCCGGCATGTGGCGCGAGGCGACCCGCAGCCCGTTGGGGAATGTGGTGATCTGGATGTCGCTCAAGCCGTTCTCCGTTCAAGGATCAGGGATTTAAGCGCCTCGTTGTCGTTTTCAACCCGGTCCAGCCGCTCGGGCAGGTCGAACAGCCGCGCCATATGCGGGGGCAGCGCCGGGCGCAGGCCGATGGCCTGTTCCACCGCATCGGGGAACTTGGCCGGATGGGCGGTGGCCAGCGTGATCATCGGCACGCCGGGGCGGCGATGTTCGTCCGCGACCTTGATGCCGACGGCGCTGTGCGGGCAGACGACTTCGCCGGTTTCGGCACGGACGCGGGCGATGGTGGCCAGGGTTTCCGCCTCGGACACGCGGCCGGAATCGTAGATCTCGCGCAGGTGTTGCAGCGCGCCCTGGCTGATGGCGAAGCCGCCGGATTTCAGTTCCTCCATCAGCGCCGACACCGCCGCCCCGTCGCCGCCATAGGCAAGGAACAGTGCGCGTTCAAAGTTCGAGCTGACCTGGATATCCATGCTGGGCGAGATCGAGGGCTCGACCCGCCCGACCCGGTAGTCGCCGGTCCGCAGCGCGCGGTCCAGAATGTCGTTCTGGTTGGTCGCGATCACCAGCCGGTCCACCGGCAGCCCCATTGCCCGCGCGATGGAACCCGCAAAGATGTCGCCGAAATTGCCGGTCGGCACGGTAAAGCTGACCGGGCGATGCGGTGCCCCAAGGCTGACCGCGCTGGTGAAGTAATACACCACCTGCGCCAGCACCCGCGCCCAGTTGATCGAGTTCACCCCGGCCAGCCCCACCCCGTCGCGGAAAGCATGGTCGTTGAACAGGTCCTTCAGCCGCGCCTGCGCGTCGTCAAAGGTGCCGTCGATGGCCAGCGCGTGGACATTGGCGTCGTCCGGGGTGGTCATCTGCCGGCGCTGCACCTCGCTGACCCGGCCGTGCGGATACAGGATGAACACGTCGACGTTGGGCAGGCCGCGGAACGCCTCGATCGCCGCGGACCCGGTGTCGCCGCTGGTCGCGCCCAGAATGGTGATGCGCCGGCCCTCGCGCGACAGCGCGATCTGGAACAGCTGCCCGATCAGCTGCATCGCGAAATCCTTGAACGCCAGCGTCGGGCCGTGGAACAGCTCCAGCAGGAAATGCCCCGGCGCCAGTTGCACCAGAGGCGCGCGGGCGGCATGGCCGAAGCCCTGATAGGCGCGACGGATCGCCTCGCGCAGTTCGGATTCGGAAAAGCTTTCCGCGACGAAGGGCTGGGTGATGCGGAAGGCGGCTTCCTCGAAACTGACCCCTTCCAGCGCGGCGATGTCGGCGTGGGACAGCTGCGGGATGGTTTCCGGGACATACAGCCCGCCGTCGCGGGCCAGCCCGGTCATCATCGCCTCGGCAAAGGGCAGAACGGGCGCCTGCCCGCGGGTCGAGATATAGCGCATCGCCTTCCCCTCAGTTCTCTGGGCGCGAGATACGCCACGCCAGCGCGATTGTCATCAGCAGGCAGATGATCGCAAAGGAAAACCACTGGATCGCGTAGGACAGGTGGTTGTTGGGGATATGCGAGATGTCCAGCGGCATCGCCATCACCCCCTGCGCGTCGCCCTGAACGGCGCTGGCGACGACCAGCACCGGTTCCGTCCCCAGATGCGCAGCCATGCGCGGCACCTCGCGCGCGAACCAGATGCCGGCGGCAAGGTCGGGCTCGGGCGTCTTGCTGCCTTTTTCGTCGGGCCAGTGCAGGTTCCCGGCCACGGTCAGCGCCACCGGAGGCCGCGCCACGCGGCGGTCGTCCTGGGTGATGAAGCCCCGGTCCACCATGATCCGGCGCCCGTCGTCGGTCTGGAACGCCGAAACCACGTTATAGCCGCCGCCCAGATCATGGGTCCCCGACAGCACCAGGATTTCTTCGCCGGTGGTCTGGCCGGACACCACCACCGGCAGGTATTTCATCGACGGGTCGATGGTTGCCGGCAGCGGCACCGGAGGCTGTTCGATCCCGCGCTGGATGGCGGCAAGCTCGCCCGCCTTCCACTCCATCCGCCGCAATTGCCAGAACCCAAGCGAGGCGAGGATCGAGGTCACGACCAGCCCGGCAACCAGCAGCGGCAGCAGCCGACGCAGCATCAGCGCGTCCTTTCAACCAGCAGGGCAGAGGCCGCCCTTGAAACAGGAAAAACGCGCGGGAGGGTGCCCGCGCGCTTCATCGGATGGCCGGGCGCTCAGCGGCCCCAGACGTAGATCGCGGCGAACAGGAACAGCCAGACCACGTCGACGAAATGCCAGTACCAGGCCGCGGCCTCGAACCCGACATGCTGGGTCTGGGTCATGTTGCCGCGGATCATGCGCACCAGGCAGACGAACAGAAAGATCGTCCCGATGATGACGTGGAACCCGTGGAACCCGGTCGCCATGAAGAACACGCCGCCATAGACGGTGTCGGCCAGGCCAAAGGCCGCGTGGCTGTATTCGTAGGCTTGCAGGAAGGTAAATGCGACGCCCAATGCCACCGCAACGGCCAGACCCCGGATCGCGGTCTTGCGGTCGTTGTCATGCGCGATCGCGTGGTGCGCCCAGGTGACGGCGACCCCCGACAGCAGCAGGATCAGCGTGTTGATCAGCGGCAGGTGCCAGGGGTCAAAGGTGACGATGCCCTCGGGCGGCCAGACGCCATCGACGATCGGGCTCATCTCGCCCATCGGGTAAAGCGCGTTCTTGAAGAAGGCCCAGAACCAGGCAACGAAGAACATCACCTCAGAGATGATGAACAGGATGATGCCGTAGCGCAGGCCGATCTGCACCACCGGGGTGTGGTCGCCGGTGTTGCCTTCAGTGGCGACATCGCTCCACCAGCCGAACATGGTGTAGAACACGGTCAGCACGCCCAGCGCGAAAACCGCCCAGACCGGCAGCCCCAGCACCGACATCTTGTGCATCCAGAAGACGCCGCCGGTGAACATGACGAACGCGCCGATGGCGCCGATAAACGGCCAGATGGACGGCGGAAGAATGTGGTAATCGTGGTTCTTGGCGTGGGCCATGGTCTCTCTCGCGTCGGCTGGGATCAGTTCAGGGCGGTGTCTGTGGACGCGCCGGTTTCGGCGCGCGCCGATTTCTGCGTGTCCATATGGAAAAAGGTATAGCTCAGCGTGATGTCGCGGATACGGCCGGCGTCGCGGTCGTCCAGCATGTCAGGGTTGACGAAGAAGGTCAGCGGCATCTCGATCCGCTCTCCGGGGGCCAGTTCCTGCTCGGTAAAGCAGAAACAGTCGATCTTTTCGAAGAAATAGCCCGCATCCGAAGGCGAGACGTTATAGGTCGAGCGCCCGACCAGCGTCTGGTCGGAATTGTTGACCGCCTCGTAATAGGCCATGGCGGTTTCCCCCAGCCGCACGGTCATTTCGTGCTGCATGGGCCGGAAGCTCCAGTCCAGGTCGGGCATCACGTTGGCGTCGAAGCGCACGCGGATGGTCTGGTCCAGCACCCGGTCGGATTCATGCGTGGCGATCTGGGTGGTGCCGGCAAAGCCGGTGACCTGGCAAAACCAGCGGTAGAACGGCACCGCGGCCCAGGCAGCAGCGCCCATGAACACCACCACGGCGATCAGCCGCCAGACGACACGGGCATTGGCGTTGTCGCGTTCGCTCATGGTTGCGTCCCCCCTGTGATCGGCGCGTCCGGGGCCGGACGCGCATGAGGCAGCGCCGAAGCCGGAGTGCCGGGCGCCGCCACCGGGTTGGCGGCAGGCGCCCCCGCCCCACGCGGCGCGGCCGAGGCCGGACGGTGGTCGAACCCTTGCATCAGGTCGCCCTGCTTGATCTTGACCACCGACAGCCCGAACACCAGCGCCACGAACAGCGCCAGCACCAGCGCCAGCCCGATGTTGCGGCCGCTGCGGCGGCGATGCAGTTCATGTTCGGGGTGCAGCGCCATCACGCCCAGCCCCCGACAGTGGCCTGCACCGCCAGCGCGGCGAAATGCGCGGCCAGGTAATACAGCGACAGGCGGAAGAAGGATTTCTCGACCGCGTAGGAATCGGCCTGCGCCTGCGCTTCGGTCCGGCGCAGGATCCGCCAGCCGCCCAGGATGAACAGGGCGTTGAACACCAGCGCCACCGCCAGATACAGCGGCCCGCCGATCGAGGTCAGCCCCAGCGCCACCGCGAACGGCGCCAGCACCAGCGTATAGGCAAAGATGTGCTTGCGCGTCGCCGGCCGCCCGTGAGTCACGGTCAGCATCGGCACACCGGCATTGTGGTAGTCTTCCTTCATGAACAGGGCCAGCGCCCAGAAATGCGGCGGCGTCCAGAAGAAGGTCAGCGCAAACATCAGCAGCGATTCGACCGAGACGCCGCCGGTCGCGCAGGCCCAGCCGATCATCGGCGGGAACGCCCCGGCCGCGCCGCCGATCACGATGTTCTGCGGCGTCGAACGCTTGAGCCACATCGTATAGACGACGGCATAGAAGAAGATGGTAAAGGCAAGGAACGCCGCGGCGAACCAGTTGGCCGCCAGCCCCAGCATCAGCACCGACAGCCCGGACAGGAACAGCCCCAGCCCCAGCGCGTCGCCTTCGGTCAGCCGCCCGGCGGGAATCGGGCGCTTGCGGGTGCGGTTCATCACCCGGTCGATATCGGCGTCATACCACATGTTCAGCGCGCCCGAGGCCCCGCCCCCCAGCGCGATGAACAGGATGGAACAGAAGGCGATGAAGGGATTGACCGGCACCGGCGCCACATACAGCCCGACAAAGGCGGTAAAGACGACCAGGGACATGACCCGCGGCTTGAGCAGCGCCACATAGTCGCCGAACCCGGCCTCGCCGCCCAGCCCCTGGGCGGTCCCTTCGTATGAGCGGATGTCGGCCACGCCGGGTTATTCCGCCTGCGCCAGCCGCACGGACGCGGCGGGCAGATAGTCCGAGGCATCGGCCGCGAACTCGGTCTTGGCGCCTTCCATCCAAGCGTCGTATTTTTCCTGGCTGACCGCCTTGACCACGATCGGCATGTAGGCGTGGTTGATGCCGCACAGCTCCGAGCATTGGCCGAAATAGACGCCTTCCTTGTCGACCGAGAACCACAGCTGCGCGATGCGGCCCGGCACGGCGTCCTGTTTCACGGCAAAGGCCGGGATCGTCCAGGAATGGATCACGTCCGAGGCCGTGACCTGCATCAGCACCGTCGCACCGACCGGCACCACCACGGCATTGTCGGTGGCCAGCAGGTATTCGTCGTCGGCGTAGCCGTTGGCGGCCAGCTCCTCGCGCGCCAGCAGCATCGCGTCAAAGGCGATGTCGTCGTTGGGATATTCGTAGGACCAGTACCACTGCCGCCCGATCGCCTTGATCACCAGATCGGGATCCGAGGGCATTTCCTGCGACCGGAACAGCGCCGGCAGCGAAAAGATACCGATGGTCAGCAGGATCAGCACGGGGACCACCGTCCACACCACCTCGACCGGAGTGTTGTGGGTAAAGCGCGCCGGAACCGGGTTCATGCGGCGGTTGAAACGAACGATGCAGAACAGCAGCAGCAGGCAGACCAGAACCGTCACGAAGGTGATGATATACAGCACGAACTGGTCCAGCCACTGCTGGTCCACCGCCAGCGGGCTGGACGCCGGCTGGAACCCGATGCCGCCCGGCCGGGGCTTGCCGATCACCGGCAGGTCGCCCAGCACGTCCTGCGCCATTGCTGCCCCGGTGGTGGCCAGATTCATGCCGACCAACCCAACTGCTGCCAGCCCCGCCGCAAAGCGGCCTCTTGCCCCGTTCGCCATTCGTCCAATCCCGTTCCTGTCGCCCTCGTGCCCCGACTCATAAGAAAAGCTGACGCGCGCCATTGCCTGTCGAGACATATTGTCACAACCACATATACCGCAACAGGACAAGCCTCTACCGCAACAGCACAGCCCTCGGTATCGACTCGGCGGGGAAACAGGCTTACTTCGATGGACTTATGACTGATCGTTTCGCGCCCTTCGAACAGCTGATCGACCCCGATCGCGCCCTTTCCATCCTGCGCGAGGCAACCGCCGGCGCCGAGGATGGCGAGATTTTCCTGGAACGTTTCCGCGGCGAAAGCCTGGTTTTCGACGACGGCAGGCTAAGAAATGCCGGGTTCGAGGCCGCGCAGGGCTTTGGCCTGCGCGCCGTGCGCGGCGAGGTCACCGGCTACGGCCATTCCACCGACATCAGCGAAACCAGCCTGCGCGAGGCCGCGGCGATGGCGCGGCTGGCGGTGGGCAACGGCGGCGGCATCATGGCCGCGGCGCCCGCCGGGCCGGGGGCGCAGCTTTACGGCAGCGATGATCCGGTCGAGGGAATCGGCCTTGCCGCGCGCATCGCGACCTTGCGCGACATTGACAGCTTTGCGCGCGACCTGGACCCGAGGGTGGTACAGGTCACGGCCTCGATGGCCTCGTCGCTGCAAGAGGTGGCGATCCTGCGCCCCGAGGGCGGCATCTTCACCGATATCCGCCCGATGGTGCGGCTGAACGTGTCGGTGATCGTGGAATCGAACGCCCGGCGCGAAACCGGCACTGCCGGCGGCGGCGGCCGTTTCGGCCTGTCCGCGCTGTTGCAGCCCGACCACTGGCAGGGGCTGGTGCGCGAGGCGCTGCGCATCGCCCATGTCAACCTGCGCTCGGTCCCCGCGCCGGCGGGGGTGATGGACGTGGTGCTGGGGCCGGGCTGGCCCGGCATCCTGCTGCACGAAGCCGTGGGGCACGGGCTCGAAGGCGACTTCAACCGCAAGAAGGCCTCGGCGTTTTCCGGGCTGATGGGACAGCGGATCGCGGCGCCGGGGGTGACGGTGGTGGACGACGGCACCCTGCCCGACCGCCGCGGCTCGATCTCGGTCGATGACGAGGGCACGCCGCCCGCCCGCAACGTGCTGATTCAGGACGGGATTCTGGTCGGCTACCTGCAAGACCGCCAGAACGCCCGGCTGATGGGCGTGGCCCCCACCGGCAACGGCCGCCGGCAAAGCTTTGCCCATGCGCCGATGCCGCGGATGACCAACACCATGATGGAACCCGGCAGCGACGACCCCGCGGCGATCCTCGCCGGGCTGGAGGACGGCATCCATGCGGTCGGTTTCGGCGGCGGTCAGGTAGACATCACCAACGGCAAGTTCGTGTTTTCCTGCACCGAAGCCTATCGCGTGAAGAACGGCGAGGTGGGCGAGCCGATTCGCGGCGCCACCCTGATTGGTGATGGCGCCACCGCGCTGCGCCAGATCCGCGCCGTCGGCAACGACCTGGCGCTGGACCCCGGCGTCGGCAACTGCGGCAAGCAGGGACAGTGGGTGCCGGTGGGGGTGGGGCAGCCCACGCTGCTGATCGGCGGGCTGACCGTGGGCGGCTCGGCTGCCTGATCCGTGCCGGGACCGGGCTGCGCTAACGATTAATTAACCATTACCATGGCATGAAGTCCTTGCGGATGAGGCAGGGACCGGCAGTGACCCCAGGCACGTTTTCTTTCGACACCCCCCTACCC
>JAZIHR010000112.1:0-9563 GCA_036678445.1 Alphaproteobacteria bacterium
CCCCCAAGCCCCCCACGGCCGCGTCGAACACCCGCACCCCGCGCGCAATGCTGGCGTCGATGTTGTCCAGCGCGCGCCCGGCGGTGTCGTGGTAATGCCCGGCCAGCTGTTCGGAGGGCAGTTCGTCCAGCACCGCCGCCAGCATGGCGTCGATGGTTTCCGGCCGCCCCTGCCCGATGGTGTCGCCCAGGCTGATTTCATAGCAGCCAAGGTCGCGCAGCGCCGCGGCCACCCGCGCCACCGCGGCGGGCGGCGTCGGCCCGTCATAGGGGCAGTCGGTGACCACGCTGACATAGCCGCGCACCCGGATCCCGTCCGCCTGCGCCGCCTGCATGATCGGCACGAAACGTTCCAGGCTTTCCGCGATGGTGCAGTTGAGATTGGCCTTCGAGAACCCTTCCGAGGCCGAGGCGAAGATCCCCACCTCGTCGGCGCGGGCGGCGCGGGCGGCCTCGTAGCCCTTGAGGTTGGGGGTCAGCACCTCGTAGCGCACGCCGGGGGCGCGGGTGATGCCGGCCATCACCTCGGCCGCGTCAGCCATCTGAGGCACCCATTTCGGCGATACGAAGCTGGTCACCTCGATGCGGCGGAACCCGGCGCGCGACAGCAGATCGACCAGCGCGATCTTTTCGGCGGCGGGGATCAGGCGCTTTTCATTTTGCAACCCGTCGCGCGGGCCCATTTCGAAGATTTCAATGTCAGGCATCTGGAATCTCGTAAAAATCCTTGTCGAACAGGTCGCCGCCCTCGCGTTCCAGCGCCCGGGCGCAGGCGGGGCGGGCCCGCATCCGGTCCCACCACCCCATGATCGCCGGATAGTCGGCGGCGGGCAGGAAATGGGTCAGCGCCCGGACGTTGAAGCCGAACATGCAATCGGCGGCGGAAAACCCGCTGTCGAGGATATGCTCGCGCCCGGTCAGCCGCGATTCCAGCGCGCGGGCGGTCACCGCCAGCCGCCGCGTTTCCAGCTTCATCGTCACGATCGAGCGCGCCGATTCCGGCCGGATCACCACGTGCTGGATATTGAGGTTCTGCACAAGCGCCGCCTGGGTTTCCGCGAAATGCAGCCATTCGAGGAAGGGGGCGCGTTCGACCTCGCCGGGTTTCGGGGCCAGCCGCCCCTCGCGTTCGGTCAGCAGTTCCACGATGGCGCCGGATTCGAAAATCGTGGTGCCGTCGATGTCCAGCGCCGGGATCTTGCCGGCGGGCGAGCGGGCCAGGAAATCCGGCTGGCGCAGGTCGCTCAGCTGGTATTCCGTCAGCTCGTAGGGCAGGCCCAGTTCTTCCAGCAGCCAGGCGACGCGGAAACTGCGCGCGCCGGGGATGTGGTGCAGGTGGATCGGGGTGGTCATGCCTCGTCCTCTTCCAGCCGGATCAGGGGGGCGCCGGCCTCGACCTGGTCGCCGGCCGCGGCCAGCACCTCGGCCACGGTGCCATCGCGCGCGGCGGTCAGCGTGTGCTCCATCTTCATCGCTTCAAGGATCGCCAGCCGGTCTCCGGCCGCGACCTGCTGGCCGGGCGTGACGAACACCGCCTTGACCAGCCCCGGCATCGGCGACAGCGTCAGCCCGCCGCCCGCGGCCTCGGTTTCGCGGTCCAGCGGGTCCTGCGGCACCAGCGTCACCCGGCGGCCGCCAAAGACGCTGACCCCCGCGGGATGCGCCACGATGCGCGAGCGGCGCGGGCTGCCGTCCACCCACCAGCGCCCGCCCCGCCATTCGATGTCATGGGGCTGGCCGTCCAGCGTGACGGTGGCGCGGCCGGGGCCATGCACCTCGACGATGCCGTCGCCGCCTTCCCAGGTCACGGTGCGCTTCAGCGGCGCCCACAGCGTGACCCCGCCCTGCACCGAAGGATCGTGCAGCCCGGCCACGCCCAGCACCGCCAGCGCCCGGGTCACGGCCGGAGGCTCGGACTGGTCGATCAACTGGTCAAGGTCGCGGTCGATCAGCCCGGTATCGACCTGACCGGCGCGGAACCCCTTGTGCCGGGTCAGCGCCACCAGAAAGTCGATGTTGGTGACGGTGCCGGCGACCTCGCTGTCGATCAGCGCGGTTTCCAGCGCGCTGAGCGCGATGGCGCGGGTCGGGCCATAAGTGATGACCTTGGCGATCATCGGGTCATACCACGGACTGATCGTGTCGCCCTGCCGCACCCCGGTTTCAACCCTGGCGTTGCCGGCGAATTGCAGATGCGCCAGCCGGCCGGTGGCGGGCAGGAACCCGGCGGGCACGTCCTCGGCGTAAAGCCGCGCCTCGAAGGCGTGGCCGGTGATGGTCAGCTGGTCCTGCCGCAGGGGCAGCGGTTCGCCGCTGGCGACGCGCAGCTGCCATTCGACCAGATCGACGCCGGTGATCGCCTCGGTCACCGGGTGTTCGACCTGTAGCCGCGTGTTCATCTCCATGAACCAGAACCCGTCGGGGCGCAGGCCGCGACTGCCGTCCACGATGAACTCGATGGTGCCGGCGCCGGCATAGCCGATGGTTTCGGCGGCGCGGACGGCGGCGTCGCCCATGGCGGCGCGCATTTCCGGGGTCATGCCGGGGGCCGGGGCTTCCTCGATCACCTTCTGGTGGCGGCGCTGCAACGAGCAGTCGCGTTCGAACAGATGCACCGCGTTGGTGCCGTCGCCGAACACCTGCACCTCGATATGCCGCGGCGCGGTGACGTATTTCTCGATCAGCACGGCGGGGTTGCCGAAGGCGGTCTGCGCCTCGCCCTGCGCCGAGGCGAGTGCGGCCGCGAAATCGGCAGGGTTGTCGACGCGGCGCATCCCCTTGCCGCCGCCGCCCGCGACGGCCTTGATAAGCACCGGATACCCGATGCGGTCCGCCTGTTCGACCAGGAACGCAGCGTCCTGGTTGTCGCCGTGATAGCCGGGCACCACCGGCACCCCGGCCTGTTCCATCAGCGCCTTGGCCGCATCCTTGAGCCCCATGGCCCGGATGGCACTGGCCGAGGGGCCGATGAACACCAGCCCCGCCGCGGTGACCGCATCGACGAAATCGGGGTTTTCCGACAGGAACCCATAGCCCGGGTGGATCGCCTGCGCGCCGGTTTCCAGCGCCGCGCGGATGATGCGGTCGCCCAGCAGGTAGCTGTCCTTGGGCGCCGGGCCCCCGATATGGACGGCCTCGTCGGCGATGGCGACATGGCGGGCGCCGCGGTCGGCATCGGAATAGACCGCGACCGTGCCCACCCCCATGCGGTGGCAGCTGTCGATGATCCGGCAGGCGATCTCGCCCCGGTTGGCGATCAGGATCTTGCTGAACATGGCGTGCCTTTCGGTTGCGCGGCCGGGCCGGGGGTTTTCCACCCCCGGACCCCCGGAGGATATTTCTGGACAGAAGATCGCATGGTCACATCCTGAACACGCCGAAGCGCGTGGGTTCGATGGGGGCGTTGAGGCTGGCGCGCAGCGACATCGCCAGCACCTCGCGGGTCTTGCGCGGGTCCACCACCCCGTCGTCCCAGAGCCGGGCCGAGGCGTAAAGCGGATGGGACTGGCGCTCGAACATCTCGATGGTGGGGCGCTTGAACTCGGCCTCGTCCTCGGCCGACCAGCTGCCGCCCTTGCGCTCGATCCCGTCGCGGCGGACGGTGGCAAGCACGCCGGCCGCCTGTTCGCCGCCCATGACGCTGATGCGGCTATTGGGCCAGGTCCACAGGAAGCGGGGCGAATAGGCGCGCCCGGCCATGCCGTAGTTGCCGGCGCCGAAGCTGCCGCCGACCAGCATGGTGATCTTGGGCACCGCGGTGGTGGCGACCGCGGTCACCATCTTGGCGCCGTGGCGCGCGATGCCTTCGTTTTCGTATTTGCGGCCGACCATGAAGCCGGTGATGTTTTGCAGGAACACCAGCGGGATCGAGCGCTGCGAGCACAGCTCGATGAAATGCGCGCTTTTGATCGCGGCTTCGGAAAACAGCACGCCGTTGTTGGCGACGATGCCGACCGGGCAGCCCTCGACATGGGCAAAGCCGGTGACCACGGTTTCCCCGAAGCGCGGCTTGAATTCGTCGAAGCGCGAGCCGTCCACCACCCGGGCGATCACCTCGCGGATGTCATAGGGGGTGCGCAGGTCGGCGGGGACGACGCCGAGGATGTCCTCGGGGTCGTAGGCCGGGGGTTCGGGCGACTGCCAGACCACCGTCTGCGGCAGGCGGCGGTTCAGGTGGCTGACCGCGCGGCGGGCCAGCGCCAGCGCATGGGCGTCATCCTCGGCCAGATAGTCGGCGACGCCCGACAGCCGCGTGTGCACGTCGCCGCCGCCCAGATCTTCGGCCGAGACCACCTCTCCGGTCGCGGCCTTGACCAGCGGCGGGCCGGCCAGGAAGATCGTGCCCTGGTTGCGCACGATGATGGTCACGTCGGACATCGCCGGCACATAGGCGCCGCCGGCCGTGCAGCTGCCCATCACCACCGCGATCTGCGGGATGCCCTTGGACGACATCTGCGCCTGATTGTAGAAGATGCGGCCGAAATGGTCGCGGTCGGGGAACACCTCGTCCTGCTGCGGCAGGTTGGCGCCGCCGGAATCGACCAGATAGACGCAGGGCAGGTTGCATTGTTCGGCGATTTCCTGCGCGCGCAGGTGTTTCTTGACCGTCATCGGGTAATAGGTGCCGCCCTTGACCGTGGCGTCGTTGGCCACGACCATCACGTCCTGCCCGTGCACGCGGCCGACGCCCGCGATCACCCCCGCGCCCGGCGCGGCGCCATCATACATGTCATGCGCGGCGGTGGCGCCGATTTCCAGAAACGGAGACCCGGGGTCCAGCAGGTTGGCGACCCGTTCCCGCGGCGGCATCTTGCCGCGGCTGACATGGCGGGCGGTGGCATCCGGGCCGCCGCCGGCGGCGGCGTGGTCCACCGCGCCACGGATCGTCGCCAGCATTTCAAGATGCGCCTGCCGGTTGGCGCGGAACCCGTCCGAGGACGGCAGGGCGGTAGTTCGGAGTTTCATGCGGCAGGCTCCTGACAGAACGGCGAAAGACTGCGGCGCGGTGTCGCAGCAACGGCACCGCGGGGGGCAGATTGATGTGGATCATGCCGCGGGGCGGCGAAACGGGTCACGCAGCAGCCGTGACAGAACGGAGACAGCCCATGAAGACCATTTCCATCCTTGCCCTGACCGCCGCCGTGCTGGCCGGCCCCGCCCTTGCCCAGTCGGCGGGCGACTGGACCATCGGGCTGGGTCTGGCCAGCGTGATGCCCAAGGACGACAACGGCACCCTGACGGCAGGGGCCCTGGATGTCGGCAACGACCTGCGCCCCTCGATCACGGTGGAGTATTTCGTCCGCGACAACATCGGGGTCGAGCTGCTGGCCGCCACGCCCTTCAAGCATGACGTCAGCGTCGGCGATCTGGGCAAGGTCGGCACGGTCAAGCATCTGCCGCCGGTGCTGAGCCTGAACTATCACTGGGATACCGGCTCGGCGTTTCAGCCCTATGCCGGGGTCGGGGTGAACTTCACCGGGTTCTGGGACGAAAAGACCAGCGGCGATCTGGAAGGCAGCGAGCTGCGGCTGAAGAACAGCTGGGGGCTGGCGGCGCAGGTCGGGGCCGACTGGTGGCTGAACGATCGCGCGGCGCTGCGCGGCACACTGCGCTGGATCGACATCGACAGCGACGTCTATCTGGACGGCGACAAGATCGGCAAGGCCGAGGTCGACCCGCTGGTGGTGCAGGCGGCCTATGTGATGCGGTTCTGACCCGCTGCGGCGCGCCCCCGCGGCGCGCCGCGTCCTTGCCCGGGCGGTCATTCCCGCCCCTCGGCCAGCTTGCGCAATTCGCGCCGGATCACCTTGCCGGTGACGGTCATCGGCAGCGCGTCAAGGAAATGCACCTCGCGCGGATAGGAATGGGCGGCGCAGCGGGTGCGGGCGTGATCCTGCAATTCCGCCGCCAGCGCCGCTGAGGCCGCAAAGCCCGGGCGCAGCGTGACATAGGCCACCACGATTTCGGTGCGCAGCGGGTCGGGCTTGCCGATCACCCCGGCGGCGGCGACGGCAGGGTGGCGGATCAGCACATCCTCGATTTCCGAGGGGCCGATGCGATAGCCGGCCGAGGTGATCACGTCGTCGTCGCGCCCGACAAAGCGGATATAGCCGTCCTCGATCACCCCGCGGTCGCCGGTCACCAGCCAGTCGCCGCGGAACTTGTCGGCGGTGTCTTCGGGGCGGTTCCAGTAGCCCAGAAACATGCTGCCCGCGCCACCGCCCCTGTCGTGGCGGCGGATGGCGATGTCGCCTTCGCTGTCGGTGGGCTGGCCGTCGGCGTCGATCACCGCCACGTCGAACCCCGGCACCGCCTTGCCGATCGACCCCGGCCGAGGCGGGAACATCGAGCCGGCCGAGGCGGCCACCATGTTGCATTCGGTCTGGCCATAGAATTCGTTGATGCTCAGGCCAAAGGCGCGGCGGCCCCAGTCCAGCATCTCGGCGCCCAGCGTCTCGCCCCCCGAGGCGACCGAGCGCAGCCCCGGCACCGTCACATCCGCCGCCTTGAGCATCCGCAGCGCGGTCGGCGGCAGAAAGGTCGAGGTCACGCCGCAGTCGCGGATCAGCGCAACGCAGCTGTCGGCGTCGAACTTGGGCAGCCGCGCCGCCACCACCGGCACCCCCAGCGCCAGCGCCGGCATCGCCACGTCGAACAGCCCGCCGATCCAGGCCCAGTCGGCCGGGGTCCACAGCACGTCCCGGCCGGGACGCAGCAGATCGTGGCTCATCTCGACGCCGGGCAGGTGGCCGGTCAGCACCCGGTGGCCGTGCAGCGCCCCCTTGGGGCTGCCGGTGGTGCCCGAGGTGTAGATCATCACCGCCGGGTCGTCGGGACCGGTGTCGGCGGTGGAAAACGGACCGGCATCGGGCAGCGCGTCCTCTTCCGGCACGATCAGGCGCAGGCCGGAACCGGCCAGCTTTGCGCGCCCCTCGGGGTCGGTGACGACGGTGGCGATGCCGGCGTCGGTCAGCCGCAGGCGCAGCGCGTCGTCCCCGAACAGCTTGAACAGCGGCACCGAGATCGCGCCGAGCTTCCAGATCGCGGCATGAGCGGCGGCGGTCCAGGCGGATTGCGTGCGCAGCACCCCCACCCGGTCACCGCGCGCGGTCCCTGCCGCTTGCAGCGCATGGGCCAGCCGGTCGGTGCGCGATGCCAGTTCGCCATAGCTGACCGGGCGAGGGGTGCCCCCGTCGTATTCGATGATCGCCGGACGGGCAGGTTCGGTCCGCGCCCAGTCCGAGATCGCCTGATCGGCCATGTTCAGCCGCGCCGGGAAATTCCAGCGGAAATCGCGGCGCAGCGCGGCATGGTCATGGCTGGCCAATGTCGGTTTCATGCGGTTCCCCCTCCTCTTTCCTTCCCCTGCCCGGTGTGGCGTTCACATGGCCCCGGTCAGCCGCGACTGCATTTCAAGCGCCTGCCGCGCGGTCAGGCGCATCAGGCATTCGGCGCGGTCGGCGCGGCCGATGTCGGCGTCGGGCCAGCGCAGCGCGTCAAAACCGCAGGTGGCGTCGCGGAACGATTCCCACGCAAGCTGCGCGCGGTCGAGCGCCTGCACGGCCTCGGCTTCGCCGCCCGGTTCGCCCTCGCTCTCACCCCCGTCCTCGGCCGCCCCCTCGGCTTCGCCAAGCTGCGCGCGCAGCGCCGCCAGGGTTTCGTCCAGCAGCGCAGCCCATTGCGCGGTCTCGGCCTCGTGGCAGGCGATGGCGGTGTCGGCGCCGCCCTCGCCCACCGGCATGCAGACGCGGGCGGCGATGCCGATGCAGGATTCGCGGTCGTTCTGCCCGCCCCAATGCGCGGCCAGGCAGGCCTCGACGATGCGGTCGTCATAGGGCTGCGCGACCAGAGGCGCCGCAGCCAGCGTCACGACCAGCGCAAGGGACGGGACCGCGCGCATCAGTCCAGCGCCATCAGCTCGCGCCCGATCAGCATCCGGCGAATCTCGCTGGTGCCGGCGCCGATTTCCATCAGCTTGGCGTCGCGGAACAGGCGGCTGACCATCGAGTCGTTCAGGAACCCGGCCCCGCCAAGCGCCTGCACCGCCTGATGCGCCTGCACCATCGCCTGTTCGCTGGCGTAAAGCACCGCGCCCGCCGCATCCTGCCTTGTGACCTTGCCCGCGTCGCAGGCCTTGGCGACCTCATACACATAGGCGCGGGCGGTGTTCAGCGCGACATACATGTCGGCGATCTTGCCCTGCATCAGCTGGAAATTCCCGATCGGCTGGCCGAACTGCTTGCGTTCGCGCATATAGGGCATCACCTGATCCAGGCAGGCGGCCATGATGCCGGTGCCGATCCCCGACAGCACCAGCCGTTCGTAATCAAGCCCGGACATCAGCACGCGCACGCCCTTGCCCTCGGCCCCCAGCACGTTTTCAAAGGGGATCTCGGCGTTGTCGAAGATCAGCTCTCCGGTGTTGGAACCGCGCATCCCGAGCTTGTCGAAATGCGGCCCCTGGGTGAAACCCTTGATGCCCTTTTCGACGATAAAGGCGGTCATGCCCTTGCTGCCGGCATCCGGGTCGGTCTTGGCATAGACCACCAGCACGTCGGCATCCGGCCCGTTGGTGATCCAGTATTTCGAGCCGTTCAGCACGTAATAGCCGTTGCGCTTTTCGGCGCGCAGCTTCATCCCCACCACGTCGGAACCGGCGCCTTCTTCCGACATCGCCAGCGCGCCGACATGTTCGCCGGAACACAGCTTGGGCAGGTATTGCCGCTTCTGTTCCTCGGTCCCGTTCAGCTTGAGCTGGTTGAGGCAAAGGTTCGAATGCGCGCCGTAGGACAGGCTGATGCTGGCCGAGGCGCGGGCGATTTCCTCGACCGCGATGGTGTGGGCCAGATAGCCCATGCCGGTGCCGCCGTATTCCTCGGGGACAGTGATGCCCAGCAGGCCCAGGTCGCCCATCTCGCGCCACAGCTCGGCCGGAAAGACGTTGTCGCGGTCCACCTGCGCCGCGATCGGCGCGACGCGATCCTGCGCCCAGCGATGCACGGTATCGCGCAGCGCGTTCACGTCGTCGCCCAGGTCAAACTCCATCCCTCGCGTGAACATCGAAAACCCCTTCCCGGTTATTGAACGACTGTTCATTTATCGTGTTTATGCCGCAACCATGCGGCATCGGTCAACAGGAACTGTAACCGCTGCATCCGCGCAGGAAAGCGGTTTTCCGGCGAGGGATAGGGGACGCCGGCCGCAGCACCTCTGCGCTGTTCCGGTGTCGCGCCCCAGAATCGGTAGGAAACGCCGAGGCTGGCCGTGCCGAGGTCCAGATCAATATGACAATATATCGCCGCGAAGCTCTGGCTGCCCAGCCGGGGCCGCAAGGGAAAGAATGGTGGGGCGGGAGGGAATCGAACCCCCGGCCAACGGCGTGTAAAGCCGCCGCTCTACCGCTGAGCTACCGCCCCGCCTGGTCCGGCGGGCTGCGCCGGGGATTGCAGCGGCCGGGCCCTGCCCGTTCCGCGACCCCTGCCGCCCGATACCGATACCGGCGTCCGGGGTTATGCCGTGCAGGCGTGCGCGACGCAAGATGGGCGCGTCCGGCCCGGCCCGCCT
>JAZIHR010000113.1:0-9510 GCA_036678445.1 Alphaproteobacteria bacterium
GTCCCGCCCCTGCGCAGCCCGACCCCGCGCAGCCGCTGGCCGAGGCGGTCGAGCAGCACCTGCAACGTTATTTCGACCTGCATGGCGACGCGCTGCCGCCGCCCGGTCTATACGACCGGATCATGCGCGAATCCGAGCGGCCGCTGATCCAGATTGCGCTGGATGCCTGCAACGGCAACCAGTTGCGCTGTGCCGAATTGCTGGGGATGAACCGCAATACCCTGCGCAAGAAGATCGCCGATCTCGATATTCAGGTGACACGACGCCGTCGTGTGATGTAAAAGCGTCACAGAGGGCACAGGACTCCGTAACTCCTGCGCCACAGGAACGCCGCGGCAACAGCGGTGCGGAAACGAAGGCGAGGCAGGCAGGTGGTGGCATACGCCCTTGCGGGACGATCATGGGAACGGCTGGCGCGGCTGCGCCGGCAACGCCGGGTGCAGAACGCGGCGACGCTGTTCCTGGCCGTGCTGGGGCCGGTTCTGGCGCTGGCGACCTACGGGGTCATGGGGCCGCTGTCGGACCAGGCCGACACCACCGGGCTGCGGCTGATCCTGCTGGCCGATCTGGTCTATATCCTGCTGCTGACCGGCATGGTGGGCTGGCGGATGGCGGCGATCCTGGCCGCGCGCAAGGCCGCCGCCGCCGGGTCGCGGCTGCACATGCGGCTGGTCGGCGCGTTCACCGCGCTGGCGCTGGTGCCGACGGTGCTGGTCGCGCTGTTCGCCGGGCTGACCGTGAACATCGGGCTTGAAGGCTGGTTTTCCAGCCGGGTGCAGCAGGTGGTCGCGACCTCGCTGTCGGCGGCCGAGGCCTATCAGGATGAACACCGCCGCGACCTGACCGCCGACGCCAACCTGCTGGCCCGGGTGCTGAATGACGCCGGCCGCGCCGCGCCCTTCCTGGACGAGGGAATGCTGCGCAGCCTGCTGACCGAGGCGCAGGGCCTGATCCAGCGCGGCCTGCGCGAGGCTTACGTCATCGACGCCACCGGCGACATCCGCGCCCGGGGCGACCGCAGCTATCGCTTCTGGTATGAACAGCCCACCGAGGAACAGTTCCGCATCGTGGACCGCGACGGCATCCTGCTGATCGAAGACTGGCAGAACAACGAATTTCGTGCGCTGGTGCGGCTTGACCAGCTGGTGAACCGTTATCTCTACGTCACCCGCGACGTGGACGGCAGCCTGCTGGGGCTGCTGGACGACACCCGCGCCACGGTCGGGGAATACCAGCGGCTGGAGCAGACCCGCAGCCGGGTGCTGTTTGAATTTTCGTTGCTTTACCTGGCGTTTGCGCTGCTGCTGGTGGCGGGGGCGATCTGGCTGGGGCTGTGGTTCGCGGAACGGCTCAGCCGGCCCATCGGGCGGCTGGCGGCGGCCTCTGAACTGGTGGGCGAGGGCGACCTGGACGTGCGCGTCCCCGTCCCCGACACCGGCGACGAAATCCAGACCCTTGGCCTCAGCTTCAACCGCATGACCGAGGCGCTCAAGCTTCAGCGGGTCGAACTGGTGGAAAGCTACCGCGCCGCCGAGGACCAGCGGCGCCTGTTCGACAGCGTGCTGAGTTCGGTCACCGCCGGGGTGATCGGGCTGGGCCGTGACGAACGCATCGACTTCGTGAACCGCTCGGCCCTGCGGCTGCTGGCGCAGACCCCCGATGCCGCCGACGACCGCCCGCTGGTCGAGGTAGTGCCCGAGTTCGAGCCGCTGTTCCTGCGCCTGCAAGGCTCGGTCGCCGACAGCGTGCAGGACGAGGTGCGGCTGCATCGCGGTGGCCATATCGAAAGCCTGCTGGTGCGCATGGCCGAACGCCAGGCCGAGGACGGCAGCGTCGCGGGCTATGTGATCGCATTCGACGACGTGACCGAACTGGTCACCGCGCAGCGCATGGCCGCCTGGGGCGACGTGGCCCGGCGCGTCGCCCATGAAATCAAGAACCCGCTGACCCCGATCCAGCTGTCGGCCGAACGCATCCGGCGCAAGTTCGGCCGGCTGGCCACCTCGGACGAGGATCGCGAATCGCTGGCGCAATATACCGACGTCATCATCCGCCAGACCAACGACCTGCGCCGCATCGTGGACGAATTCAGCCGCTTTGCCCGGATGCCGGAACCCGATCGCCGCGAAACCGACATCGTCGCACTGCTGCGCGAGGCGGTGGTGCTGCAACAGGACACCGTCGCCGGCGGGATCGCGGCCGACCTGCCCCCGGGGCCGGTGATCGTCGATTGCGACGCGGGCATGATGGGACAGGTCTTCACCAACCTACTGAAGAACGCGGCCGAGGCGCTGGCGGACCGTCCGCCCGGCGACTGGTCCCCGCAAGTCGAGGTCACGCTGGACGCCCGCCCCGACGCCGTGACCATCCGCATCTGCGACAACGGCATCGGCCTGCCCGAGGACCGCGGCCGACTGTTCGAGCCCTACATGACGCTGAAACAGGGCGGCACCGGGCTGGGACTGCCCATCGTCAAGAAGATCATCGAGGAACACGGCGGCACGCTGCTGCTGGCCGATGCCCCCCCCGACCCGACCGGCCACCGCGGCGCGATGGCCGAGATCCGACTGCCCCGCGAACGCCAGCCCGTGCGGCTGCCGCAATCGCGCAAACACAGACCAGAAGAGGCGACAGGCAAATGAGCGATATTCTGATCGTCGACGACGAACGCGACATCCGCGAACTCATCGCCGATATCCTCGGCGACGAGGGCTTCCCCACCCGCACCGCCGCCAATGCCGACGAGGCGCTGGCCGCGATCAACGCCGAGGAACCGGCGCTGATGATCCTCGATATCTGGCTGAAGGACAGCCGGATGGACGGCATCGACATCCTCAAGCAGGTCAAGCGCAACAACCCCTCGGTGCCGGTGGTCATCATCTCGGGGCACGGCAATATCGAGATCGCGGTCGCGGCGATCAAGCAGGGCGCCTACGACTTTATCGAAAAACCCTTCAACATCGACCAGTTGATGGTGGTGATCACGCGGGCGATGGAGGCCTCGCGCCTGCGCCGCGAAAACCGGCAGCTGAAGAAAAAGGAAACCGCCGCCGCCGAGATGCTGGGCCAGTCCGCGCCCTTCCGCCGGCTGCGCGACAACCTGGACAAGGTGGCGCGCTCGAACGGGCGGGTGATGCTGACCGGGGAACCGGGCACCGGCAAGGAACTGGCGGCGCGCTATATCCACGCACAATCGCCGCGTGCCGAGGCACCCTTTGTCACCGTCCCCTGCGCCACCATCGAGCCCGAGCGGATGGAAGAAGTGCTGTTCGGCCGCGAGACCCCCGAACGCGGGGTCGAGCCGGGATTGCTGGAACAAGCCCATGGCGGGGTGGTCTATTTCGACGAGGTGGCGGACATGCCGCTGGGCACCCAGCCCAAGATCCTGCGGGTGCTGACCGAACAGCAGTTCCAGCGTGCCGGCGGCACCGACAGGGTGCGGGTGGACCTGCGGGTGATTTCCTCGACCACCCGCGACCTGGGCAGCGAGATCGCCGCCGGGCGATTCCGGCAGGAACTGTATGACCGGCTGAACGTGGTTCCGGTGGCGGTCCCCAGCCTGGCCGAGCGGCGCGACGACATCACCGCGCTGGCCAGTTTTTTCGTCGAGCAGTTCCATGCGAGCCAGGGCCTGCCGCTGCGCCTGATCCCCGAGGAAACCATTGCGGCGCTTCAGGCGATGCGCTGGCCGGGCAACATCCGCCAGCTGCGCAACGTGATCGAGCGGGTGCTGATCCTGGGCGAGGGCAACGGCCCGATCCTGCCCGCCGAGCTGGAACCGCAGGGCGCTACCCCCGAAAACGGCGAGGCGCTGGCGCTTGGCCCCCAGATCACCGCGCTGGCGCTGCGCGAGGCGCGCGAGCTGTTCGAGCGCGAATACCTGCTGGCGCAGATCAACCGCTTCGGCGGCAACATCAGCCGCACCGCGCAATTCGTCGGCATGGAACGCTCGGCCCTGCACCGCAAGCTCAAGTCGCTGGGGGTCGTGGGCGGGATGCGGGTCGAGGAAGAGGTCATGGCGAAATAAACCGACAGGGCCTTGAGGTCGCGCCTGCGGCACGGCTCCGACGCCTCCGGCGGGGATATTTCAGGACAGAAGATGAAGCGGCGGCCCCGTCCTATCCGGTCGAGCTTCTGTCCAGCCGATCTTCTGCCTGGAAACATCCCGGGCTTTCGAGCACCCGGGAAACAGGCCAGTGGACTGTTTTCAGCGAGAAAGGGGCGAAGCCCGAGGGAGGGCAGGGTCCCGGTGCGGCGCTGCGGCAAGGGCTGCCGGTAGTCGCAGGGGGGCGATGGATCGTCCCGGGCGGGTTCGCGCGAGAGGAATGTTTCGGAGGCCCGCGCCTGCCAATCGGGGATTCCGCGCGCGCCCGACAGGTTCAGTCGTTGGCCAGCGGGTCCCAGCCGCCAAGGCGGCGGGGTTCCTCGGCTTCGGCGGTATCCTCGGGGGTGTCGGGATCGTCCCCGGGGCGCTGGCGGTCGCCGTCCAGCGTCTCGAAAGCCTCGCGCTGGCGGCGGGTCCAGCGGACGGAAATCCGGGTGCCGGCTTCGTCCGGCTCTTCGCGTTCTACCACGCCGGCGGCGTGCAGCCAGGCGCGGCGGCGGCCATCGGCATGATCCAGCGTCACCACCCCCGGTTCGCGGTGTTCGTTCAACACCTCGGCCAGCCGGTGGTCGATCGCGGCGATCAGGTCGGGCAACCCTTCGCCGGTCAGGGCGCTGACCGCCTGCACATCGGCGCGGCGCGCGTCGGTGCGGTGCAGGGCTGCGCGGGTTTCGGGCGACAGCGCGTCGATCTTGTTCCAGACCTCGATCAGGGCCACGTCCTCGTCCACCCCCAGCCCGTCGAGGATATCGCCGACATCGGCGGCCTGTTCCTCGGTTTCCGGGTGGCTGATATCGCGCACATGCAGGATCAGGTCGGCCTCGAGCACCTCTTCCAGCGTGGCGCGGAAGGCGGCGACCAGTTCGTGCGGCAGGTCCGAGATGAAGCCCACCGTGTCGGACAGGATGATCCGGCGCCCTCGTGCCTCGCCAGCTGGCGAAGGCAGGTGGATCGCGCGCATCGTCGGGTCCAGCGTGGCGAACAGCATGTCCTTGGCCAGCACCTCGGCCCCGGTCAGGCGGTTGAACAGCGTCGATTTCCCGGCGTTCGTATAGCCGACCAGCGCGACGATGGGATAGGGCACCCGGGCCCTTGCGGCGCGGTGAAGGCTGCGGGTGCGGGTCACCTTTTCCAGTTGCCGGCGCAGTCGCACCACCTGGTCGTCGATGGCGCGGCGGTCGGCTTCGAGCTGGGTTTCCCCCGGGCCGCCGACAAAGCCGTAGCCACCGCGCTGGCGTTCCAGGTGGGTCCAGGCCCGCACCAGCCTTGTGCGCTGATAGCTGAGCGCGGCCAGTTCGACCTGTAGCACGCCTTCGCGGGTGCGCGCCCGATCGGCGAAGATTTCCAGGATCAGCGCGGTGCGGTCCAGGATCTTGACGTCCCAGTGTTTTTCCAGGTTGCGCTGCTGGACTGGGGTCAGCGGCCCGTCGATCAGCACCAGCTCGGCCTCGGTCGCCGCGATCTCGGCGCCCATCTCATCGAGCTTGCCTGACGAAAACAGCATCCCCGGCGACGGCTGGCGCAGCCGCGCGACCGAGGCGCCCACGACTTCGATCGCGGGCAGGGCGCGGGCCAGCGCCACGGCCTCTTCCAGCGCCAGTTCGGGCGAGCGGCGCTGGCCGCGGCGTTCGCCAAGGTCGGGGTGGATCACATAGGCGCGGGCGGGGGCGGTGCCGGTCTGGTGCGCCTCGGGCAAGATCAGTCCTCGCCTTCGTAGAGGCTGATGGCCTGGCCCGGCATGATGGTCGAGATCGCGTGCTTGTAGACAAGTTGCGACTGGCCGTCGCGGCGCAGCAACACGCAGAAATTGTCGAACCAGGTGATGACGCCCTGTAGCTTGACGCCGTTGATCAGAAAAATCGTGACCGGAACCTTGCCCTTGCGGACATGGTTCAGAAACGCATCCTGAAGGTTCTGCTTGTCGCCGGCCATGCGGGACACCTTTTCTTTTTATCGGGGCGGTTTATCGGGCGGTCCAGTTCACATTTAAGTCAGCGTCGCCGGGCTGACAACCATTCACCCCCTGTTGCCGCCGGTGGTGTTCCCCTTTCGCCACGCTCTGCGCCGAAGTCGCGGAAAAAAAGCAGAGAAAGGGGGGAGGGGGCTGTCTGCCCCCTCTGGCAGCCCTGCGGGCCGCCATTCACCCCCGAGGATATTTTCGGACCGCCCGAAGCCCGCGACAGGGGCAGGTCAGCGCCGCCATGCGCCCGGGGTCAGCAAGGCCAGGATCGCCAGCATTTCAAGCCGCCCCGCAACCATCGCGGCCGCCAGCACCGCCTTGGTTGCGGGGGCCAGCCCGGCCCAACCCTGCCAGGGCGAGCCGGCAATGCCGACGCTGCCTTCGTAGACGGGGATAAGGGGGATGGCCTCGGCCAGTGGCCCGGTGTTCGTCAGCGCCGCGACGCTGAGGATCGTGGCGGTTTCCAGCGTGACCGGGCGCAGCGAGACCAGCATGATCGTTGTCACGATCGACATGGCAAAGACCATGAAAAAGATGAAGGCCAGGTAGGCGCCGGGGCCGCGCAGCCGCCGGATCACCGGCCCGCCCCCTGCCACCGACGCCGGGTGCACGATCTTGTCGAGTTCGCGCCGCGCGTGCAGCGCCAGGGCAAAGACGCGCAGCAGCTTGACGCCTCCGGCCGTGGTGGCGACGCCGCCGCCCATGATCGCCAGCCCTGCCAGCATCAGCCCCGGCGCGGTCAGCCCGGCCCAGGCGCGTGTGCTTTCCCACTGGATAGAGGTCCAGCCGGTCGTGGTCAGGAACGACAGGGCGGTGAACAGGCTGCCCCAGGCCGCGGCCGCAGCCCCCGCCAGCCCGCCGGCCGCATCCGCGGCCGCGGGTTCCGCCGGCAGGACCGGCTGGAGATCGGCCAGGAAGGCGCCAAGAAACGGCCGCAGCACCAGGGTCAGCGTGACCAGCGCCAGCAGCCCGGCCGCCACGCGCAGTTCGGGGTCGTCTCGCAATCGGGCGGTGGTGCGCAATTCGTTTCCGCCGGGCCAGGCGCGGCGGCTGAGTGCGGTCAGCATGAACAGCGCCACCAGCACCTCGGCGCCGATCCCGCCGCTGCTGCCCACCGGGCGCGCGTCCAGCCCGATGCCGCTGGTCGAAAGCGTCCCCATCGCCCGCAGCAGCGCGCCGAGCGGGCCCTGCCCGGTGGCCACCAGCCCGACCCACAGCACCACCGTCAGCCCGGCGTAGACCGGCGCGATTTCCAGCCCCCAGCGGATCAGCCGCAATGCGGGGTCGTTCAGGTGTTCGGCATAATCGCGGCCGGGGCGCAGCTCGGTCCCCACGGTGCCGCCGATGCGGTCGAAACGTTCGTCGGTGCCGGTCGAGCGGTCCATGATCTCGAAGCCGCCGACCCGCATCGGGGCCATCAGCGCGATGGCGGCGGTCAGGATGAACAGCCCGCCCAGCCAGCCCAGAATGCCGCGCCACAGGTGCAGCGTCGGTGCCACCAGCTCGGCCGCGTAAAGCGAGGCGCCGGTGGTGGTCAGGCAGGACAGCATTTCCCACCAGGCGTTGAACAGCCCCGTGTCCGGCATGGCGGCGGCAAAGGGCAGCGCCGCCGGCAGCGGCAGAGCCGCGAACACCCCCAGCAGCGTCGCCAGCACCCCGCGCGACAGCGGTGCCTCGGGGGCGGCGGCCGTCGCGATGCCCAGCATCAGCCACAGCACCAGCAGCCCGGCGCCCGAGCTGGCAAAGATCAGCGCCAGCCGGCGGTCGCCCACGGCCTCGGCATGGGCGGCGGGGATCAGCATGGCCGCCGACAGCACCAGCCCGGCGATCACCAGCACCGGCAGGCGCCCCAGCAGCCGGCCCATCAGAACCAGTCGGCCGAGACCTGCAACAGGCGCTCGACCTCTTCGATGTCGCCGGAAAGGGCGAAGATCAGCACCAGGTCGCCCTGGTCGATGCGGGTGTCGGGGCGGGGCTTGAGAACCTCGCCCTGTTTTTCGATCGCGGCGATCAGCGCCCCGCGGGGCAACTGGATCTCGCGCACCCGCTGCCCGGCCAGCGCCGAGCCGGGCAGGACCTGCGCCTCGATCAGCTCGGCCTCGGAATCGCCCAGGGCGTAGACGTCGCGGACGCGGCCGCGGCGGATGTGGCGCAGGATCGAGGACACGGTGACCGCGCGCGGGCTGATCAGCCCGTCGATCCCCAGGTTCGCGGCCAGCGGCATCAGCGTGGCGTCGTTGATCAGCGCATCGACCATCCGCGCCCCGGCCAGTTTCGCCCGCACTGCGGCCAGCAGGTTGGTGCGGTCGTCGGCGGTCAGCGTCAGCACGGCATCGGCCCGGGGCACGCCCGCCTCGGCCATCAGGTCGGCGGCCATGCCGTCGCCGTGCAGCACCACGGTGCGGCGCAGCCGCTCGGCGGCGGCCTCGGCCCGGTCGCGGTCACGCTCGATCAGCTTGAGCTTGATGTCGGGCCGCGCATCCAGTTCCCGCGCCACCGCCAGCCCGATATTGCCGCCGCCGATCAGCACCACCCGTTCCACCGGACGAGGAGGCAGGCCAAAGATGTCCAGCGTTCGCGCCACGTCCTCGGCCGCGGCCACGACATAGGCGTGATCGCCCGCATGCAACTGGTCGTTCGGCTCGGGCGCGAAGAAGCGGCCGGCGCGGCGCAGCCCCACCACCACGGCGCGCAGCCCGAAGAAGGTCTGGTCCAGGTGGCGCAGCGGCGTGTTCAGGATCGGGCAGTTTTCGGTCAGCGCCATCGCAAGCAGCCGGACCCGCCCATCCATGAAGGTTTCCGTGTCCAGCGTAGTCGGCACGTCCAGCCGCGACAGCGCCGCCAGCGCGACCTCTTGTTCCGGGCTGATGACCACGTCGATCGGCAGGTTCTGGGCCTGGTAGAGATCGGCGTATTGCGGCAGCAGATAGGCATGACCGCGCAGCCGGGCAAAGCGGCGCGGCACCGAGAACAGCGCATGGGCGACCTCGCAGGCGACGATGTTCACCTCGTCGCTGGCGGTGGCGGCGATCAGCAGGTCGCAATCCTCGGCCCCGGCGCTTTCAAGCACGTCGGGGTGGCTGGCGTGACCGGTGATGCCCTGCACGTCCAGCGCGTCGTTGGCCTGCTGGATCAGCCGCTCGTCGCGGTCGATCAGCACGATGTCATGTCGTTCGCGCGAAAGCTGCCGGGCGATCTGCCAGCCGACCTGTCCCGCGCCGCAGATGATGATCCGCATGAACCCGCCCCGGTGGAACCCCGAAGTGCAGCCATAGGACGCGCGGCGCGGCGCGGCAATGGGCGGCGTGATCGCCGCGGGGCAGGAAACGCGCCCGGGGCGACGGCCCCCGACCGCCCGCACGGATGGCGGGCCGGGTGCCAGAGGGGGGCCGGGGCAGGCAGAAAGACCCGCGGCTGCCGGTTCGGACAGCGGAACGGGCAGGGA
>JAZIHR010000114.1:0-9479 GCA_036678445.1 Alphaproteobacteria bacterium
GCTGGGTGCGGGGCGGGCGATCGCGGGCGCGGCGCCGCCAAGAGGAACGGCGCGGCCAGAGAGGGGGGGCGACGACGCAGGGCTGCGCGGTCGCCCCGGTCGCGGCTTAGCCCCGCAGGATCGAGTAGCCGGCGTATTCGGCGGTGGCGCCCAGCATTTCCTCGATGCGGATCAGCTGGTTGTATTTCGCCAGCCGGTCCGAGCGGGCAAGGCTGCCGGTCTTGATCTGGCCGCAGTTGGTGGCGACGGCGAGATCGGCGATGGTGGCATCCTCGGTTTCGCCCGAGCGGTGCGACATCACGCTGGTATAGCCCGCGCGGTCGGCCATCATCACCGCGTCCAGGGTCTCGGACAGGGTGCCGATCTGGTTGACCTTGACCAGCAGGCTGTTGCCGCAGCCCCTGGCGATGCCGTCGGCCAGGCGGGCGGGGTTGGTCACGAACAAATCGTCGCCGACCAGCTGCACCGAGGTGCCCAGGCGGTCGGTCAGCAGCTTCCAGCCGTCCCAGTCATCCTCGGCGCAGCCATCCTCGATCGACAGGATCGGATAGTCGGCGCACAGCGCGGCCAGGTAATCGACGTTCTCGGCCGAGGTCAGGGTCTTGCCCTCGCCCTTCATCTCATATTTGCCGTTCTTGAAGTATTCGGTCGAGGCGCAGTCCAGCGCCAGCATGATGTCGTCGCCGGGCTTGTAGCCCGCCTTTTCCACCGCCCGCAGGATGAAATCCAGCGCGTCGCGGGCCGACGACAGGTTCGGGGCAAAGCCGCCCTCGTCGCCGATGCCGGTGGACAGGCCCGCGGCCGAGAGTTCCTTTTTCAGCGTGTGGAATACCTCGGCGCCCATGCGCACGGCGTCGCGGATATTGTCCGCGGAAACCGGCATGATCATGAATTCCTGGATGTCGATCGGGTTGTCGGCATGTTCGCCGCCGTTGATGATGTTCATCATCGGCACCGGCAGGATACGCGCGCCGGTGCCCCCGACGTAGCGGTAAAGCGGCTGCGCGGTGGCCTCGGCCGCGGCCTTGGCCACTGCCAGCGACACGCCCAGGATCGCGTTCGCGCCCAGCCGGGACTTGTTGGGGGTGCCGTCCAGTTCGCACATCATCAGGTCGATGGCGCGCTGTTCGGTCGCGTCCTCGCCGATCAGGTTCTCGGCCAGTTCGCCGTTGACGGAGGCCACGGCCTCCAGCACGCCCTTGCCCAGGTAGCGCGCCTTGTCGCCGTCGCGCTTTTCCACGGCCTCATGCGCGCCGGTGGATGCGCCCGAGGGCACCGCGGCGCGGCCCATGGTGCCGTCTTCCAGCGTCACGTCGACCTCGACCGTGGGGTTGCCGCGGCTGTCGAGGATCTCGCGCGCGAAGATGTCGATGATGGCGGTCATGGGGCAAGTCCTGTGCTGAGAGCGGGATTTGCCCGCCTTCTAGCCGCTTGCCCCGCCCGGAGGAACCCCGTCCGCCGCTGTTTGCGCAACCAGCGCGCGGTTGTAGTCGGAAACATTGTCAGAGACGCGCAGCGGCCTGTCGTCCGGCAGCGCAGGGCGCGTGATATGCAGGTCGGCCCAGATCGGCAGGTGGTCCGAGGCCAGGCGCGCCAGCGGCGTGTCCAGCACTCCGCTGGCCGTGATGGTGACGCCGGGCGATACCGCGATCCGGTCCAGCCGCAGCTGCGGGGCCAGTGCCGGCCAGCTGCGCCCCGGCGCGATCACGTCAAGGTCGGTCAGCGCCTCGAGCCCGCGTTCGCCGTGCCATTCGTTGAAATCCCCGGTCAGCACCACCGAGCTGCCGTCCAGCCGCCCGGCCTTGGCCGCCAGCCGTGCCAGCTGCGCCCGGCGAGAGGACCGCATCAGCCCCAGATGCACCGCCATCACCGTCAGCCCCGGCAGGTGCAGCGCCACCGCGCCGCGCGGCTCGATCCCCGGCAGCGCCACCGGGCGCGAGCGCGCCACCGCCGCCAGTTCCGGTCGCAGCAGGATGGTCTGCCCGTGCCAGCCCAGCGACTGCCCCGAAGTGCGCCGGTGCTGCATCGGCACCAGCCCGGTGCGGGCCTCGATCAGCTGGCGGGGCAGGGCCTCGGGGCGCTCGCCCATGCGGAAATCGACCTCTTGCAGCGCCACGATGTCGGCGCCCAGCTCGGCGATCACGTCCAGGTTGCGTTCGGGGGCAAACGGGCCGAACGAGCCGCGGCATTTGTGCAGGTTGTAGCTGGCAAGGCGAATGCGCATGTGTCTTTTCCGGGTCTGGTCAGGTGCCGCAATAGGTGACGCGGACTTCCTGTCCCGGCGCGGGAGGATCGGCCAGGTCGGCCCAGTCCGGGCGGTCGTCGAAGGGCTGGGTCACCGCCGCGACCAGCCGGTGGAAGGGCGCGAAATCTCCGGTAAGGCCGGCGTCGATCGCCTGCTGGATGCGGTGGTTGCGGGGGATGCGGGCGGGGTTGGCGCTGGCCGCAAGCTCAAGCTCGGGGGCGCGCGCCTGCCAGTCCTGCGCCCAGGCGTCGAAAGGGGCGGGGTCGCGGAACTCGTCGCGCGCGGCGCCGGTGGCCAGCCCGCGGAACACCCGGGTGAAATCGGCCTGCTGCGCGGCCATCAGCGCCAGCAGCCGCTCGATCAGCGCCCGGTCCGATTCGGCGGGCCGCGCCAGCCCCAGCTTGGCGCCGAACCGCCGCAGCCAGGCGGCGTCGTAAAGCGCCGGGAAGCCGTGGACAATGCGGGTCGCCTGCGGCACCGCGGCATCGGCGTCGCCCATCAGCGGCAGCAGGCAGGACGCGAGCTGCGCCAGGTTCCACACCGCCACATGCGGCTGTTCCGACCACGCATAACGCCCGGTTCGGTCGATCGAGGAAAACACCCGGTCCGGGTGGAACCCGTCCATGAAGGCGCAGGGCCCATAGTCGATGGTTTCCCCGGAAACCGCCATGTTGTCGGTGTTCATCACCCCGTGGATGAACCCCAGCGCCATCCATTGCGCGATGGTTTCGGCCTGTGCCGCGACCACGCGTTCCAGCAGCTGCATGGGGGATGTGGCGTCGGGGTAGTGGCGGGCGATCACATGCTCGGCCAGCGCCCGCAGCCGTTCCACATCGCCGCGGATGGCGAAGAATTCAAATGTGCCGACGCGGATATGGCTGGCGGCGACGCGGGTCAGCACCGCGCCGGGCAGGGGCGCCTCTCGCCACACGGTTTCGCCGGTCAGGGCGGCGGCAAGCGCGCGGGTGGTGGGGACGCCGGCGGCCGCCATGAACTCGCTGACCGCGTATTCGCGCAGCACCGGACCCAGCCACGACCGCCCGTCGCCACGCCGCGAAAACGGCGTCGGGCCCGAGCCTTTCAGCTGGAGGTCGAAACGCGCCCCATCTGGGGCCACGACCTCGCCCAGCAGCACCGCGCGCCCGTCGCCAAGCTGCGGCGACAGCCCGCCGAACTGGTGGCCGGCGTAAGCCTGCGCGATGGGTTCGGCCCCCGGCGGCGGCGCGTTGCCGGCGACCATCGCCAGCCCCTGCGGGCCGCGCAGCCAGTCCGGGTCGATCCCCAGCCGCCGGGCCAGCCCCTCGTTCACGGCAATCAGCGCCGGTCCCGGCACCGGGGTCGGGGCGGTTCTGGTATAGAAGCCGGGGCCGAGCCGGGCGTAAGAGTTGTCGAAGGCGATGGGCTGGGTCATTCCGACGATGTGGGTAAAGCAGGCGGGGATTGTAAGGGCGGGATCGTAAGGGGGCGCTGCCCCCGCGCTTTGCGCTCCCCCGGGATATTTGGGACCGCCCGAAACTGCCAGAGGGGCCGCTTGCACCGAGGGGGCGGCGCGCGTATCCCTGCAAGGTCACGCTGGAGAAGCTGTCATGAAATTCCTCGATCTTGCCAAGGTCTATATCCGTTCGGGCGGCGGCGGGGCAGGGTGCGTGTCCTTCCGACGCGAAAAATTCATCGAGTTCGGCGGCCCGGATGGCGGCGATGGCGGCCGCGGCGGCGATGTCTGGGCCGAGGCCGTGGACGGGCTGAACACGCTGATCGACTTTCGCTACCAGCAGCATTTCTTTGCCAAGTCCGGCCAGCACGGCATGGGCAGCCAGCGCACCGGCGCCAGCGGTAACGATATCGTGCTGAAGGTGCCGGCCGGGACCGAGATCCTGGACGAGGACCAGGAAACCGTGATCGCCGACCTGACCGAGCCGGGGCAGCGTGTCCTGCTGGCCAGGGGCGGCAACGGTGGTTTCGGGAACCTGCATTTCAAGACCTCGACCAATCGCGCGCCGCGCCGGGCCAATCCGGGGCAGCCGGGGGTGGAGCGCACCCTGTGGCTGCGGCTGAAGCTGATTGCCGATGCCGGGCTGGTCGGCCTGCCGAATGCGGGGAAGTCCACCTTTCTGGCGGCGGTTTCCAATGCCCGGCCCAAGATCGCGGATTACCCGTTTACCACGCTGGTGCCGAACCTGGGGGTGGTGGGGATCGACGGGCATGAATTCGTCATGGCCGACATCCCCGGCCTGATCGAAGGCGCCAGCGAGGGCCGGGGCCTGGGCGACCAGTTCCTGGGCCATGTGGAACGCTCGAACGTGCTGCTGCATCTGGTCGATGGCACCTCGGACGACGTGGCGGGGGATGCGCGCACCATCCTGACCGAGCTTGCCGCCTATTCCCCGGTGCTGGCCGAAAAGCCTCGGATCACCGTTCTGAACAAGATCGACGCGCTGGACGACGAGACCCGGGCCGAGCGTCTGGCCGCGCTGGAGGCTGAGGTCGGCGGCAAGGTGATGACCATGTCCGGCGTTTCCCGCGCAGGGGTGACCGAGGTGCTGCGCGCGCTGTGGGCGCAGATCGAGCCGACCCGCGCCACGCCTGCCGGCGACGCGGAGCCGTGGCAGCCATGAGCCTTGCAATGGATATGGATGTGGTGATTGCGACCCCCGACATCGCCCGGGCCCGGCGGCTGGTGGTCAAGATCGGCAGCGCGCTGCTGGTGGACGAATCGGGTCTGCGCGAGGGCTGGCTGCGGGGCCTGTGCGATGATGTGGCCCAGTGGCGCCGGCGCGGCACCGACGTGGTGCTGGTGTCCTCGGGGTCCATCGCGCTGGGGCGGCGGGTGCTGGGTCTGCCGGCCGGGGCGCTGACGCTGGAACAAAGCCAGGCGGCGGCGGCGGTCGGCCAGATCCGGCTGGCCCGCGCCTATGAGGAAATGCTGGCCCCGCACGGGGTCATCACCGCGCAGATCCTGGTGACGCTGGAAGATACCGAGAACCGGCGCCGCTATCTCAACAGCCGCGCGACGGTGGAAACCCTGCTGGGGCTGGGGGTGGTGCCGATCGTGAACGAGAACGACACCGTGGCCACCGACGAGATCCGTTTCGGCGACAACGACCGGCTGGCGGCGCAGATCGCGGTGACCTGCGGCGCCGACCAGTTGCTGCTGCTGTCCGACGTGGACGGGCTGTATACCGCGAACCCCAAGACCGACCCCTCGGCCCGGCATCTGCCGGTGGTGGCGCATCTGACGCCCGAGATCGAGGCGATGGGCGGCGACCCGGTGTCGGGGCTGTCCAAGGGCGGGATGAAGACCAAGCTGATGGCGGCGCGCACCGCCGTGTCGGGTGGCTGCGCCATGGCGATCGCCGAAGGCTCGGTCATCCGGCCGCTGTCGGCGGTGGCGACGGGCGCGCGGGTGACGTGGTTCCTGCCCGAGGGCGACCCTCAGGCCGCCCGCAAACGCTGGATCGCGGCGATGAAGCCCAAGGGGGAACTGGTGGTGGATGCCGGTGCGGCGCATGCGCTGGCGGACGGGCGTTCGTTGCTGCCGGCCGGTGTGCGGCAGGTGACCGGCGTCTTTCACCGCGGCGATCCGGTGCTGATCCGCGGCCCGTCGGGGGCGGCGCTGGCGCAGGGGCTGGCGCGCTACGATTCCACCGATGCCGCGCGAATCGCCGGCAGGCGCAGCGAGGACATCGCCGCGATCCTGGGCGGCAATATCCGCGCCGCGCTGGTCCATCGCGACGACATGGCGGTCAATCGCTGACCCCGCCCGCCCCTTGACCCGGCCCCGCGGCAAGTCCGGCAAAGGTCCAGCCTGTCCCGCCGCCTGCCGGCGTTTCCTTCCCCGGGGATATTTGCGCAAGAAAGTAAGCCCGGTGCGTGAAAGCAGGGCTCAGGCGCGGCCGTAGGCCTCGGCCATGGCGATCTCGATGGCTTCCTGCGGTGAGGGCTGGCCCCAGCAGGCCAGCTGGAAGGCCGGGTAGAAGCGTTCGCAGGCTTCGATGGCGTGGCGGACCATGTGGTCGATCTGTCCGGTGCTGGCCAGGGCCTCGCCCGCCAGCACCAGCCCGTAGCGCCAGACCATCAGCCGCTGCTGCGTCCAATAGGTGAAGCCGCCGTCCCAGACCTCATCGTTGGCCAGGTTCAGCACCTCGTAAAGCGCGGGCATCCGTGCGTGCGGCGGGTCCAGGTCGAAGCTGCAAATCAGCCGCAGTATTTCTTCGCGCGGCGACCAGGCGAGGGTCAGGGAATAGTGGCGCCACTGCCCCTCGACCGCCATGGCGATCTGGTCGTCGGCCAGCCGGTCAAAGTCCCATGCGCGACAGGCGGCCACGGTCTCGGCGATGTCGATCGGATGGATCTCGTCGCTGTGGATGAAATGGTCCAACTGGGCCATGTTGCGCCTGCCTCTGCCTCGGACGGCCGGGTTTATCCCCAACCTGTTGTCGTGCCCACAATACCACGAGGTCCCGGGGCGGTCTCATACCATATATGGTCTGGCAGAAACATGCGCGAAGTAAAGCGGAATTTCCGCCGCGCGGCCTGCGGGCAGCGGATTTTCGCAGCCGGGATGTGCCAGATCAGCCTGCCCGCAGGTGCCGGCAGGGCGTTCACGGGGACCTCGTTACCATGGCACATGTCGTTGTCGCGGACCCTGACCGTGGCGGGCCGGGGTTTCAAGCCGCGGGCACCCTGCACTTGCATCGCGCGGCGCCTCTTGCCACACCGGGGCGGTGACAGGGCAGGGACCACAGGGCAGGACCGACCGGATGCAGAAAATCCCACTGGCCGAGCGGCCCGGCTGGCGCAAGCGCGCGGCCGAACTTGGCTTTACCTTTGCCGACATGGGCGGCGAGCCCTATTGGGACGAGACCTCGGCCTATCGCTTCACCCTGTCCCAGATCGAGGACGACATCGAGGACCCCGCCACCGAACTGCACGCCATGTGCCGCGAGGCGGTGGCCCATGCGGTGGCCTCTGAAGACTGGCTGGCCCGGCTGGACATCCCGCGGGCGTATTGGGATTTCGTCCAGCGTTCATGGGCGAACGGCGAACCCGAGCTTTATGGCCGCTTCGACCTGGCCTATGACGGCACCGGCCCGGCGAAGCTGCTGGAATACAACGCCGACACCCCGACCTCGCTTTACGAATCCGCCTCGTTCCAGTGGCTGTGGTTCGAGGAAAGCCGCGAGGCCGGCGTGCTGGGCCCCGACACCGACCAGTTCAACCGTCTTCACGAGGCGCTGGTCGAACGCTGGGCGGCGATCTGCGCCCCGGGCGAGGACGTGCATTTCGCCGCCGACCGCGACAACCCCGAGGATTACGCCACCGTCGAGGCGCTGGCCTGGGCCGCGCGCGAGGCGGGGCTGGGCGCGCATTTCACCGCGCTGTCGGACATCGGCATCACCGACGAAGGCCAGTTGGCCGACGACCAGGACCGGGTGATCGGCACGCTGTTCAAGCTGTATCCGTGGGAAGACATGCTGCGCGACGACTTTGCGCCGAACCTGCAACCCTCGCAGACCCGCTTCATCGAGCCGCCGTGGAAGGCGCTGCTGTCGAACAAAGGGCTGCTGCCGCTGCTGTGGCACCTGTTCCCCGACCACCCGAACCTGCTGCCGGCGTTCTTCCAGGCTGATCTGGACGCCGCGCGGCGGGGCGAGCCGACGCCCTTTGCCGACGCCATCGCGGCCGCCGAACCGCTGCTGGCGCGCGGCCATGTGGTCAAGCCGATCTTTTCGCGCGAAGGCGCGGGGGTGGTGATCGTCGAGGGCGGCCGCGAAACCGACCGCGCCCCCGACGACAGCTATTCCCACCACCCGCAGGTGGTGCAGGCCCTGGCGGCCCTGCCCGAATTCGACGGGTTCCACCCGGTGCTGGGCGCCTGGATCGTGGGCGAGGACTGCGTGGGGCTGGGGCTGCGCGAGGACCGCGCCCGCATCACCCACAACCTGTCCCGCTTCAAGCCGCATTTCATCGAAGGGTAAGGCCATGACCGCAACCTCCGACCTCGCCGAAACCACCACTCCGCGCCGCAAGCGCTCGCGCCATGTGGCGCTGATGCTGGCGGGCACCGCCGCGCTGACGCTGGCCGCCTGCAAGGACGACAAGGTGGACGCGCGCGCGTTCCCTGACCTCGACAGCTGCCTTGCGGCGGCGCAGACGGACGGGCTGTGGTTCACCGCCGACGACTGCCGCAACCAGTTCGCCGCCGCCCAGCAGGAACACCTGGAAACCGCGCCGCGCTACGAATCGCGCGAGCTGTGCGAACAGGAACACGGCGCGGGCGCCTGCGGGGCCGACCCGGCCGCGGGTGGACAGGCCGCGCAGGGCGGGGGCGGCGGTTTCAGCTTCATGCCGCTGCTGGTCGGCTACATGATGGGCTCGATGCTGTCGCGGGGCGGCGGCGTGTTCAGCCAGCCGATGGTGCGCACCCCCGGCGGCTATTCCACCCCCTCGGGCAAACAGAGCTTCGCCAGCAACTCGGGCGCCGGCAAGGTGTCGGCCACCACCTTCAACCGCGCGCCCTCGACCATCGGCAAGCCGCCGATGAGCCGCGCACAGGTCGCACAGCGCGGCGGCTTCGGCGCCGGCGCCACCTCGCGAAGCACCAGCGGCGGCGCGCGCAGTTCGGGCGGCTGAGGCGCGTATCTTCTGCCTTGCATGAAACCCGGGAAGGGGGGGGGCCAGAGGGCAAGCAGCCCCCCGGTCCGGCCGCGCGCCGGCCGCGTTCGTCCGCCCTTGCGCCTCGCCGCCGATAGTCGCAGGGTCCGCCGGTATTTCGACCGCAAGCAGGCCCGCCATGATCCCCGCCCGTCAATCCGCCCGAATCCGCGAAATCTGCGCGCTGGCGCCGGTGATCCCGGTCCTCGTGATCGAGGATGCCGCCTGGGCCGAGCCGCTGGCGCAGGCGCTGGTCGCGGGCGGGTTGCCGGTGCTTGAGGTGACGCTGCGCACCCCCGCCGCGTTCGAGGCGATCTCTGCCATGGCGCGGGTGCCGGGGGCGGTCGTGGGCGCGGGCACGGTGCTGAACGCCAAGGACGCGCACCGCGCCTGTGCGGCGGGGGCGAAATTCGCCGTCTCGCCCGGGCTGACCCCGGCGCTGGCCGCCGCCTGCACGGAATTGGAACTGCCGCTGCTGCCGGGGGTGGCCACGGCCTCTGAGGTGATGGCCGCGCAAGAGGCCGGGTTCGACGCGCTCAAGTTCTTTCCGGCCGGGCCGGCGGGGGGGGCGGGCTATCTC
>JAZIHR010000115.1:0-9374 GCA_036678445.1 Alphaproteobacteria bacterium
GGAAACCCCCGTCGCGATCATGCTGCCGGGGCGCTACGCCAGCGCCAGCTCGCGCCGCGCGGCCAGGTATTCGGCCTCGAGCCGGTCCACCAGGCCGGCGACCGGCAGGATGTCGTGCACGGCGCCGATGCCCTGGCCGGCACCCCAGATCTGGCTCCATGCCTTGACCTTGTGCTGGTCCTTGCCGAAATCCATCGTCTCGGGGGTGGCCTCGCCCAGGCTGTCGGGGTCGATCCCGGCCGCGCGGATCGAGGGCTTGAGGTAGTTCCCCGGAATCCCGGTGAAGGCGGGGGAATAGATGATGTCCTCGGCCCCGCAATCGACGATCATCTGCTTGTAATCGGCGGGGGCGTTCGCTTCGGCCGTGGCGATGAAGGGGCTGCCGATATAGGCCAGATCCGCCCCGGCCGCCTGCGCGGCCAGCACCGCGCGCCCGGTGGCGATGGCGCCCGACAGCAGCAATGGCCCGTCGAAGAACGCCCGGATTTCCTGCAACAACGCAAAGGGCGACTGCACCCCTGCGTGGCCGCCCGCACCCGCCGCCACCGCGATCAGCCCGTCGGCGCCCTTTTCCAGCGCCTTGCGGGCGAAGGTCGCGTTCACCACGTCGTGCAGGCTGATGCCGCCGCAGTCATGGGCGGCCTGGTTGACCTCGACCCGCGCGCCCAGGCTGGTGATCCAGATCGGCACCTTGTGGCGGTGGCAGATCTCGATGTCGCGTTCCAGCCGCGCGTTCGAGCGGTGGACGATCTGGTTGACCGCGAAGGGCGCGGCGGGGCGGTCGGGGTTCTGCTGGTTGTGGCGGTCGAGCTCTTCGCGGATGCGGGTCAGCCAGGCGTCGAGCAACGGCGGCTCTCCGTCCTTTTCGCGCGCGTTCAGCGCGGGGAAAGAGCCGACGATCCCCGCCTTGCACTGGGCGATGACCAGTTCCGGCCCCGAGACGATGAACATGGGCGAGGCGACGACGGGGATACGCAGGTTCGACAGGATCGGAGGCAGCATCGCGGGTTCCTTGGGCTGTGGCGTTGGCGCGATCATGGCGGCTGTGCGGCGGACTGCAACCGGGCGGGGCAGGGGACGTTGCGGAAACCCCCGCCCCGACGGCGCGGCCGCAGCGGGGGCCACCCTTCGGAAGGGCATTGCGGCCGGAAAGAGACCCGCGGGCCTAATAGGGCAGCGGGTGCGCGCGATGGAAAGCGTCGATGGCGGCCAGCGCCTCGTCGTCCAGCCGCAGGTCGAGGCCGGCGAGCAGGTGGTCAAGCTGCGCCAGGCGGGTCGCCCCGATGATCGGCAGTGCCGGGAACGGCCGCTGCCGGACAAAGGCGATGGCGGCGTGGATCGGGTCCAGCCCCAGCCCGCGCGCCATGTCCCCCCACACATCGGCGGCGGCGATGCCGCGCGCGGTGCGTCGCCCGCCCAGCATCCCGTCGCCGCCGCGGCTGCGGTCGCCGCCGGCGCGGCTGTCCTCGGGCACCGCGCCGCCCGAGTATTTCCCGGTCAGCAGCCCCGCTGCCAGCGGCGAATAGGCCAGCAGGGTGATGTTCTCTTTCTGACCCAGCTCGGCCATGTCGGTATCGTAAAGCCGGCAGAGCGGCCCGTATTCGTTCTGGACCGAGACCACCCTTGGCCCGCCGGTGCGCCCGGCTGCCGCCAGCCACGACATCGTGCCCCAGGCCGATTCGTTCGACAGGCCGAATTCGCGCACCTTGCCGGCGGCCACGATGTCGCGCAGCGCGGTCAGGATGCCGTCCATGTGGTCCTGCACCTCGGCCTTGCTGGTCTTGCGCGGGTCATAGGTCCAGTTCTGGCGAAAGGCGTAGCTGCCGCGGGCGGGCCAGTGCAGCTGGTAAAGCTCGACCCGGTCAGTCCCCAGCCGGCGCAGCGAATCGTCCACCGCCAGCGCGATGGTGTCGGGGGTGAAGCCGCGCCCGTCGCGGGTGTGGCCGCCGTTCGGGCCGCTGGCCTTGGTGGCGATCTGCAACTCCTCGCGCCGGCCGCGGCTGGCGATCCAGGCGCCGATGATCTGCTCGGTCCGGCCGTTGGTCTCGGCCACGGCGGGGTTGACCGGATACATCTCGGCCGTGTCCCAGAAGGTGATCCCCGCCGCCAGTGCGCGGTCCATCTGGGCGAACGCCTCGGGTTCGGGGGTGTCGCGGCCAAAGGTCATCGTGCCAAGGCAGACGCCGCTGACGGTCAGCGCGCCGATCTTGCGTGGGTCGAGCATGGTTCATCCTGTTTGTTGCGGCGGCAACCTGTCAGCCGCGACGCAAGGACGCAACCATGTGGTCTTAGCCGCCCGCGCCGGGGAAGCTGACCTGAAACACCCGGCCGTCGGTATCCTCGGCCCGGGCGGTCACCTCGGCGCCATTGGGGCGATAGCCCAGCCGGAACACCGGGTTTTCGGAAATCGAGATCCCGCCCTCCATCGTCATCAGGGTGTCGTCGCCCTGTTTCAGCACCACGGTCTGGACGAATTCGGCCGGGATGTTCAGCAGCGTCACCTGGTCGCGCTGCAACCCCGAAAAATTCGGGTGCCGGATCATCAGCGTGCCCATGGCGCGCCCGTCCGCGGGTTCGCTGCGAAACCGCATCTCTCCGATGCCGGCATAGGCGTCCGGTCCCGACCCCGCCGGGGCCGCGCAGCCCCCCGAGGCCTTGACGAACCGCCCGGCCATGACCTGTCGCCCGTCCTCAAGCGTGGCGATGGCGCGGATGTCGGAATAGGCATCGACCCGCACCCGGACCTCAAAATCCAGCGGTGTGGTGGCGGGGCCAAAGCTGAACTCTCCGGCCACGGGGGCGGGGTTCTGGTCCACCACCAGCGCCAGTTCCACGATGCGGGGGGCGCCGGGCGGCTGAGTGATGCGCACCGGGACCAGCGCCGGGTTGTCGGCGCGCGGGGCCGCGTCCAGCGACAGGATCGCGGGGTCGATCGGCGGCTCGTCCTCGGTCCCGATCACGGCAGAGCGCATATCCTCCCACGCGGGCGAGGGTTGCAGCGGGTTGTCGGCCAGCGCCGGGGACGCGGCCAGCGCCAGCACGGCAAGCGTGTTGCGCAGGATGACGGCGGGAATGGGCATGGCGGACCTCGGTATCGCGAATTCCGGGGGCGCAACATTCCGGGGACGCAACCCCGGGTGGCTGCTGTGCCGATGGTGGCGCCGCCCGCCCGGTCGCGCGACCCCGACGAAGGTCGTAGCCGGCGCAAGTCCCGGGCGGCAGCGGCGCGGCCCGGCCTAGACTGCCGCCGATTTGCCAAGGCCCGCGACGATGTATGTGCTGATCCTGACCGCCTGTCTTGCTGCCGCGCCCGACACCTGCGCGCCGCGGCTGCTGCCCGCCGGGCGCGGCCCCGACGCCGCCACCTGCAAGGCTGGGGCCGGGGCGCTGGCCGCCAGCTGGCTGAAGACCCATCCCGCGCTGACCGGGCAGGGCTGGCGCTGTGCCCCCCTGTCCGAGGCGTCGGCGCTGACGCTGACCGAGGTCGCCCCCGGCGTCCATGTCCACCGCGGCGCCGACGCTGGCTTCACCCCCGAAAACCGCGGGCGCATCGCCAATCTGGGCGTGGTCGTCGGGCAGGACCGCGTGGCGGTGATCGACCCCGGCGGCTCTCGTGAACAGGGCGAGGCGCTGTTTGCCGCCATTGCCCGCCTGACTGACCTGCCCGTCGGGCCGGTGATCCTGACCCATCCGCACCCCGACCACATCGCCGGGGCCGAGGTCTTTGCCGAGGCGGGGGCCGAGATCATCGCCGACGCCCGCCTGCCCGACGCGCTGGCCGCGCGTGTCGAGACATGGGCCGAATCGATCCCGGCGCAGATCGGGGCCGAGGCATGGGCGGGGACGGTGCTGATCCAGCCCGACCGCACCATTTCCGCGCCCGAGACGCTGGACCTTGGCGGGCGCAGCCTGACCCTGACCCCGGCGCCTCGTGCCCACAGCGATGCCGACCTGACCGTGCAGGACGACGCGACGGGCGCGCTGTTCACCGGCGACCTGGTGTTTCGCGGGCTGACCCCGGTGGTGGACGGTTCGTTGAAAGGCTGGCTGGGCTGGCTTGCGGCCCCGCCCGCGGGCGCGCCGGTGATCCCCGGCCACGGGCCGGTCGCCGCGTCGTTCGATCAGGCCGCGGCGGCGCAGTCGGACTATCTGGAAGCCCTGCGCGATGCGGTGCGCGCGGCGCTGGACGCGGCGCAGGGGCTGTCGGACGCGGTGCCCGCCGTGCTGGCGGCCATGCAGCCGCAAGCCGCCGGTTGGGCGGATTTTCCCGCCACCACCGCCCGCAACGCCGCCACCGCTTACGCCGAAATGGAATGGGACTGAGCACATGGAAAAGCCTCGCATGAACCGCATCACCGCCACAAAGGCCGCGCACGACCTGCTGGCCGAGATCGAGGCCCAGCACGGGCCGGTCCTGTTCCACCTGTCGGGCGGCTGCTGCGACGGCAGCGCGCCGATGGTCTATCCGGCCGGGGAATTCCGCATCGGCTCGCACGACGTGCAGCTGGGTCATGTCGGCGACGCGCCGTTCTGGACCGGGGGCGCGCAGGCCGCCGCCTGGGCCGACACCGACCTGATCGTGGACGCGGTGTCGGGGCGGGGGGCGGCGTTCAGCCTGGACAATGTGCTGGACCGGCATTTCGTGTTGCAGTCGCCCACTTGCACCCGCTGACCCGACAGGCCACATCGCTGGCGACAGCGATGAAAGGGGATGACATGGCGCACAAGGTGTTCATCGACGGCGAGGCCGGCACCACGGGGTTGCAGATCCGCGATCGCCTGGCGCCGCGCAAGGACATCGAGCTGGTCCAGCTTGACCCTGCCCGCCGCAAGGACCCTCTGGCCCGGCACGAGGCGCTGGCCGCGGCCGACATTGCCATCCTCTGCCTGCCCGACGCCGCCGCGCGCGAGGCGGTCGAGCTGGCCGAGGGGCTGCCGGTGCGCTTCATCGACGCCTCGACCGCGCACCGGGTGGCGCCGGGCTGGGTGTTCGGCTTTCCCGAACTGACCGCAGGCGCGCGCGATGCCGTCGCCGGGGCCGCGCGGGTCTCGAACCCCGGTTGCTATGCGACGGGCGCCATCGCGCTGGCCGCACCGCTGGTCGCGGCGGGGCTGGTCGCCCCGGACGAGATCGCCTCGATCAACGCGGTGTCGGGCTATACCGGCGGCGGCAAGGAACTGATCGCCGAGATGGAGGCCGAGGGCGCGCCCGCGCATTTCGCCTATGCGCTGACGCAGGATCACAAGCACCTGCCGGAAATCATCCGCCACGCCGGGCTGACCCGGCGGCCGGTGTTCGTGCCCTCGGTCGGGCAGTTCGCGCAAGGGATGACCGTGCAGATCCCGCTGCATCTGAACGGCCGCCGCATCGCCGATCTGCATGATGCGCTGGCCGCCCACTATCAGGGCGCGCGCTTCGTGCGGGTGGTCGAGCCCGCGGCGCGCGTCGTGCCGACCGCGCTGAGCGGCACGAACGAACTGCACCTGTCGGTGCACGGCAGTGACGACAACGGTTGCGCGGTGCTGGTCGCGGTGCTGGACAACCTGGGCAAGGGTGCCTCTGGTGCGGCGGTGCAGAACCTCAACCTGATGATCGGCGCGGACGAGGCTGCGGGGCTGTAATCCCTCTCCGCCTCCTCCCTGCCTAAATATCCCCCCGGGGGAGAGGCGGGCGACAGGTGGTGGGGGCTGACCGCCCCCGCAGGCGGCGTTCGGCGGCGCGTCAGTCCGCCTTGATCTGCCGCGCCTCGCCGACCAGCATGATCGGGATGCCGTCGCGGATCGGGAACGCCAACCCGGCCGCGCGCGAGACCAGCTCTTGCCGCGCCGCGTCGTAATGCAGGGTGGCATGGGTCACCGGGCAGACCAGTGCCTCAAGCATGTGGCGGTCGAATCCGGGGGCGGCGGCCTGGGTGTCGGCAGTCGGTTCGGGGGTCAATGCAACGTCTCCTCGTCCTCGTCGTCGCCGCCGTGCAGGGCGTATTCCAGCAGCCCGTCCAGCATCACGCGCCGGGCGGGCAGGTCGGGGGCTTCGAGCAGCGCCTGTTTTTCCTCGACCCCCAGCGGCAGCAGCATCGACAGGCTGTTGACCAGCAGTTCGTCGTCGGCTTCCTCGGCGGCGTTCCAGTCGGTGGAAAGCCCGCGCTCTGCCATGTAGCGGCCCAGCCGGGCGATGAACGAGGGGCGGTCGAAGTCCGGATCGGCCGGCACCGAGGACAGCCGGTCCCCGCGCCAGCCCGACCAGTCCACCCGGCCGCGCAGATAGGGGGTGAACCCCTCGATCCGCTCGGCCAGCCGGAACCGCGATACCGCCCGCAGGGACACCATGAACCGGCCGTCGTCGGTTTCGGAAAACATCGTCAGCCGCCCGGCGGTGCCGACCGCCGCCAGCCCGTCGCCCACCGGCTGGATCATCCCGATCAGCCGGTGCCCGGATTTCAGCACATCCTCGATCATTTGCAGGTAGCGCGGTTCAAAGATGTGCAAGGGCAGCCGGGTGCGCGGCATCAGCACCGCCCCCGGCAGAGGGAACAGCGGGATGGTGTCGGGCAGCGGCCCCGCGGCCAGGGCAGTGCTCATGACGCGCGGCCTTTCACGCGAAGATCAGCGACGACAGCCGTCGCCGCCCCTTTTGCACCAGCGGGTCGGTGGGCTTCAGCGAATCGAAGATGGTGAACAGCTGCGTCTTGGCGGCGCCGTCGTTCCAGTCGCGGTCGCGGCGGAAGGATTCGAGCAACTGGTCGATCGCTTCCTCGACCCGGCCGGCGGCGTGCAGGGCGGCGGCATAGTCGAACCGGGCCTGACTGTCGGCGGGATCGGCGTTCACCCGCGATTCAAGTTCGGCCAGCGGGCCGGCGTTCGCCGCCTGTCGGGCCAGCGCCAGCTGCGCGCGCGCGGCCTCGACCGGGGCAGAGCCGGCGACAGGGGCGGGCACCTGCGCCAGCGTGGCCTCGGCCCCGTCGGGGTCGCCCATGGCCAGACGGGCGCGGATCAACCCGCCCCAGGCGTCGGCGTTTTCGGGTTCTTCGCCCAGAATGGCGGCAAAGGTTTCGGCGGCGTCCTCGGCCGCGCCTTCGGCCAGCATCGCCTCGGCCGCTTCCAGCGCGGCGCCCAGGCCGCCGTCATCGCCCCCCAGCGCCATCAGCTTTTCGACGAACTGCTTGATCTGGCTGGGCGGAACCGCGCCCTGAAAGGCATCGACCGGCTGGCCCTGAAAGAACGCGAACACTGTCGGAATCGACTGCACCCGCAGTTGCCCGGCCAGCATCTGGTTCTGGTCCACGTTGACCTTGGCCATGCGCACCCGGCCCTTGTGGCGGGCGACCTCGGCCTCAAGCTGCGGGCCCAGCGTCTTGCACGGGCCGCACCATGGCGCCCAGAAATCCACGATCACCGGCACCTGCATCGAGGCGTCGATCACCTCGGCCATGAAGTCCGCCTCGGACACATCCTTGATGAAATCGGCGGTGTTTGGCGGCGTCTCGCCCGAGCCTTGCAGCAGCATCTCGTCCTGATCCCCGGAATGTTACCTCGCTTGGCCCGCTATATGGGCGCTGCGGGCGCCGACGAAAAGGGGCGGCGGGAAAAGGTCGCGGGCGGACAGCCGCCGCCGCTAAGGCGCCAGATCGAAGCTGGCGAACACCGGCACATGGTCCGAAGGCTGGTCCCAGCCGCGCACCGGGCGCAGCACCCGGCTGCCGTGGCCCGCCCCGGCGATGTCGGCGCTGGCCCAGACGTGATCCAGCCGCCGCCCGCGGTCCGAGGCGTTCCAGTCGCGGTTGCGATAGCTCCACCAGGAATAAAGCTGCCCTTCCGGGATGTCCTGCCGGGTGATGTCCACCCAGTTGCCGGCGGCCTGTGTCTCGGCCAGCTGGGCGACCTCGATGGGGGTGTGGCTGACCACTTTCAGCAGCGCCTTGTGCGACCAGACGTCATCCTCGCGCGGGGCGATGTTCAGGTCGCCGACCAGGATCGAGCGCTGCGGCGGGTCCGCGCGAAAGGCGTCGCGCATGTCGGTCAGGAAATCCAGCTTCTGGCCGAATTTCTCGTTCACCTCGCGGTCGGGAATGTCGCCGCCGGCGGGGACATAGACGTTGTGGATGGTGACCCCGTTGTCCAGCCGCGCCGCGACGTGGCGGGCGTGGCCCAGCCCGGCATGGTCGCGGTCGCCCGCGTCGGTGATCGGCAGCCGCGACAGGATCGCCACGCCGTTATAGCCGCGCTGGCCGCGCGCGACCATCCAGCGATAGCCCAGCTCGTGGAACGGCTCGACCGGGATGTTTTCGACCGGCGACTTGCATTCCTGCAGGCACAGGATGTCGGGCGCTTCCTCTTTCAGAAGGCGGGCGACGAGGCCGGCCCGCAGGCGGACCGAGTTGATGTTCCAGGTGGCAATGGTGAACATGCCCTGCATCTAGCCTGACGGACGGGCAAGGGAAAGCCGATCATCCGGCCCGCGGACAGGTCGGGGTGAAAACCGCCGTCCGCGCCCGCTGCCGCAAGCCAAAAACCCCGGCACCGAAATGCCGGGGTCCCAGATCAGGCAGAGAGAGAGGGTGTGGCCGCATCCCCGACCACTGGGTTTCGGAATGGGAAACGCGGTGTCCTGTGCCGTGGTTCCCGGTCGTTCAGGCGACCAGCCGGTATCCGCCCGATTCCGTCACCAGCAGCCGCGCGTTCGAGGGCTCGGGCTCGATCTTCTGGCGCAGGCGGTAGATGTGGGTTTCCAGCGTGTGGGTAGTTACCCCGGCGTTATAGCCCCAGACCTCGTGCAGCAGCACGTCGCGCGGCACCACCGCATCCTGCGCCCGATACAGGAACTTGAGGATGTTGGTTTCCTTTTCGGTCAGCCGGATCTTGCGGTCCTTCTGGTCGATCAGCATTTTCATCGCCGGCTTGAACGTATAGGGTCCAAGCTGGAAGATCGCGTCCTCGGACTGTTCATGGGTGCGCAGTTGCGACCGCAGCCGTGCCAGCAGCACCGGGAACTTGAACGGCTTGGTGATGTAGTCGTTTGCCCCGGAATCGAGGCCAAGGATGGTATCCGCATCGGTGTCGTGGCCGGTCAGCATGACGATGGGGCATTTCACGCCCTGCTTGCGCAGCCGCTTGCACAGCTCGCGCCCGTCGGTGTCGGGCAGGCCCACGTCCAGCAGCACCAGGTCGAAGATCGCGCCCTTGGTCTTTTCCACGGCCTCGGCGCCGGTGCCGGCCTCGAACACATCGAAATCCTCGGTCGCGACCAGTTGTTCGGCCAGCGCCTCGCGCAGGTCTTCCTCGTCGTCCACGAGCAGGATCTTTTTCAGTCCGGCCATCAGAGCCTCCGTCCGGGGGTTCACATTGCGGTCAACATGGGGTTTGGGCCGGCGGGGTCC
>JAZIHR010000116.1:0-9368 GCA_036678445.1 Alphaproteobacteria bacterium
GTTGCTGCCTGCGGCTGCGGCGCCGTGCCGGTGGCTTCGACCGTGCTGGTGCCGTCTGGCTGCCGCGTGACGGTGATTCCCGGGCCGGTGGGGGCCGGCACCTGGGTGCCAGGCTCGTTCAGCGGCACCGTGACGGTGGTCGTGCTCTGCGCGTTCGCTGCCATCCCGAAGGACAGGGCCGCGACCGCCGTGAGTGTGACGTTTCTCAGGGACATTCGCGCCTCTCCTTACTCGGCGGGGTGGGTAGCGCGACCGTAGTGCGCGTCAAAGTCTTCCTCGATCGAGTTCGGGATCGGCAGCGGCCGCTCGATCACGCCGAGGAGGGGCAGGATCACCAGGAAATAGGCGAACCAGTAGGCAGCGCCGGCAAGGGCGATATAGGGGTAGATCCCTTCCGCCGGCATCGCGCCTGCCCAGGTCAGGACGACGAAATCGACGGCCAGCAACCAGAACCACCACTTGAACTGCGGGCGGTAGCGGCCCGAGCGCACGCGCGAGGTGTCAAGCCACGGCACCAGCGCCATCACGATGATCGCGCCGAACATCGCGATCACGCCGAAGAACTTGGCGTCCACGATGCCGAAGGTGATCCAGTTCACCGCCATCACCACCCAGACGTCGGCGGTGAACGCGCGCAGGATCGCGTAGAAGGGCAGGAAATACCATTCGGGCACGATATGCGCGGGCGTGGCCAGGGGGTTGGCCTCGATATAGTTGTCGGGGTGGCCAAGATAGTTCGGCATGAAGCCGACGACCGCGAAGAAGATCACCAGCACGATGCCCAGGCCGACCAGGTCCTTGACGACGAAGTAAGGCCAGAAGGGCAGGGTGTCGCGCTTGGCCTCTTCCTTCGAGGCGCGGCGCACCTCGATCCCGGTGGGGTTGTTGTTGCCGGTGGTGTGGAAGGCCCAGAAGTGGACCACGACCAGCGCGGCGATCACGAACGGCACCAGGTAATGCAGCGAGAAGAAGCGGTTGAGCGTGGCGTTATCCACCGCCGGCCCGCCCAGCAGCCAGGTCTGGATCGACGGTCCGACGCCGGGAATCGCCCCGAACAGGCCGGTGATCACCGTCGCGCCCCAGAACGACATCTGCCCCCAGGGCAGCACATAGCCCATGAAGGCGGTCGCCATCATCGCGATGTAGATCAGCATCCCGACGATCCAGGTGATCTCGCGCGGGGCCTTGTAGCTGCCGTAGTACAGCCCGCGGAAGATGTGGATATAGACCGCCAGGAAGAACAGCGAGGCGCCGTTGGCGTGCAGGTAGCGCAGGAAATACCCGCCGTTCACGTTGCGCATGATATGTTCGACCGAGCCGAAGGCCAGGTCGATATGGGGGGTATAGTGCATCGCCAGCACGATGCCGGTGGCCAGTTGCAGCACCAGGCAGAAGGTCAGCACGATGCCCCAGATCCACCACCAGTTCAGGTTCTTGGGGGTGGGCAGGGTGACGAAATCGACCAGCAGCCGGACGATCGGCAGGCGGCGGTCGATCCAGCGTTCGGCTGAGGTCTTGGGTTCGTAGTGATCGGTCGGAATACCGGCGGACATCGTCGCGCTCCTCAGCCCAGCTTGATGGTGGTGTCGTCCAGGAAGGCGGCGACGGGAATATGCATGTTTTCCGGGGCCGGACCGCGGCGGATGCGCCCCGAGGCGTCATAGTGCGAGCCGTGGCAGGGGCAGAACCAGCCGTGGTAGTCGCCGGCGCCATCGCCGATCGGCACGCAGCCCAGATGGGTGCAGACGCCGATCTGGACCAGCCAGCGGCCTTCTTCGTCCAGAGTGCGGTTGGCGTCGTCGGCGCTGGAACCCGGTTTGTTGGGGTTCTGCGACTGGTGGTCGATCAGCGCGGCGCCGTCATCGGCGCGGGCCAGGTCGATTTCCTCTTGCGTGCGGTGGCGGATGAACACCGGCTTGCCCAGCCACTTGACGGTCAGCTGCGTGCCCTCTTCGACGCCGCTGATATCCACCTGGATCGAGGAAAGGGCCTGCACGTCGGCCGAAGGGTTCATCTGGTTGACAAGGGTCCATGCGGCTGCCCCGGCCGCAACGGCGCCGGCACCGGCGGTTGCGTAGTAGAGGAAGTCCCTCCGGGTGGCGCCGTGGTCTCCTGCGTGGTCTTCAGCGTGGGACACGGTCATTCTCCAATTCGGGGCCAGCGCGGGTGGGCCGGGCCGATACGACAGGTCGGGCCACCCCATGGACAGCCCTCGCAGGCGCGTTTCTAGCGGTCAACATTCCGTCAGTCCAGCACAGAGCCATGCGGCCAGTGTCGCATTTGGCCGCAGTGTGGGATTTTCGACGCGCCGCTTGCAGCAACCTGAAAAGCCACGTTTCCGTGCCGGGCGGGTCTGCCGCGGCGGGTTTGACCGCGGTCGCGGACTGCCGGGAGGGCGCGGCAGGGCCGGAACGGGCGCATCCGTCACGCCACCACGGCGGTGCCCGAGGGGCGGCGCCCGTCCTCGGCCGGGGGAATGTGAAAGCACAGCACGTTGCGCCGATGCTCGCGGTAATAGAACAGCGACTGGGTAAGGTCGCGGATCATGAACCAGCCGAACCCGCCCTCGCGCATCGCCGCGATTTCGGGCGGGGGAAGCCCTGCCGGGATCAGGCAGGATGACGGCAGCGGCGTGCCGTCATCGGCGACCGCGCAGGCCAGCCCGTCGGCGTGGCGGGTGACGGTCAGGTGGATCGTGACCGGAGGCGGGCGGGCGCCCTTGGGCAGGTCGGGCAGAGGGGCACGCTGCCCGTGCTGGACGATATTGTTCAGCACCTCGGCCATCGCAAGCTCCATCCGGTCCACGGCGTCGGCGGGGACCGCGCCGATGAACCGGGCGCGCAGGTCGATCAGCGCCTGCTGCACGGTCAGCGGATGCGCGGCGAAAATCCGGTGGAACATCGGCGCGCCGCGTTTTTTGCGGTAGCCGCACGGGGGGAACGGGATCTCGTCGATCATCTTTCGGCCTCGTCGTCATCCGGGGCTGGAGGAAAGGCGGGCGGATCGCGGTGAATGGTAAAGACCGTGTCCATCCGGGTCAGGCGGAACACCCGGTCCACGTTGGGGGTCAGTCCGGTCAGTTCCAGCCGGTGCCCTTCGGGCAGGATGCGGCGGATCGCCAGCACCGCGCCCAGCCCCGAGCTGTCCATGAACTGCACCGGGGCCAGGTCCAGCAGGATCCGCGGCCCGTGGCGAGCCGCCACGTCCCGCAGCCGGTCCTTGAAGCGGATGGCGATGGCGGCATCCAGCCGCGGCTCCTCCACCCGCACCCTGACCCCATCGTCAATGAGATCCGTATAGAAATTCATGTCAGACCCTTGCGGCGAATCCGTCCTTGGGCCCATGGTTAGCCGAAACTCCTTACCAATTCGCAAACAGCCGAGAGTCCCATGCCCGAGGTCTACATCCACGCCGCCGTCCGCACCCCGATGGGGGGAATGCAGGGCGCCTTTGCCCCCTTGAACGCGCCCCAGCTGGGGGCAGCCGCCATCGCCGAGGCGCTGGCCCGCGCCGGCATGAAGGGCGAGCAGATCGACGAGGTCCTGATGGGCTGCGTCCTGCCCGCCGGCCTGGGCCAGGCGCCCGCCCGGCAGGCGGCGCTGGGGGCGGGCCTGCCGCAGTCGGTGCCCGCAGTCACGCTGAACAAGATGTGCGGGTCGGGGATGCAGGCGCTGATGTCGGCCTCGGATTCGATCCGCGCCGGGTCCGCCCGCACCATCGTCGCCGGCGGGATGGAAAGCATGACCAACGCCCCCTACCTGCTGCCCAAGATGCGCGGCGGTGCCCGGCTGGGCCACGGGCAGGTGATGGATTCGATGTTCCTCGACGGGCTCGAGGACGCCTATGACAAGGGCCGCCTGATGGGCAGCTTTGCCGAGGATTGCGCCGCCGAGTTCCAGTTCACCCGGGAAGCCCAGGACGAATACGCGCTGCGCTCGCTGACCCGGGCCAAGGCCGCCATCGACGAAGGCCGCTTTGCCAATGAGGTGGTGGCGGTCAAGGTGCCGGGCCGCGGCGGCGAAACACTGGTGGCCGTCGACGAACAGCCCGGCAATGCCCGCCCCGACAAGATCCCGACGCTGAAACCGGCGTTCCGCAAGGACGGCACGGTGACGGCGGCGAACTCGTCCTCGATCTCGGACGGGGCGGCGGCACTGGTGCTGTCGGACAATCCCGAAGGCGCCATCGCCCGCATCATGGGCTATGCCGGCCACGCGCAGGCCCCGGCCGAATTCCCGACCGCCCCGGTCCCTGCCGCCGAAAAGCTGCTCAAGAAACTGGGCTGGGACAAGGAAGACGTCGACCTGTGGGAAGTGAACGAGGCCTTCGCCGTCGTCCCCATGGCCTTCATGCAGAAGATGGGCCTGTCGCCCGAGGTGGTGAACGTGAACGGCGGCGCCTGCGCGCTGGGCCACCCCATCGGCGCCTCGGGGGCGCGGATCGTGGTCACGCTGATCAACGCGCTGCGTCAGGCCGGCAAAAAGCGCGGCATCGCCGCAATCTGCATCGGCGGTGGCGAGGGCACTGCCATCGCGGTCGAGCTGGTCTGAACGGCGCCGGGGCAGGGGGGCTGTCTGCCCCCCATCGCCTGCGGCGATTCCCCCCGAGGATATTTGCGCCAGAAAGAAGCGGCTTTCGGGCGGTTGAAAATATCCTGGGGGGAGTCCCGGAGGGACGGGGGGCAACGCCCCCCGCGACGCCTCAGATCGACAGGCAGACGTATTTCATTTCCAGGTAGTCCTCGATCCCGTGGCGCGAGCCTTCGCGGCCAAGGCCCGACTGCTTGACGCCGCCGAACGGCGCGACCTCGGTCGAGATGATCCCGGTATTCACCCCGACGATGCCGTATTCCAGGGCTTCCTGCACACGGGTGATGCGGCCTACGTCGCGGGCATAGAAATACGCGGCAAGGCCGAAGATCGTGGCGTTGGCCTTGTCGATCACCTCTTGCTCGGTCTCGAAGCGGAACAACGGCGCCAGCGGGCCGAAGGTTTCCTCGGTCGAGACCCTGGCATCGGCCGGCACGTTGGTGACCACCGTCGGCTGGAAGAACGAACCGCCCAGATCGTGGCGCTTGCCGCCGGTGATGACCCTGGCGCCGCGGTCCAGCGCGTCGGCGATATGTTCCTCGACCTTTTCCACCGCGTCCGCGTTGATCAGCGGGCCGGTAGTGGTGCCCGCGTCCAGCCCGTCGCCGACGTTCAGCCTGTCCACCGCCGCCGCCAGCCGGCGGGCGAATTCGTCATAGACCCCGGCCTGCACATAAATGCGGTTCGCGCAGACGCAGGTCTGGCCGTTGTTACGGAACTTCGACGCCATCGCGCCTTCGACCGCCGCATCCAGATCCGCGTCGTCGAAGACGATGAAGGGAGCGTTGCCGCCCAGCTCCATCGAGCATTTCAGCACCTGATCGGCGGCCTGGCGCAGCAGGATGCGGCCGACCTCGGTCGAGCCGGTGAAGGTCAGCTTGCGCACCAGCGGGTTTTCGCAGAACTCCTTGCCGATGTCCGAGGACCGGCTGGAGGTCACCACCGACAGGATGCCCTTGGGCAGCCCGGCGCGTTCACCCAGCACCGCCAGCGCCAGCGCCGACAGCGGGGTTTCCGCCGCGGGTCGCGCGACGAAGCCGCAGCCCACCGCCAGCGCCGGGCCGCATTTGCGGGTGATCATCGCGTTCGGAAAGTTCCACGGCGTGATCGAGCCGACCACCCCGATCGGCTGGCGCAGCACGGTCAGGCGCTTGTCGGCCATGTGGCCGGGGATGGTTTCGCCATAGACGCGCTTGGCCTCTTCGCCGAACCACTCGATAAAGCTGGCGCCATAGGCGATTTCGCCCCTGGCCTCGGGCAGGGGCTTGCCTTGTTCGGCGGTCAGGATGGTGCCCAGGTCGTCCTGGTTCTGCATCATCAGGTCGAACCAGCGCCGCATGACCTGGGCGCGTTCCTTGGCCGGGCAGGCGGCCCAGTCCTTCATGGCGCGGTGGGCGGCCTCGATGGCGCGGGCGACCTCGGTCCGCGACAGGTCGGCCACCCGGGCGATCACGTCGCCGCGGGCGGGGTTTCGCACCTCGAAGGTCGCGCCGTCGTCGGCATCGACCCATTCACCCGCCACGAAGGCGCGGGTTTCCAGCAGCGAGGGGTCGCGCAGCAGGGTCTTCAGATCGGTCGGGTGGGCGGTCATGGTTCTCCTCCGGTATGACTGGCCGGGCTTCGGTCAGGCGCGACGTGAACACCGCGCCGCACCGTTGTCCAGCGCAACGCAGCCCGGCCCCGGCAGGGTCTGCCCGCTTCGCCCTTAGCCCTTTTCGGCGCGCCGGCAGGGTTGCAGATCGCCCGGCGCCGGGGTGGCAAGGAACACCGCCCGCGCCACCGCCCGCGCCATGGTGCAGGCCGCGGCGTGGCCCAGCCGGAACGGGTCGGCCGCCGCCTTGCGCGCCCCGGTCGAGACCGCGAACACCAGATCCCCGTCATAGGGCGTGTGCGAGGGCACGATGGCGCGGGCAAACCCGTCATGCGCGCCCACCGCCAACCGGGTCAGCGCGGCCTTGTCCAGCGCCGCGTCGGTGGCGATGATGCCGATGGTGGTGGCCTCGCCCTGCCGCTTTTCGGGTGCGGGCTCGTGGCCCGGATCATAGGGGCCGGACAGGCCGAAGCCGCCGAACTCTGCCCCCAGTTCCCACGGCGCGGCCCAGAACTGCCCCGAGGGCGCCGTTACCGACCCCAGCGCGTTCACCGCGACCAGCGCGCCGATGGTGGTGCCGTCCTCAAGCACCGCCGAGGCCGAGCCCAGCCCGCCTTTCCACTGCGCGGTCATCGCGCCGGTGCCGGCGCCCTCGGACCCCAGCGCGAACCGGACCGAGGCCGCATCCAGCGCGCGGCCCCCCAGCGCGGGATAGGGGCTGTCGCTCCAGCCCTTGTCGCCGCCGTTCAGCAGGTCGAACAGGATCGCCGCCGGCACGATCGGCACACGCGCATCCCCCACCGCAAAGCCGCGCCCCGCCGCGCGCAGCCCGGCCATCACCCCCTCGGCCGCGCCCAGCCCAAAGGCCGAGCCGCCCGCCAGCACCAGCGCATCCACCGCCTGCACCAGCCGGTCGGGGGCCAGCAGGTCGGTTTCGCGGGTGCCGGGCGCGCCGCCCATCACATGCACGCCGCAGGCAAAGGGCGCCTCGGCGGTCAGCACCGTCACCCCGGATTTCAGCGCCTGGTCCGCCGCATTGCCGACCCGCAACCCGGCCACATCCGTAATCAGGTTCAGCGGTCCCGCCTTCATGCTATTCTCCATTGCGAAAATATCCCGGGGGCTCCGGGGGCTGGCCCCCGGTCCGGCGTCGCCGCGCCTTCAGCCTGTCGCAGAACCGGACGGCGGCGCAAGGCGTTGTGAAATCCCGCCCCGCGCCCTAGATCAGGGACCAACCGACAGGAGCAAGCCATGCCCGCACCGATCCACGCCGTTTTCGGCCGCCCGCTTGACACCCCCACGCCCAGGGGGTTCGAGGAAATCGTGCTGGGCATGGGCTGCTACTGGGGCGTCGAGCGGCTGTATTGGGGCCAGGAGGGCGTGTTCCTGACCGAGGTCGGCTTTGCCGGCGGCACCACCGCGGACCCGACCTATCGCCAGGTCTGCGCCGGCGGCACCGGCCATGCCGAGGTCGTGCGCATCGTCTATGACCCCAGCCGGATCAGCACCGAACAGATCCTCAAGATCTTCTGGGAAAACCACGACCCGACGCAAGGCAACCGGCAGGGCAACGATATCGGCGACCAGTATCGCTCGGTCATCTTTGCCACCACCGACAGCCAGCTGGCCACGGCCGAGGCCAGCCGCATCGACTATGACAACCGGCTGGCGGTCGGCGGCTTCGGGCGGATCACCACGCAGATCGCGCGGCTCGACCGTTTCTGGCCCGCCCCGGAGCAGGACCACCAGCAATATCTGCACAAGGTGCCCGACGGCTATTGCGGGCTGCGCGGCACCGGGGTGCTGGCGTCCAGCGCCGCCGCGGTGCACGAGGCCGCGACCGGCGACAGCGACGGCAACCCGGAGCCCTCGGCTTCCTCTGCGGGGGGCGGCTCGTCCGTCGCGGCGGTCTCTGCCGCTGCGGCCGTGGCCGTCGCGGCCGGAAGGGTGCTGTAATGGCGACCTGGACCGCGCTGACCCACACGCAGGGCCGCCCCGCCGCCGAGGCGCTGGCCGAGGCCTGCGAGGACGTGCTGACCCCCGAACCCGTCGGCAGCGGCGTGTTCGAGATCGAGGACGGGTCCGACCGCTGGGAGGTCGGGGTCTATTTCACCGAAAGCCCCGATGAGATCGCGCTGGCGCTGCTGGCCGCCGCCCATGGCGCGCAGCCTTTTGCGGTGTCCGAACTGCCCGAGGTGGACTGGGTCGCCCATGTCCGCCGCGAACTGACCCCGGTCGAGGCCGGCCGCTTTTTCGTCCACGGCGCCCATGACGCCGACCGCGTCCCCGAGGGCGCCGAGGCGCTGTGCATCGAGGCCGCGATGGCCTTTGGCACCGGCCACCATGACACTACCCGCGGCTGCCTGCTGGCGCTGGACCGGATGCTGACGGGGGGCGAGGCCCCGCAGCGCGTGGCCGACATTGGCTGTGGCACCGCGGTGCTGGCGATGGCGGCGGCGCGGGTGCTGCCGGGGCTGGTGCTGGCGTCCGACATCGACCCGGTGGCGGTCGAGACCGCACAGGCGAACGTGCTGGCCAACGGGCTGGCCGGCCGCGTGGAATGCGTGCTGGCCGAGGGGTTCTCGCACCCGCTGCTGCATGACGCGGGGCCGTATGACCTGATCTTCGCCAATATCCTCAAGCAGCCGCTGATCGACCTGGCGCCCGAGATGGCGCAGCATCTGGCGCCGGGCGGGCGGGCGATCCTGTCGGGCATCCTGGCCGGGCAGGCCGAGGCCGTGGCCGCCGCCTATCAGGCCGCGGGCGTGCCGCTGATCCGCCGCGACGATCTGGGCGACTGGGCGACGCTGGTGGTGGGGCGCCCGGCGGACTGACGCGCCCGCCTTTCCCGCCTGACGCTTCCGGTGCGGCTGCTGCGTCCGGCGGGCTGGCAGGTGGCGGGTTTTGCCCAGCCTTGCCTGCTATGCACGTCCCGCTTGCCTGCTATGCACGTCCCGCCTGCCTTTGCGTTCTGCTGGCAGCGCCAGCCCCTGCCCGTCACCGCTTGTCCGGGAATGTTGATCCCCGCGCATCAACCCTGCGGGTGGGACGGCTGCGCCAGCTTGCGTTCGATATAGCTGCGCAGTTCCTCGATCTCGATCTGGGCCACGCGCAGCTGGTCTTCGGCGCGGGTGGCGGTGTCCTCGGCCACGGCGATCCGCGCGGCCATGTCGGCAGAGGGCGGGGGC
>JAZIHR010000117.1:0-9345 GCA_036678445.1 Alphaproteobacteria bacterium
GGGCAGGGCGGGTTCGACGCGGCAAAGCTGCGTCCCATCGCGCGGCTGGTCGAGGCCGCGCCGCTGTCCCCGGCGATGCTCGAATTCATCCAGCGCGCTGCCGATTACACGCTGACGCCGCTGCCGGTGATGCTGCGCATGGCGCTGCGGGCGCCGGATCTGGACCAGCCGCCGGCCTCGCGCCGGGTGATCCACCGCGCCGGCCCGCCGCCCCAGCGCATGACCGACGCCCGCGCCGCGGTGCTGCGGGTGCTGGACGATCACGGCGGCGCCGGGTTCGCGCCCTCCGAGCTGGCGCAGCTGGCCGGGGTGGGCACGGCGGTGGTCAAGGGGCTGGTCGCCGCCGGCACGCTGGTGGAAACCACGGCGCCAAAGGACGCGCCCTATCCCCGGCTCGACCCCGCGCTGCCCGGCAAGCCGCTGGCCCCCGACCAGTCGGCGGCGGCCGAGACGCTGCGCGAGGGACTGCGAAGCGGCGGCTATGCCACCACGCTTTTGCGCGGCGTCACCGGCTCGGGCAAGACCGAGGTCTATCTTGAGGCCGTGGCCGAGTGCCTGCGCCTGGGTCGGCAGGCGCTGGTGCTGCTGCCGGAAATCGCGCTGTCGGCCGAGTTCCTCGACCGGGTCGAGGCCCGCTTCGGCGCCCGTCCCGGCGAATGGCACAGCGGCATCACCCGAACCGAGCGCCGCCGCCTGTGGCACATGGCCGGGCGCGGCGAGGTCGGGCTGGTCGTCGGCGCGCGATCCGCGCTGTTCCTGCCGTTTCGCGACCTTGGCCTGATCGTGGTGGATGAGGAACACGACGGTTCCTACAAGCAGGACGAGACCGTCCATTACAACGCCCGCGACATGGCGGTGCTGCGCGCCAGCATCGAGGGGGCGCAGGTGGTGCTGGCCTCGGCCACGCCCTCGGTCGAAACCTGGGTGAACGCGGCCAGCGGCAAGTATCGCCGGCTGGACCTGCGCGCCCGCTATGGCGAGGCCGAACTGCCCGACATGCGCGCCATCGACCTGCGGCGCGAACAGATGGTGTCGGGGCAGTGGATTTCCCCGACTCTCTTTGCCGCGGTGACCGAACGGCTGGGCCGCGGTGAACAGTCGCTGCTGTTTCTCAACCGCCGTGGCTATGCGCCGGTGACCACCTGCCGCGGCTGCGGCCACCAGATCGGCTGCGACGACTGCGATGCGCGGATGGTGGAACACCGCTTCCAGCGCCGTCTGGTCTGCCACCAGTGCGGCGCCACGCGTCCGATCCCCACCGCCTGCCCCGCCTGCGGGGCCGAGGACAAGCTGGCCGCCATCGGCCCGGGCGTCGAGCGGCTGGCCGAAGAGGTCGCCGCCCGCTTTCCCGACGCCCGCGCGGTGGTGCTGTCCTCGGACCTCTACGGCTCGGCGCGGGCGCTGAAGGAAACCATCGCCTCGATCGCGGCCGGGGGCGCCGACATCATCATCGGCACCCAGATCGTCGCCAAGGGGCACAACTTTCCGGCGCTGACGCTGGTCGGGGTGATCGACGCGGACCTGGGGCTGCAAGGCGCCGACCTGCGCGCGGCGGAACGGTCGTTCCAGCTGATGCGGCAGGTGGCGGGCCGGGCCGGGCGGCAGGCGGGGGACCGCCCGGGGCTCGCGCTGCTGCAAACCCACCAGCCCGAACACCCGGTGATCCGCGCGATCCTGTCGGGCGACGACGAGGCGTTCTGGGACGCCGAGGCCGAATCGCGCCGCGCCGCCGGGATGCCGCCGTTTTCGCGGCTGGCGGGGATCATCCTCTCGCATCCCGAACAGGCGGTGGTCGAGGGCTACGCCCGGGAACTCGCCCGCCGGGCGGCGCCGCTGGCCGAGATCGGCGCCGAACTGTTTGGCCCGGCGCCAGCCCCCATCGCGCGGGTGCGGGCGCGGTTCCGGGTACGGATGCTGATCCGCGCGCCCCGCCAGGCGCCGCTGCAACCCGCCATCGCCCGCTGGCTTTCCGCCGCGCCGAAGGCCCCCGCCAATCTGCGGCTGGCGGTGGATATCGACCCGCAGAGCTTTCTGTGACCCGCCCCGACTGCAAGCCCATCGCCGGATCGCGCTGCGGGATCGGGTATTTAGACCAGAAAGAAGCAGCCTCCGGTTTTCTTTCTGGTGGAAATACCCCGGGGTGCGGGGCAGCGCCCGCGTCAGAGGCCGCTGTCGGAAAGCACCCGTTCCAGCACCGGGGCCAGCCGGGCCGCCCATTCCTCTTGCCCTTCGGGGGTGCGGATCAGATCGTTCCTGACCTCGATCAGCAGGTTCGGGCGGCCGTGCGCCAGCGCGTGAGTGTCGATCGAATCGCCTTGCAGGTGGCCGCTGTAGGGCTGGTTGTCGCCAGTGGTCCAGCCTTGCGCCCGGCAGGCCCGCACCATCGCCGGGCCCAGCCGCTCGTCCCGGTGGGAATAGAGGATGCCGACCAGCCACGGCCGCGGCGGCCGCCCGCGCAATTGCGGGGTGAAGCTGTGGATGGCGCAGATCGCGCGTTCCGGGTGGGCGGCGGCCAGCCGCGCCAGCTCCCGGTGATAGGGGCGGTAAAGCCGGTCCAGCCGCCGTTCGCGTTCCGCGGCGTCGGCATGGCGGTTCGCCGGGATCACCGTGCCGTCGTAAAGCCGCATCAGCAGCGTCGGGTCGTCCTCGCCCCGGTTGGGGTCGATCACGAGGCGCGAGAAATCCGAGGCGACCATCGGCGCCCCCAGCCGCACCGCCAGCGCCGAGGCCAGCCCCCTGGCACCCACGTCAAAGGCGATGTGGCGCGCCATGTCCGCCGCCGCGATGCCCAGGTCGCCGCCGTTCACCCAGGGCGGCACCCGGTTGGTCGCGTGGTCGCAGGTCACCAGCCAGCGCGAGGGGCGGTTCTCGCCCTCGGTCGCAAAGGCGGCGCGGTCGGTCGGTCGGGGGTCATGCGGGGTCATGGTGTTGCCGCATATACCTCTGGCCCGCGTCCGCCGCCAGTTGCCCGCCCCGCCGCGGCGGGGTAACGATAGCGCAAACACGGCGGATGCGGCGGGGCCTGCCCGTTGCTTGCAGGACCGCGGCTTTCGGGAAGGAACCGGCATGAGACGTCATCGCAATGTCAAGATCGTGGCGACGCTGGGGCCGTCCTCGAACGACCTCGATACCATCCGCGCCCTGTTCGAGGCCGGCGCCGACGTATTCCGCCTGAACATGAGCCACGGCGAGCAGTCCGAGCAGCGCGCGCGCTACGACATGATCCGGCAGGTCGAGGCCGAGACCGGCCGCCCCATCGGGGTGCTGGCCGACTTGCAGGGGCCCAAGCTGCGGGTGGGGGTGTTTACCGCCGGCGCGCACGAACTGAACGAGGGCGACCGCTTCCGCTTCGACCTTGATCCCGCGCCGGGCGGGCGGGACCGGGTGCAGTTGCCCCACAGGGAAATCTTCGCCGCGCTGAAACCGGGGTCGCGGCTGCTGGTCAACGACGGCAAGATCCGCCTGCGGGTCGAGGACTGCGGTGCCGATTTCGCCGATTGCGTGGTGACCACCGGCGGCACGATTTCCAACCGCAAGGGCGTGAACGTGCCCGACGTGGTGCTGCCGCTGGCCGCGCTGTCGGACAAGGACCGCGCCGACCTGGAATTCGCCTGTGGGCTGGGGGTGGACTGGATTGCGCTGTCCTTCGTCCAGCGCCCCGAGGACGTGGCCGAGGCGCGGGCGCTGGTGCAGGGCCGCGCCGCGATCCTGTCCAAGATCGAGAAACCCGCCGCCGTCGATGCCTTTGCCGAGATCCTTGCCGTGTCCGACGGCATCATGGTCGCCCGTGGTGACCTGGGGGTCGAGCTGCCGGTGCATTCCGTGCCCCCCATCCAGAAGCGGCTGGTGCGGGCCTGCCGGCAGGCGGCCAAGCCGGTGATCGTCGCCACCCAGATGTTGGAATCGATGATCGAAAGCCCGATGCCAACCCGGGCCGAGGTCAGCGACGTGGCCACCGCCATCTACGAGGGCGCCGATGCGATCATGCTGTCGGCCGAATCGGCCGCCGGGCGCTATCCGGTCGAGGCGGTGCAGACGATGGACAGCGTTGCCCGCTCGGTCGAGGTGGACCCGGTCTATCGCGACGTGATCGACGCCTCGCGCGGGACCGCCAACCGCGCCAGCGTCGCCGATTCGATGGCCGTGGCCGCGCGCGAGATCGCGGAAACCACTGATATCGCGGTGATCTGCGCCTATACCCAGTCCTCGACCACCGTGCGGCTGGTGGCGCGCGAACGCCCCAAGGTGCCGATCATGGCGATGAGCTCGGAATTGCCGGTGCTGCGGCGCATGGCGCTGGTCTGGGGGGCGCATTGCGTGCTGACCCCGGTGCTGGAGCGCTTCAAGCAGGCGGTGGACAATGCGCTTGTCGCCGCGCAGAAATTCGAGTTCGCTGACATCACCTGCAAACTTATCGTGATCGCGGGCGTTCCGTTCAACACCGCGGGATCGACCAACATCCTGCGCGTCGCATCCTGCGGTGAAAGGTTGATTTCCGGCGGCGACACGGACTAAAGCCCCCGGCATCTGGGATACAAGCGAGCAAGCATGTCCGATCTTCTTATCCTTCTGGGCACCGTGCTGATGGCGTTGTCGGTCGTGCTGGCCATCGCCTCGCTGGCGCGGACCGAGCCGCCGCGCGGCGCGGCCATTGCCTTTGTGATCGGGGTGGCGGCGCTGTTCGCCGGCGCCTGGCTGGAACCGACCCCGTTCAGGGTGCAGGATCTGGGCCTGGCCTGGCAGCGGCTGCTGAATGGCGAGATCCGGCTGTAGCCGGGCCCGCGCCCCTTGCCATTCCGCGGGCGCGCCGCTATCAGGCGCGCTTCAAGACTCCGCGCGGCCGGCCGATAAGGCATTGCCGAGTCGCGCGCTTACTCTGACCAAGGAGACGAAAATGCCGAAGATGAAGACCAAGGCGGCCGCGAAAAAGCGGTTCTCTATGACGGCGACCGGCAAGGTCAAGGCCGGTCCGGCGGGCAAGCGCCACGGCATGATCAAGCGCTCGACGAAATTCATCCGCGACGTGACCGGGACCATGATCCTGTCCGCGGCGGACACGAAGATCGTCAAGAAATACATGCCCTACGACCGCTGAGAGGATCTGAACCATGGCACGAGTGAAATCCGGCAAGGTCACCCACGCCCGCCACAAGAAGATCCTGGATCAGGCCAAGGGTTATTACGGCAACCGCTCGCGGAACTTCCGCACCGCGACGCAGGCCGTGGACAAGGCCAACCAGTATGCGACCCGCGACCGCAAGACCCGCAAGCGCAATTTCCGCGCGCTGTGGATCACGCGGATCAACGCCGCCGTGCGCGCGGTGGACGCCGAGATGACCTATTCGCGCTTCATCGCCGCGCTGTCCAAGGCGGGGATCGAGGTGGACCGCAAGGTTCTGGCCGACCTGGCCGTGCACGAACCCGATGCGTTCAACGCCATCGTGGCGCAGGCAAAAGCCGCGGCCTGAGGGTTTCCGGCGGTTTGGAATGATGGACCCGCGCCCCTGTGGCGCGGGTTTTTCGTTTTGGGATGCCGCGCCCCAAGGCCGGGGGCTGTCTGCCCCCATCGTCGTATACGACGATTCCCCCGAGGATATTTGGAACCGCCCGAAGTCCTGCGCAGGCGGGCGTGGCTTGGGGCGGCGGGATGTGCAACCTTGTGGGCGCAAGGGGGTTGAGGCGCATGACCGACAGCGCGCGTTCGTCCGATCTGCCGCCGCGGGTTCCGCTGGCCAGCCGCCCGCTGGGTATCATCGGCTCGGCCCTGACCGCGCGGCGCAATGTGCTTGAACTGATCCCCGAGTTGGCCCTGCGCCAGCCGATGGTTTCGGGGCGGCTGGGGATTCGCTGGCATATGGTGATGGACCCGGCGGCGCTGCGGCGGGTGCTGAAGGATCGGGTCGAGGATTACCCGAAGTCCGAGGTGGCGCGGCTGATTCTGGAACCAGCTATCGGCGACAGCCTGTTCGTGGCCGAGGGTGCGCACTGGCGCTGGCAGCGGCTGGCCGCCGCCCCCGCATTCGCCGCCCGCAATGTCGAGGCGCTGGCCCCGGTGATGACGGCGGCGGCCGAGGCCTCGGCCGCGCGCATCGCCGCCGCGGCGCAACCTTTTGATGCCTATGCGGAAATGGTCGCTGCTACCTTCGACGTGATCAGCGATGTGACCTTTTCCGGCGACGAGGGGTTCGACCGCGATTCCGTGCATCAGGCGATCGACCGCTACATTGCCTCGACCGCGCGGGTATCGCTGCTGGATGTGCTGGGGGCGCCGGCATGGGTGCCCCGGCCGGGGCGGCTGGTATCGGGTGGCGCGCTGCGGCGGACCAAGCTGCTGGCCGACCGCGCCATTGCCGAGCGCGCGCGGCGCGGGCCGCGGGTGCCTCCGGACCTGCTGGACCTGTTGCGGGCGGGCGTGGACCCGGAAACCGGCCGCGCGATGAGTCCCGCCGAACTGCGCGACAACCTGCTGACTTTCATCGTCGCGGGGCACGAGACCACGGCGCTGACCCTGTCCTGGGCGCTGTATCTCTGCGCCTTCGATCCCGCCGTGCAGGCCCGCGCCGCGGCCGAGGCGCAGGCCGCCGGCCCTCGTATCGGGGCGGCCGAGTTGCCGCGGTTGCCTTACGTCCAGCAGATCGTGCAGGAATCGTTGCGGCTTTACCCTCCGGCCGCGTTCCTGTCGCGGACCGCGCGTCGTGCCGACATGCTGGGCGGGCGCGAGATCCGTCCCGGCGATACGGTGATGCTGCCGATCTATGCGCTGCACCGGCACCGGCTGCTGTGGGACAACCCCGACGCCTTTGACCCCGGCCGTTTCGCCCCGGGGGTTCACCGCGACCGCTTTGCATTCCTGCCCTTTGGCGGGGGCCCCCGCATCTGCATCGGTGCGAATTTCGCCCTGCAAGAGGCCGCGATCATCCTGGCCACGCTGCTGGCGCGGTTCGATTTCGCACTGGTCCCCGGGTTGGTGCCGCGCCCGCGGATGATCCTGACCCTGCGCCCGGACGGGGGCGTCTGGCTGCGCGCCTCGCCGCGCCGACCTGTGCTGGAAACGCCCCGCGTCCCGTGCTAGGCCCGGCCCGCACCAAGCCGAGGCCCAAGATGAGCGATACCGATACCCTGCGTTCCACATGGTTGTCCCGCGTGGCCGAGGCCCCCGACGCCCCCGCGCTGGAAGAGGTTCGTCTGGCCGCGCTGGGCAAGAAGGGCGAGATCAGCGCCCTGATGAAGGAACTGGGCCGGATGACTCCGGCAGAGCGCCAGACCCGTGGCGCCGCCCTGAACCGCCTGCGTGATGAAATCGACGCCGCCCTGCGCGCGCGCAAGCTGGCGCTGGACGATGCCGCGCTGGATGCAAGACTGGCGGGGGAGTGGCTCGACGTGACCCTGCCCGGCCGGCTGCGCCCGGCTGGCACCATCCACCCCGTCAGCCAGGTGATGGACGAGATCACGGCGATCTTTGCCGACATGGGGTTTTCCGTCGCCGAAGGCCCGCAGGTCGAATCGGACTGGTATAATTTCGACGCGCTGAACATCCCGCCCGAACACCCCGCGCGGCAGGAACACGACACCTTCTTCATGGCGCGGGCTGCGGACGACGACCGCCCGCCGCATGTTCTGCGCACCCATACCAGCCCCGTGCAGATCCGCGCGATGGAGGCGATGGGCGCGCCCCTGCGCATCATCTGCCCCGGCCGCGTCTATCGCATGGACATGGACCAGACCCACACGCCGATGTTCCATCAGGTCGAGGGGCTGGCCATCGGTCGCGACATCTCGATGGCGAACCTGAAATGGACGCTTGAGGAATTCTGCCGCGCGTTCTTCGAGGTCGATGAGGTCGAACTGCGCTTCCGCGCCTCACATTTCCCGTTCACGGAACCCTCGGCCGAGGTCGACATCCGCTGCGACTGGAGCGGTGGCCAGTTGAAGATCGGCCAGGGCGAGTCGTGGCTGGAGATTCTGGGTTCCGGCATGGTCCACCCCAAGGTGCTGGCTGCGGGCGGCATCGACCCGACCGAGTGGCAGGGCTTTGCCTTCGGCATGGGCATCGACCGTCTGGCGATGCTGAAATACGGGATTCCCGATCTGCGGGCGTTCTTTGAGAGCGACCTGCGCTGGCTGCGGCATTACGGGTTTGCGGCGGGGGATGTGCCGAGTGTAGCGGGCGGGTTGTCGCGGTGATGGTACCTACGGCAGATGGCCTCCCTGATAGGGAACTATGCACCGTTCAGTTCAATTGGTGGGATGTAAGCTCTGGCAGATACATCTGCTATACCCACGGTGGCTTCTGTGGATCGCGCGATAATTATGTTTCCAAATGCCCCGCATGCTATGTGGCGCCAGAACGCCATGCGGCTACTGTCGTAGTGCCTAATCCCGTGGCAAGGCAGCTAGATTATATCAATTCGATGAGAGATCGATCCAGAAAGCAGGTAGGGGTAATCTTAGCGCTGCCGCCTGTCTTGCTAGCTTTGTGGAAATTGGGCGGAGGGTTGGTCGACAATAAGCTTTATCTCCCGGGGTATGGGGAGGGGGTATTATTGCTTGGCTCGCTGATGTGGCTGTTTTCAGTGCTTCTTCTGTTCTATGCGGCGAGGAATTTTAACGTGTACAATTCGCTAATTGACCTTAAGGCCGCTGATGTCTGTAGATCCCTCAGAGCTTGGACTGATTCTTTAGCGGTCGATGCTCGTCAGCGTGAGGTTCTTTACTCGATAAGTAATTTTCTCACTGCGAGTGGTCTCGCATTTGTGGCCCTCACCGTCATTCCATCATTCCTTCGTATGATCTCTAGTGGGCATTGAGGAAATAACATGAAATTCACCCTCTCCTGGCTCCGTGAGCATCTCGACACCGCGGCCACCCTGACCGAAATCGCCGATGCGCTGACCGATCTCGGACTCGAGGTCGAGGATATCCACGACCCGGCGGCGGCGTTGGCCCCCTTTACTCTCGCCCGCATCGAACATGCCGAGCAGCATCCCGATGCCGACCGGCTGCGGGTTTGCCGCGTGCTGACCGACGAGGGCGAAAAGCAGATCGTCTGCGGGGCGCCGAATGCCCGCGCCGGTATCACCGTGGTGCTGGCCAAGCCCGGCGATTATGTGCCCGGCATCGACACCACCCTTGGGGTGGGCAAGATCCGCGGCGTGGAATCGCACGGCATGATGGCCTCGGAACGCGAGCTTGAGCTTTCCGAGGAACATGACGGCATCATCGAGCTGCCCTCGGGTGAGGTCGGGCAGAAATTCACCGACTGGCTGGCGCAGAACGCGCCGGAAAAGATCGACCCGATGATCCACATCAAGATCACCCCCAATCGCCCCGATGCGCTGGGGGTGC
>JAZIHR010000118.1:0-9335 GCA_036678445.1 Alphaproteobacteria bacterium
GGGCTGTCGGGGATGGCAAGCTGGGGGTGCGCGGATTCCAACGCCGCCAACTCGCGCTTGAGCGCGTCGTAGTCGGCATCCGACATCACCGGCGCGTCCTCGCGGTGATAGGCGATGTCGGCCTCGGCCACGCGGTCACGCAGCATGGCGATGCGGGCGGCGGCGTCCTCGGCCGCGCCCGCTGCTGTGGTGTCGTCCCGGTCCTGCCGTGGTGTCACGCGCTTACCCCTGCCCTTTGCGCCCGGTCTAGCCAGCCCCGCCCGCGCTTGTCCAGCAGCGCCCCGGGCTGGGGCGGTTGACGCGGTGACGGCGCCCGGATAGCAGCCGGGGCATGGCGCGCGCTCCGCTTTTGCAACTTTCCGGTATTTCCCTGACCTTCGGCGGCAACCCCGTGTTCGAGGGGCTGTCGCTGTCCGTCCAGCAAGGCGACCGGGTGGCGCTGGTCGGGCGCAACGGCTCGGGCAAATCCACGCTGATGAAGGTGATGGCCGGGCTGGTCGAACCCGACCGGGGCGAGGTCGTGCGCTCGGCCGGCACCAGCGTCGGCTATATGGAGCAGGACCCCGACCTGTCCGGTTTCGCCACGCTGGGCGATTTCGCCGCCGCCGGGCTGGATGCGGGCGAGGAATACCGCGTCGCCATGGCCGCCGAGGGGCTGAAGTTCGACCCCGACCGCCCCGTCGCCACCGCCTCGGGCGGGGAACGCAGGCGCGCGGCGCTGGCGCGGCTGCTGGCCGAGGCGCCGGAACTGATGCTGCTGGACGAGCCGACCAACCATCTGGACATCCAGGCGATCGGCTGGCTGGAGGAACAGCTGTCCGAAACGCGGGCCGCATTCGTGCTGATTTCCCACGACCGCGCCTTTCTGCGCCGGCTGACCCGCGCGACGCTGTGGATCGACCGCGGCGAGGTGCGCCGGCAAGACCGCGGCTTCGACGGGTTCGAGGAATGGCGCGAGACCGTCTGGGCCGCCGAGGACGAGGCCCGCCACAAGCTCGACCGCAAGATCAAGGCCGAGGCCCGCTGGGCGGTCGAAGGGATCAGCGCGCGCCGCAAGCGCAACATGGGCCGGGTGCGCGCGCTTCAGGCGATGCGCGAGGAACGCGCCGCGCAGATCCGCCGGCAGGGCACGGCAGCGATGGCGCTGGATTCGGGTCCGCAGACCGGCAAGCGGGTGATCGAGGCGCGCGGCATTTCCAAAAGCTTTGGCGAGCGGGTGATCCTGCGCCCCTTCGACCTGCGGGTGCTGCGCGGCGACCGCGTGGCCTTTGTCGGCCCCAACGGCGCCGGCAAGACCACGCTGATCAAGATGCTGACCGGGGAAATCGCCCCCGACACCGGCAGCGTGACCCACGGCACCAATCTGGAAATCGCGGTCTTTGACCAGGCTCGCGCCACCATCGACGATTCCGTGACACTGTGGGACGCGCTGGCGGGCGATCCCGACATGCGGGTGTCGGGCCGCGCCGACCAGGTGATGGTGCGCGGCCAGCCCAAGCATGTGGTCGGCTATCTCAAGGATTTCCTGTTCGACGAGGCGCAGGCCCGCGCGCCGGTCGGCAGCCTGTCGGGCGGGGAAAAGGCCCGGCTGCTGCTGGCAAGGATCATGGCGAAACCCTCGAACCTGCTGGTTCTGGACGAGCCGACCAACGACCTGGACATCGAAACCCTGGACCTGTTGCAGGACATCCTGGGCGACTATGACGGCACCGTGCTGCTGGTCAGCCACGACCGCGACTTCATCGACCGCGTGGCGACCACCACCGTCGCGATGGAGGGCGACGGAAACGCCGTGATCTACGCCGGCGGGTGGAGCGATTACCGCGCGCAGCGGGGCGCAGAGGCGCCCGCCGCCCCTGTCGCGACACCAGTGACGGCCCCTGCCCCTGCCCGGCCGGTGGCGGCGACGCCCCCCACCGGGCTGAGCTTCACGGAAAAACACCGGCTTGATGCCCTGCCCGCGATCATGGAACGGCTCGAGGCGGAAATCGCCAGGCTGTCCGAGTTCCTGTCGCAGCCCGACCTGTTCCAGACCGCGCCCGCGAAGTTCGCCAAGGCCAGCGAGGGGCTGGCCGAACGGCAGGCGGCGCTGGCCGCGGCGGAAGAGGAATGGCTGGAACTTGCCGGGCGGGACGAGGGCTGAACCGTCGCGGCCGGGGGTTTTCCACCTCCGGCCACTGCCGTGGCCTTCCTCGCTGAAAACAGTCCGCTGGACCATCCGGCGGGAAAACAGCCTCGGGGGCTGTTTTCTGATCCGCCTCCTGTTCCGGGCGCCCGGAAGCCCGGAGGATATTTCCGTGATGAAGAAGCCGGACGCGGCGCTGTTGCGCGTTGACTTGGGCCGGGCGATCCGCCATATACCCGCGCACCGGCCGGGCCTGTGCCCGCAGCTGGCGCAGATGATTTCAACACCATCCCCCGAAGGATGCGCTGTCCGAGGCAGGGGCGAAAGCCCGCCGAACACCGGGAAACCGGGGCCACAGGGCGCGGCAGAAGAGAAAGACGACAGATGTTCGCAGTCCTCAAGACCGGCGGCAAGCAGTACCGGGTCCAGCCCGGCGACGTGCTGCGCGTCGAGAAACTGGACGCCGCCGCCGGCGACAAGGTCCAGTTCAACGAAATCCTGATGGTCGGCGCCACCGTCGGCGCGCCTCTGGTCGACGGCGCCGGCGTCGTGGCCGAGGTCATCGACAACATCAAGGCCGACAAGGTCATCACCTTCGTCAAGCGCCGCCGCAAGCACTCGTCCAAGCGCACCCGCGGCCACCGCCAGCAACTGACCCTGCTGCGCGTGACGGACATCCTTGAAACCGGCGCAGACAAATCCGACATCAAGGCAGCGACCGGCGCCCGCGCGGCCCGTCGCGCCTATGCGGCCGAAGCCGCCACCAGCCGCTGAGGAGACTGATCCATGGCACACAAGAAAGCAGGCGGTTCGTCCCGTAACGGCCGCGATTCCGCCGGGCGCCGTCTTGGCGTCAAGCTGTTCGGCGGCCAGTTGGCTGTTCCCGGCAACATCATCGTGCGTCAGCGCGGCACCACCTGGTGGCCGGGCGAGAACGTCGGCATGGGCCGCGACCACACGCTGTTCGCCCTGACCGAAGGCACCGTTGCGTTCCGCAAGGGGCTGAAGGGCCGAACCTATATCTCGATCCAGCCCGCGGCCACCGCGGCCGAGTAAGCCGATCACAGCAGATCACTGCAACGGGGATCGGCCTGCCGCCGGTCCCCGTTGTCGTTTCAGGGTCGCCCTGCCTTGAGGAGGAGGACGGGCTGCCGATGGGGAGCAGGATGAACCAGACCAGACTCGTGACGAAATCCGCGCCGGACGTGCAGGTTTTCGACCGGACCACCGACAGCGGCCACACCAACGGCCAGCCGGTCATCAAGGCCGGGCGCTTCCTGCTGCGGCCGCTGCGGGCAGCCGATGCCGGGCTGATCCAGCTTTACACCGCCGACCGCCGGGTGGCCGAGGGCACCCGCGCCATTCCCCACCCCCTGCCCCCCGGCGCGGCCGAACAATATGTCGCCCGCGCCATGTCGCCCGACCGCAACGAGGATGTCTGGGCGATCGACGCCGACGAATCGGGGCTGGGCGAGCTGCTGGGCGTGGTTTCGCTGACCCGGATCGAGCCGGAGCAGTCCGAACTGGGCTTCTGGATCGGCTCGGGGTTCTGGAACACCGGCTTTGCGACCGAGGCCGTGCAGGCGCTGGTCGCGGCCAACCCGCATGGTTCGCGCACACTGTTCGCCGAGGCGTTCCAGGACAACCCCGGTTCCGCCAAGGTGCTGACCAATGCCGGGTTTTCCTATCTGGGCGATGCGGAAAGCTGGTCGGTGGCCCGCGATGCGCGGGTGCCGACCTGGACCTATCTGCGGCGGATGGGCTGAGCCCCCGCCCCCGGCGCTGCGCCCTAGCGGCGCAGCGTCACCGCATTCTGCCCGGCCTGCACCAGCACCGAATCGATCCGGTCCAGCGCCGCGTTGCTGATCGGGAAGGCCACGGTCAGCGTATCGACCCCCGGCTGGGCCGGCATCGCCGCCGCCGCGCTGCCGGGCAGCGGTGGTGCGCCGACCAGTTGCAGCCGCAGCACCCCGTCGGGATCAGGGCGCACCCGTCCCTCGGGCATGGGGGTCGAGGTCACCAGCTCGACATCCCACCAGCCCTTTGTCGGCGCCATCGCGGTGACGACCAGCAGGCGGCCCTCGACCGTCTGCTCCCACCGCGCGGTCAGCACCTGCGCGACCGGCAGCCGGTTGGCCCTGGTGGTTTCATACCCGCCCTTGGGTGCAAGCGTATCGTTCGCGCGCGCCGCGGTCTTGCCGCCCCCGAACCAGCGCAGGGGGTTGAGGCTGCTGTCGCCGCCGCCGCAGCCGGCAAGCATCAGACAGGCGGCAAGCGGCCAGAATACGCGGTTCATCGTTTGCCCTTCCCCAAGCTGCGTCTGCGCCTTGATAGGACATCGCCTGCGCGCCCGGAAGGGGCTGCGTGGCGCGGGGTTCCATCCAACGGCAGCCGCTTTGACCTTGCCCGCCCGACGCGGTATCGAGACGCCCTGACCTGATGCGAGGACCAGCATGGCCACGCCCGCCTTCGAAGACATCGCCGATACTTTCGCCTTTCTGGACGACTGGGAAGAGCGTTACCGCCACGTGATCGAACTGGGCCGGGCGATGCCGCCGATGGACCCGGCGCTGCATGTGCCCGCCACCAAGGTCGAGGGCTGCGCCAGCCAGGTCTGGATTCTGCCCCGGATCGAAGGGGGGCATTTCGATTTCCAGGGCGACAGCGATGCGCTGATCGTGCGCGGGCTGATCGCGGTGCTGCACGCGCTGTATTCCGGGCTGCCGGTGGAACAGGTCGCCAAGGTGGACGCCTCGGCCGAACTGGCCCGGCTGGGGCTGGACGCGCATCTGTCCTCGCAGCGCTCGAACGGGCTGCGGGCGATGGTGCAGCGCATCCGCGAACAGGCGGCTGCGGCTGCGGGTTAAGCGCGGCAGGGCGTCGCGGGAGGTCCCGCGGCGCGGTTGCATGGGTATTTGGGCCAGAAAGAAGTCCGGGACGTTCGGGCCGGGAAAACCCGGCCGTCACGGCGGGATCAGTTCGTAGCCAGCGCGCGGTCGATGGCCGCGGTCAGGCGCGGGTCGTCGGGCTTGATGCCGGGGGCAAAGCGGGCCGCCACGCGGCCGTCGCGGCCGATCAGGAACTTTTCAAAATTCCACATCACCTCGGGGTTCGGGTTGACGCCGGCGCCGATGCGCTCGCGCCACTCGGCTTCGGCCACCGCATCGGGGGCGTCGGCGGTCAGCCGGGCGTAGAGCGGATGTTTGCCCGCCCCCGTCACCACGGTCTTGGCGGCCAGCGGGAAGGTGACGTCAAAGCGCGAGCGGGCGAATTCGCAAATTTCCGCATCGGTGCCCGGTTCCTGCTGCTTGAAGTCGTTGGCGGGCACGCCCAGCACCACCAGCCCCTGCTCCTTTTTGGCGCGATACAGCGCCTCGAGCCCCTCATATTGCGGGGTCAGCCCGCATTTCGAGGCGACGTTGACGACCAGCAGCACCTTGCCCCGCCAGTCGTCCAGGCGGGCGGGGCTGCCGTCGTTCATCGTGATGGCGATTTCGCCAAGCTGTTCGGTCATCGTCGTGTTTCCCTGATGGTGATCCAGCCGCCGCCCAGCACACGGGTCGAGCCGGCTTCGTAGAATACGCAGGCTTGGCCGGGGCTGACGCCCTCTTCCGCGGCGGCCAGTTCGACCTCGGCCGTGGTCGGTCCGGTCGGGCGCAGGATCGCCGGCGCCGGCGGACGGGTCGAGCGGATGCGGACCATGATCTCGGTTTCCGGCAGCGCGGCGAAATCGCCGCCGCCCAGCCAGTTGACCTCGGCCACCGGCACGATGCGGGTGGCCAGCGACGTGCGCGGGCCGACGATCACCTGCCGCGACTCGGGGTCCAGCCGGACGACATACAGCGGGTCGCCCAAGCCCCCGATGCCCAGCCCCCGGCGCTGGCCGATGGTGTAGTGGATCACCCCGCAGTGCCGGCCCAGCACATTGCCGTCCAGATCGACGATGTCCCCCGGTTCGGCCGCGCCGGGGCGCAGCTTTTCGATCACCGCGGCATAGTTGCCCTCGGGGACGAAGCAGATGTCCTGGCTGTCAGGCTTGTCGGCGACGACCAGCCCGTGTTCGGCCGCCAGCGCCCTTGTCTGCGCCTTGCTGGCCAGCCCGCCCAGCGGAAACCGCAGGAAATCCAGCTGTTCCTGCGTGGTCGAGAACAGGAAATAGCTTTGGTCGCGATCGGGGTCGGCGGCCATGTGCAGTTCGGCCCCCTGCGGCCCGTCGAGCCGGCGGATGTAGTGGCCGGTCGCCATGCAGTCGGCGTCCAGCTCGCGCGCGGTTTGCAGCAGGTCGCGGAACTTCACCCGCTCGTTGCAGCGGATGCAGGGCACCGGAGTGGCGCCGGCCAGATAGGCGTCGGCGAATTCCTCGATCACCGATTCGCGAAACCGGTTTTCGTAATCGAGCACATAATGCGGGATGCCGATGCGTTCGGCCACGCGGCGCGCGTCGTGGATATCCTGCCCCGCGCAGCAGGCGCCCTTTTTCTTCAGCGCCGCGCCGTGGTCGTAAAGCTGCAGGGTGACGCCGATGACGTCATAGCCCTCGGCTTTCAGTTGCGCGGCCACGACCGAACTGTCGACGCCGCCGGACATGGCGACGACCACCCGCGTTTCGGCGGGCGGGCGCGCAAAACCAAGGCTGTTGAGCGGGTGCGTCGCGCCGCGCGGGTCATGCATTGTCACGGAAACGGTCCATCGGATGCCGGGGCTTTCCCCGAATGCGCGGAATATAGGAAAAATGCGGTTATTTACAACCCGAACCGTTCACCGGGACTTAAGACCCCTCGTGGCAGATGGCCTCATGAGCAATCTTCAGGGGGACATTCATGTTTGTCCGAAAATCGTCCCGGCCGCGCACAGTTACCCTTGCGGATGGCCGCATCCTGACGCTGGCGGACCTGCCCAGCGGGCAGGAACGCTGGGTGGCACGGCGCAAGGCCGTCGTGGTCGAGGCAATTACACACGGGCTGCTGGCCCGGGAGGAAGCCATCGAACGCTACAGTCTGACCGCGGAAGAGCTTGACGGCTGGATCGAAACCGTCGCCAGTCTGGGACCAGCCGCCTTGAAAATCAAGGCGATCCCGAAAAACCGTGTCACGCGCAACGCAGGGGCGAACAAACCTTGACCTGTTCACCAGATATTAACCTATTGGGCCAATGCTGGAGGTATTGAGGCGAAAAGACGGAGACCACGTCATGCGGATCCTGCTGGTCGAGGACGACCCCACCACGGCGCGAAGCATCGAGCTGATGCTGAACCACGCCAGTTTCAACGTCTATCTTACCGACATGGGCGAGGAGGGAATCGATCTCGCGAAGCTTTACGACTATGACCTGATCCTGCTGGACCTCGACCTGCCCGACATGAACGGGATGGAAGTCCTGCGCCAGATCCGCCTGTCGCGCATCGACACGCCGATCCTGATCCTGACCGGCGCCGACGATACGGAAATCAAGCTGCGCGGCTTCGGCTTCGGGGCCGACGACTACATGACCAAGCCCTTCCACCGCGAAGAGCTGGTGGCCCGCATCCAGGCAATCATCCGCCGTTCCAAGGGTCATGCTCAGGCAGTGATCCGCACCGGCCGCATGGTGGTCAACATCGACGCCCGCTCGGTCGAGGTGGACGGGCGGCCGGTCAACCTGACCGGCAAGGAATACCAGATCCTGGAGCTGCTCAGCCTGCGCAAGGGCACGACGCTGACCAAGGAAATGTTCCTGAACCATCTCTATGGCGGCATGGACGAACCGGAACTCAAGATCATCGACGTGTTCATCTGCAAGCTGCGCAAGAAACTGTCCGAGGCGCTGAGCGGCGAAAACCACATCGAGACGGTCTGGGGCCGCGGCTACGTACTGCGCGATCCGCAGGAAACCGCGCTGGCGGAAAGGATGGCCGTCGGGCTGTAACGGCGTCAGCGCAGGGCCTGCGTCGGCGCCGCATGGGTATTTAGGCCAGAAAGAAGCATAGAAGGGAGCTTCTGGCGCCAAGCCCCTCTTTTTGCGGCGACGCAGGATAGGCTAGGTTGCGTGTCAGGACGCGGACGCTTTCCGGGCGGCGGCCGCAAGCAAAGGGGACCGCAGGCATGGCGCAGAAAATCATCATCGATACCGATCCCGGGCAGGATGACGCGGTGGCGATCCTTCTTGCGCTGGCCTCGCCCGAGATCGAGTTGCTGGGGCTGACGGTGGTCGCAGGCAACGTCCCGCTGGAGCGGACGCTGCATAATGCGCTGACCATCTGCGAGCTCGCGGGGCGGGCCGACCTGCCCGTCCATCCCGGCTGCGAACGGCCGCTGTCTGGTGCGCTTGTCACCGCCGAGCATGTCCACGGCGCCTCGGGCCTTGACGGAACCGAATTGCCGCCGCCCCGGATGCGGCCCGCCCCCGGCCATGCGGTGGATTTCATCGTCGAGACCCTGCGCCGCGAACCCGCCCGCAGCGTCACCCTGGTCGCGATCGGACCCTTGACCAACATCGCCACCGCCTTTGATCGCGCGCCCGACATCATTCCCCGGCTGGGCCGGATCGTGCTGATGGGCGGGGCGTGGTCCGAACTGGGCAACGTGACACCGGCCGCCGAGTTCAACATCCACGTCGACCCCGAAGCCGCCGCCCGGGTCTTCGGCTCGGGCGCCGAGATCGTGGTGCTGCCGCTGGACGTTACGCACAAGGCTCTGACCAGCCGGGAATGGGTTGACGCGATACGCGAAACCGGCCCTGTCGGGCAGGCCGTCGCCAGCTGGACCTCGTTCTACGAACGTTTCGACCAGGCAAAATACGGGCGCGAAGGGGCGCCGCTGCACGATCCCTGCGCCGTGGCATGGGTCATCGACCCCGGGCTGTTTTCCGGCCGCCGCGTCAATGTCGAGATCGAAACCCAAGGCCGCCTGACCCGGGGCATGACCGTGGTCGACTGGTGGGGCACCACCGACCGGCCCGCCAACGCATTGTTCATCCGCGAGATCAACCATGACGGGCTGTTCCGGCTGCTTTCGACCCGTATCGCCAGCCTCGATCGCCGCACCGCGGCGTGATAGCCCCGGCCGACCGGGTTTCTTTCTGGCCCAAATACCCTTGCAACGCCCAAGCCCTCCCGGCGCAGCCCTTCTGCCGCGACACCGTCGCAAGCCCTGCCGACATGCCGGGTTTCACTGGACAGAGCCCGCGCAGTCCGGCATCCCGCAGGCATGAGCACCCCGACCTCCACCCCCAC